>NZ_BAABBX010000009.1:0-151069 GCF_039538245.1 Gryllotalpicola kribbensis
GCCCGTCATCGTCTACAACGACGAGAACCCCCGCGGGAATTGACACCACGCTATGGGACTCGCCCAATACGAGTTGGGCAAGAACCGTGTCACCGGGCGCCAGACGATCAGCGTCTTCACGCCAAGTCCGTCGAAGCTGTGGAGTTCGAAGACATGGGCGCTCGGCGCCGGCCGCTTCGCACCTCGCGACGGACGTCCCAGCTGGACCTTCACCCTCCCGAGCCGGCCCGAGTGGAAGCAGCGCGCCATCGCCCGCATCGCAGCGGCGGTCGCCGAATGCTTCAACGCCGTGCTCGCCGCGCTCGATCCAGAGGCCGATGCGCTGCTCCCCGGCCTCTGCGACTTCTACGCAGAGCTTCGATCCGGTCGGACACCGATCGGCGACGACCCAGACGACTTGATCGAGCGGCTTGTGGCCCGCGGCCGCGTCCCTGGGCTCCGCGAGTACTCGCGCACCTGGTCGCCTGAGCGCCAGGCATGGGCGCGCCGTGCAGCATGGGCGCCTCAGCTCATCGCGGACCTGCGAGGCAAAGCGATCGTCAAGTGGGCCGGGCACCGCCGCCGGTCAGCGCTCGAAGGACTGCGGCACGACGTCCGCCGCGCCCTCCTTCGAGGCGCCCGTGTACCGTTCATCCGGCTCACCGCACCTTGGCCGCGCAATGCTCCGATCCTCGTGGCGACGGAGGGGAACGTGATGGCGATGAACGCCCAGTTCGCCGATCACCCGGGATTCGACGAATGGCTCGACACACCGATCGTCGAACTGCGCTGGGGCAACGCCGCGGGCTTCCTCCGCACACTCGTCCACGTCGCTGACGTCCGCGAGGTCGGAGTCCTGATCGACGGGGAGCGCTCCCGCTTCTGAGAGGCAGCCGCCGTCACCCCCGGCGCATCCCGGCGCGGTACTCCTCGTCCCATAGCTCCGCCTCATCGAGAGTCAGGCCGTCCAAGATCAGCTTCTCCATGCACCACAGCTGTGCCGCGGCCGTCCCGACCGCCAACGTCAGGCACTCGCGTTCTGGCGCCCGGTGCACGAATCCCCGCTTCGCCCTCGTGTAGCGGATCGCCCGCGAGCCGCCCGGCACCATGAACCGTTGCCACCAGGTGGCAGGGGTGCGCGCCTCGATGAACAAGCCGCGGGAACTGTCGCCTGCCGCTTGGATCTCGGCGTGGGTCTCGACGTGGCGAATCCAGGCATACTCCTCACCGCCTCGACGGACTTCGCTGAGGATGGTCGCGACCGCGGCAGTCGCGATGGGAACGAACGGGCCGTCCGGCAGGAAAGAGGCCTCGAGGATCAACGGCTCGGGAGCAGGCAGCTGCACGAGCTCGACCCCGAGCTGCTCGTCGACGTCGGGCTTCGTCTGGATTCGGGGGCTCGCGAGCGGTTCGGTCTGCACGTCTCCCCTATGCGCGGATGACGGCGTCCGCGCCGGTGACGATTTCACTCGTTGGTACCGATTCCGTGACGAATCGGTACCCATTCCGCGCATAGGCGGGGCGTGGAAGAAGAGCTCGAAATCCTGGCCCCAGAACGAGGGCAGAACGCCAATGTCGCCCTATCAGGTCGGATCGACCGCCGCGTCGAGCTGCTTGGGAAGGCGATCGCACACAACACCCGGCGCAACTACGAGAACCAGTTGCGCCAGCTCGACCGATTCGCCGAATCGGTGGGCCTCGATCCGCTCGACCCCGTGTGCGTCGCCGACTGGATCGTCGACCGCGTCGATCGGTGCGGTGCGAAACCAACGACGATCAGCTCGATGCTCTCGGCCGTCAGGTGGCGTGCGGAGGAGCGAGGGGTGCCGTCGCCAACGCTCTCCGCCGGTGTGCGTCGGGTGGTCGCCGGTCTCCGTCGCGAGACGGCCGGCACCTTCTCGATCGATGAGGCCCGAGCCATCACGCTGCCCGAGCTCGAAGAGCTGCTCGGGACCTGCGCCGCCGGCCGGCCGATCGACATCCGCGACCAAGCGCTCCTTCTCCTGCTCTTCGGGTCAGCGATCCGCCGCGGAGCTGCGTCCGAGCTCCTCGTGTCCGACGCGCGGCTAACAGCAGACGGCTACCTCCTGCGCTTGCGTCGCGGGAAGACTGACCAGTACGGCCACGGAACCGACATCGCGGTGGCTCGCGGCACACGCCAGCTCACCGACCCGCGCGGCGCGCTCGAGGCGTGGCTCGCACTCATCCCGGGCGCGACACCGCAGTCGCCGCTGTTCCGTCAGATGACGAAGGGCGGCCGAATCCTCGAGGACAGGCTCGGCGGCCAGTCCATCGACCGGATGCTGAAACGGCGTGCGGTCCGCGCTGGGATCTCGCTCTCGTCGCTGTCTCCGCACGGCCTGCGCGCCGGCCACGCGTCGACGGCGTTCGCGAACGGCGTCCCGCTGGACCGCATCCAACGACAGCTCGATCACGCGAGCTCCGGGACGACGGCGAGGTACGTCCGGGGGCAGCAAGCTCTGGATCAGACCAGCGCGAAGGGGCTCGGCCTATGACTACTTGCCTGCGCCGCGCGCCCATCGCGGCTGCCGCGTCAAGGTGCTCCGAGTGCCACGGCGGCCCCTCATCGCGTTCGCGTAGCGAGCGGCGGAGTACCCGCGAGCGTTTGTTTCCGGTCGATCATCCTGCGCAGCACTGCTGACAGCATCGGCCTTTCGTTGGCTGGCCGCCCAGAAGAAGGCCGCCAACGCGATCCCTACCAGTGCCGCGAAGGTCCCCGCGAACACGATCTTGGACAAGACGCTGCCGAGCGGGATCTCGGCGACCACGGAGAACAAGCACACGGCTTCAGCCGCGACAACGAGGATCACGTATGCGAAACCGATCCAACGAACCATTCGCGACTTGCCATAGTCAGCGAACTGTGGGGACAACAGGCCGGCGATGAGCAGCGCCGGCAGGACGGCGGCGAGGATCTCCGCAGCGTGAGCGCTCATGGATTGCCTCCCCCTCCGGTGACCACCTGAGCGAGCCCGCAGGTCACTGGGCGACCACGACGACAACTGACGTGTTGGCACCGACGGCCGCAGTCGCGGCGGCCTGCGCAGCTTCTGCCGAGCCCCAGCCATGCAGATTGCCCGCAACCAGCGTCGGGAACTCGGAAACTGCGCCTCGCATGACCCACGCCTGGATGTATGACATGTTGGCGCCGGTACCGGTGACGGCAAGGCCGCGGTAGATCAAGACGACAGCGTGGCCCGTCTGGACATTGATGAGGCTGGCCCGACTGTCAGCCGCGGACACCACTGCCTCCTGCGACTCGACGGTGGAACCTGAGACCTTAACAATCGCGCCAGCCTGCTTACCCGCGTCGGCGATGACCGCTGCGGGAACCGGCGCGCTCTCCGACACGGCGACTTTCGAACCGTCGGCCATCGGGTATGCGACGAAGCCGTCGGGGAGCTTGGCGCCAGCGGAAATGTGCACGCCGGGAGTGATCATCGCCGACGGAGTTGCCGGGGCCTGCCGCTTCTCAGCAACTACTGCTACGCGCGCGTCATCGTGCGAACTCGCGGAACAGCCGCTGAGAAGGGCGACAGCCAATGCTGCGATGGCGGCTGTGGTCGCTCGGTGTTGCATGTGCGAAGTGGTCTCCTTTGCTGCAAGCCTGCCGTCCGAGTTGCACGACGCCACAGCCCCAAGACGCGGCACGCGCCATCGCTCTATGCGCGGACGTCCCAGCGCGCCCACGTCCCGCTGTTCGCCTCGTATGTCGCGCCGCTCCTGTCACGCACCCCACGGACCTCCGCCGGCTCGCACGTCGATCCGCTCGCTGGACGTCAAGCGCGCCGACTGCTTGCGTCCCGCCGCGCGCCGCGATGAGAGCGGTGCGCAGCTCTTCGACGGTCATCTCGTCGAGTTGGATGCCGGGGTGCAGGCGCTCAATCTCCCCGCGGATCTCGACGGCGCTCACCGGAAGTCGTCCCCAAGCAGCGGGAGGACGACCTGCTCCCAATCGGCCCATCGGTCGAGGTGAGGACCGGGCAGCGCAACGTTGTACGGCTGGGTGAAGTAGACCTGATCCCAGAGCGGCTCGACCCTGAGCTTGCCGTAATCGCGGTCGTCGATCAGGAGGTCACCGGCCATCAAGTCCTTCCTCCCCATGATCGTGGTCCGCTCAACGAAGCGGCGTCCAAGAAACCGACGCACCCACGCGATCTTCGCGCTGGCCGACAGCACGTTGGAGGTCATCGGGCTCGTGCAGATTTCCACATCGACACCCGCGCGCAGCATCTCGATCAGCGCGTCACGCGCACCGGGGTAGACCGGCATCGTCGAGAAGAAGTCTGCCTCGGAGATCACGTCGCGGATCGCCGCGTTGCGATCAGCGTCGTCGCCCCAGATTGCGAACTGCTGCCCGTCGTGGGGCGCGAGGTCCGGGTAGAGGCGCGCGAGCCCGGCGTTCAGATGGCCGGTGAAATCGGCAGTGGTGTTGTCGAGGTCGATGAGGACGATCGGCTGCTGCGGGCTCATGCTCTCTCTATGCGCGGCGCTCGTCCTGGCTGGGTCATATAACTGGACCCGAGCTATCTACTCCGAAGCGCCGATCGGCGGTCAGTCCTCACCCGCGTCTGCCAGAAGCACCGAGGCGTGCTGCACTGATCGGGCAGCGCCTCGCAGCCCGCTGATCCTGCGCCCCATGCGAATCTCGGGCGTGTCACCGAAAATCCGCCCAAACTCCGGCGTCACCAAGCTCGTTGCCTCCACCCAGACGGCAATCTCCTCGATGCGATCCGCCAGCTCGTCGAGGGCCTCGATCAGTTGATCGAGTTCCTCGGTCACCGCTCACCTCGCAGGATGCGTCGAGCTGTTGCGACCCGCTCCCCAGGGATGTCCGGGGACTCAGCGAGGATGCGGGAGATCGTCTCCTCGATCGCGGCGTCGCGCTCGTCGATCCCCCGCTGGATCTCCCGGCTGATGGCTTCGTCGCCGAGCGGTTTCCCGCTGAGCGACATCGTCAGCTGAATCCGGCGCCACAGCCACCAGATACGGGCATCCGAGAAGAGCGGCTCACCGTGTGCGTCGACGTGGCGGCGCACGATCCTTGCGACATCGCATGAGGCGGTCGCCGTTTGAAGGCTGTGATCGCTGCTCTCGACAGCAGACGTGAGCAGCGAGCCCTGCGTCGCTCGGAGCTCTGCGACCTCGACAGCGAGTCCGGCGATGCGCGCGGTTTCGAGATCGACGATGCACCCGGGATGGAGCTTCTGAATCTGGGTGCGTGCCCGCTCAACTGGGACCGGCTGCGGTTCACGCATGGTCGAGCCCTCGGATCTCCCGCTGAGCGTCCTCGATCACGTGAGGCGGGACCGGGATGCGCCGGTCCGCTGCGACCTGGGCGATCGTCCGGTCGATGCGAGCTTCGCGCTCTGCGATCCACACCGCGACCTGCTCGGCGACCCACTCCGCGGGAGGCTTCACGCCGATCGCCGCGAAGCTCGCGACGACACGCGCCCACTGGTCCCGAATCATGGCGTCGGGCAACTCGATTCCGTACTCGGCGGTGTGGATGCGGTAGATCGACCCGGCCACCTCATCGCCATAGGTGAAGCGGAGCGCAGCCTCCCCGTCGTCCTCGCGGATCGCAATCAGATCGTCGTCGCGCGCGTGAGCTTTACGCGCCCAGTCGAGCGCAACCTCGGCGCGAGCCACGGTCACCAGGTCGAGGTGGAGGTCGGGGAAGAGCGCACGGATCTCGGTGGTCAGCTGCAGCAGCTCGTCGGGCTCGGTCATGCCCCACCTATGCGCAGCAACCAGTCGGAAATCCGGACGGGTTGAGCCGGGCTCCGCGCCAACAGGCGCTACGCCCTCTCGGCCGCCGTACCGGCAGCCTCAGGAACTCGACGACGTCGAGCTCCCGCGGCCCGCGTCCGCCCCGCCGACGACCGCCACGCTGACGGTGCGCTTCGCGGCGACGCCGGGCTCAGCGGTGGCACACGAACGCGACGGCCGCCCCAAGGAAGCTGCCGATGATCACGGCCGCGACCAGATGGAAGAGGAAGCTCACCACAGCTGGTCTTCTGACCGGGCGTTCGATGTCAGCACGTATCCGCGGAATGCCACGATTTCGTCGATGAGCTCCCTCTCGTCCAGATCGTGCACGACGATCACCCGTCGACCACTGACCCCGCGCGCCCCGCGGCTCAGGAAGATCGAGCTTTCAAGCAGGAACAAGGCAGCCGGTCCGTCCCAGGTGCGAGTCGCCGGAACCCTCCGCTTGCTGGCGGTCAGAAGCTGATGTTCGCGCTCGGTGAGCGCCTCGTACATCCGCGGCCGCGTCTGGCGCGCGACGTCGAGCGCCTGCCGTTGCATCGCCTCTGCCATGGCAGCACCGACGTCGCGGCGGATCTTGAACGCCCGCTCGATCTCGTCCATGGTCGCGAACTCGCCGCACGGGTAGTCGATGTCCTCCAACAGCAGGTCGAGCATCTCAGCGGCTGTGTCGGCGAGAAGCGTGTCACGACCCGCTCGACATTCCATTGCGTAGACGCTGCCGTCCGGGTGTCGAACGTCGCCGGGGATCGTGACTTGATTCTCGAGAAGGAGGCGCATACGCCGTCTATGCGCGGCCGCGGCGCCATCGGGCCGGATTCGGTTACAGCCGGCGGGCTGCGGGACGCATACATATGCGTGTGGGCGGTTTCGAAGCGCAGTGGCAGAAATGGGTCCCGCCCGACCAGAAACTGACGGCATAGGCGGGAGGTGAAGAACAACGACGCCGAAGCTCAGCCCCAGATCACCATCAACCTAAACTTCGCGCCGCTCAGCGTGACGACTACCGAGACGATCCACCCTGACGGCTCGAAGACCGTAACGACCACGACGACGGACTCGCCAGTACTCCTGACCGTCGAAGAAGCCGCCGTGGTTCTTGCGATTTCGGTGCGCACGTTGCAACTGCTTACTGACCTCGGTCGCATCCCTGTCCGCTATGTCGGTGGCTCGCCCCGGTACGCGGTCGCCGAGCTCGCAGCAGCGGTCCTTGAGCTGCCGCGCGTCCCCGAGCCCAAGGCACTGCGCACGTTGGTCACCGAAGCCAAGGCGAGAGCTATGCGCGACGCCGCCTAAGCGGCAGGGTTCGCTGCGCGCAGCGCCTCGGCGTAGTGGACTCCGACCTTCGAGATCTCCTGGTAGAGAAGGTCGGCCTGCTGATGGGTGTACCGATCGGTCGTCCGGATATGGGTGTGCCCAACCAGCTGCATGATCAAGGGGTCGCTAACGCCGAGTCCGCGCAACACCGATACCGCCGTGTGCCGTAGCAGGTGCGTCCCAGGAACCTTCGGGTCGTTGTCGATCTCGCGTTGCCGCGCGCTCTTCGCCAGCTGCGGCTCCGTGACCAGTCCAACGTCGAGGAGGATCTTGCGCCACTGGTTGAGGTCCATCGGCGCGCGCCAGGGTGAGCCCTTCTCGTCTTGGCGGTGGAAGAGGAGACCGTGCTCGAATGGCTCGGCCTCGATCGCCCGAACGTAGGCTTCGAGCGGCTCTCGGATCTGGTCGATGACAGGGATCAGGCGCCTCTTCTTGCCCTTCAACGGCAACAGCCACAGATCGTCTTGAACGTGGCGTCCGTGACGAAGCGGCCATGGACCGAGGTTCGCCTTGCGAGCTGGACACTTCGAGGGCTTAGCTTCACCGCAAGGCGACGCCGCCGAGCATCCGTGGCGGTATGGCACTTCTTGCAACGAGTAGGACAGGGTCAGGAACCCCGATCCCCAGTCGAACACGTCCGTCGTCAGCCCGGTTCGCTCTCCTTGTCGAAGTCCGAACAGGACCGAAATCACCCACTTGATGCCCTCGGGCTCCTCCATTGCGCGCCGAATCACAGCCATCGCCTGCTCGAACTGCAGAGCCGGAATCGCGTCGTCGTCGAGACCGCCTGCATACGCCGTGTCCGCAGCGACAGGCTTCCCGTGCCCTTGAAGCGGGCTGACGAAGTGATACCGGAGTGCGGCGTCGTTGTAGAACTTGCGAAGCGCGGCCCAGAAACGGTCGAACGAGCTTGCTTTCAGCTGTGCCCGTTTGTCGTCGCCGGTGACGGCGAGCAGGTCGGCACAGAGGTCGCTGAGCTGTTTCCAGCGTGCACTGACCAGCGGCCTGTCTCCGAGCACCGGCTCGATGAGACCGAACATCCACTCGTCAGTGTGCAGCGTATTGGCGGAGAGCGAGTACACGTCTCGTCGCTCTGCGTACCACTCTCGGAAGAACGCGCGGTGGGTCATCTCCTTGTCAGAGACCTCACCGAATGTCGCGTACTCCGTGCGGATCTGAGCAGCCCACTCATACGCCTGGCGCTCGGCGTCCGCCTGACGGCCTTCTGCCGGGCCTCTGCCGTAGAAGGTTTGCGCGAACCGCAACGGCTTACCGAGTTCATCGCGCTGGATGATGCCCTCACGATCCTTGATCGTGATCGACGGGCGCACGCGCCACTGGCCCGGCTTGTACTCGCTGGCCGTCCACTCCCCTGTCTTTCCACGGGTCCGCGGCGCTACCTTTCGTTTCGCCGGAGTCGCTTTGCGGAGCTCAGCGACCTCCGCCGGACCCAGGTTCTCGCGCACCGCAGCGACGTTCAGAGGGTTCTTTCTACGGGCCACGTCGACATAGTAGGCACCACATGCACCACAAGCTGCACCACAAACGGGTGCGTAATGGTGCATTTCGGTGCTTCATCTGGTGCCTGGGCACACTTTTGTAGCAACGAAAAACGGCCCCAGATCCTTGATTTCTCAATGATCCGGGGCCGTTTGTACCGAGCCGCCTGTCGGAATCGAACCGACGACCTATTCATTACGAGTGAATCGCTCTGCCGACTGAGCTAAGGCGGCGTGGCGGCGAACCGCACACGATTGAAGAGTTTACAGGACGAACCGGAGTGCAAACGACGCCGAAGCGCGCCCTAGACCTTCACCTGCGTCGCCAGCTGGTGCAGCTGCTCGAACGAGCGGTCGACGCACTCCGAGAGACGCCCCTTCCCGCCGCGGTCTGCCCAGCTCGCCCACGCATTGCGCACCCCGGCGAATGACACGAACACGACGAGCCGCGCGCGCTCGCGCAGGGTCGTCGGCTCGGACTCGAGCGCGGGGTCGAGCACCACGAGCCGCTTCGAGACGATCTCGATGATCTGGTTCGTGAGATCCTCCATGTTCTCCATGCGCTGGCGGAACAGGTGCGGGTGCCGCAGCATCAGCTGCATCCGTTCCTCCTGCAGCGCGTGGGCCGCCCGAGTGTCCTCGTCGCTCTTCGCATCGAGAAAGCTCGTGAGCATGGCGCGGATGCCGTCGAGGATCGGCTGCTCGGCAGGCGCCCCGAGGAAGGCACTGATCGTCTCGGGCTGCGGCCCTTCGGGAAGCTGGCCGACGACCGCCGCCTCTTTGGACGGGAAGTAGTTGAAGAAAGTGCGGGGCGAGACATCCGCCGCCTCGGCGATCTCGTCGACCGTGACGTTCTCATAGCCCTTGTCGATCGACAGGTCGATCGCTGCGCGTTCGATGGCGTGCCGCGTCGCGACGCGCTTGCGCTCCCTCAGGCCGGGTTCCTTGAGATCAGTCACGCCACCATTATCGTTGCAGTGCCTGCAAACTTGCACCACATGTCAGCAGTGGGGATCACTCGCGGGCACGCTGCCCTTCACGAAGTAGTCGTCGACGGTGTTTGACACGCACGAGTTGGAGCGCCCGTAGGCGGTGTGGCCTGAGCCGTTCCAGGTGACGAGATGGCCGTTGTCGAGATCGTTGGCGAGGTTGACGGATTCCTGATAGGGAGTCGCGGGGTCGTTGGTGGTGCCGAGCACCAGGATCGGAGCCGACCCCGTCGCGTGCACCGGCGCCGGCGTGCGCACCGGTTTGAACGGCCAGTTCCAGCAGGTGATGCCGCCGTAGCTGAAGAACGGCCCCATCACCGGTGCGACCTGCGCGACGCGCTTCGCCTCGGCGGCCATGTGAGCCGGGTCGGTGTCGAAGGTGTAGTCGAGGCAGTCGATCGACTGGAACGCCACCGCCGTGTTGGTCGTGTAGGTCCCGTTCGAGTCGCGGTCGTTGTACTCGTCGGCCAGGATGAAGGCCACCCGGGCGCTGCCGCGCTCGACGTCTTTGAAGAGCGTGTCGAGCGCGGGCCAGTTCGACGTCGAGTACAGCGGGGTGATGATCGCGAGCAGCAGGGTGCTTGCCCCCAGCATCCGCCCGTCGGAGTTCTTGATCGGGTGCTTCTGCACCGTGTCGAGCATGCCGGCGATGGTGTTCATCACCTGATCGACCGAGCCGCTGAAGGGACAGCTCTTGTCCTGGCCGAGGCACCACTGCGCATATGCGCGCAAGTTCGACTCGAAGCCCTTGGCCTGCAGCTCGGTCAGCTCGTCGTAGCTGGATGCCGGGTCGACGACGCCGTCGAGAGTCATGCGGCCGACGGTCTTCGGGAACAGGTCGGCGTAGATCGCGCCGATCATGGTGCCATAGCTGAAGCCCAGATAGTTGAGCTTCTGGTCGCCGACGTTGGCCCGCAGCATGTCGAGATCGTGCGCGGTCGTCGCCGTGTCGACGTGCCCGAGCAGTTGGCCGGTGTTCTTGAGGCAGGCCTGCCCGAGATCGCTCACAGACTTCTTGCTGGCTGCGAGCCACTCGTCGCTGCCCCGCTCGCCCGGGGTGATTCCGTAGAGGAAGTCGTCGAGCCCCTTGTCGTCGTAACACGTGACGGCGGAGGACTTCCCGACCCCGCGCGGGTCCCACCCAACGATGTCGAAGTGCTTCTGCAGGGTGGCCGAGGTCGCGCCGACGCTGTTGCGCACGAAGTCGACGCCCGAGACGCCGGGGCCGCCGGGGTTCACGAACAGAGACCCCTGCTTGGCGCCGGTCGCGGGCTTCCGAATCAGCGCGAGGCTGATCGGGTCGCCCTGGCTCGGGTGTGCCCAGTCGAGCGGGGCCTTCGCCGTAGCGCATTGGAAGCCGCCGCCGCAGTCGGACCAGACGAGCGCCTGGCCGTAGTATTTCTGCTGCGCCGCCGCGTCGGCGCCCGAGAGCCCGTCGGTCGCCGCCGGCGAAGCCACGGGGGTCGACGTCTGCGTGGGCAGTTTGTGCTGCGAGGCCGACGTGCAGCCGGCAAGCAGTACGGCCGCGGTGACCACGGCGGCGACCGCGCGTGCGCCGCGCGATGTCACCGCCCGAGCCAGCCCGCGCGCCGAGCGCGCGCCACCCGCGATGCGCCCCGCCCTCACGCGGCCACCGCCGGCACCGCGGTGGCCAGCATCGCCTCGAGGGCCAGCGTCGGGTTCACATTGGCGTCGATGCGGGTGCGCGCCTCAGCCACGGCATCCATCATCTTCAGCGTCTGCGCGGGGCTCGATGCACGCGCGATCTCGCCGAGCGCCGCCTCACGCTCGCGGTTCACGAGGGGGGCATCGCTGCCGAGCTGCAGCATCAGCACGTCGCGATAGAGCGAGAGCAGATCGACGAGAATCCGGTCGAGCCCGTCGCGCAGGCTGCGCGTCGCGCGCCGCTTCTGGTCCTCTTCGAGAGCGCGCAGCTGGGCGCGCAGCGCCGGCGGGATCGTTCCACCGGGCTCGACGCCCAGTGATCTGAGGGCGTGCTCGCGCTCTTCCGCGTCGCGCTCGGCGGTGATCGCCTTGCCGTCGTCGGTCGCGATCTGCACGAGCCGCGCCGCCGCGAGCACCGCGGCCGAGATCGAGCGGATGCCGAGCACGAGGTCGAGCGTCTCGTCACGGCGCGCCCGCGCCTCGGCGTTCGTCGCGAGCCGCCGCGCCATGCCGATGTGCGACTGCGCGTGGCGTGCCGCCTGCTCGGCGAGGGCCGGCTCGATGCCGTCGCGGTGCACGAGCAGCTCGGCGACGTCGTCGATGGTCGGAACCGTGAGCCGCACGGTGCGCACCCGCGACCGGATCGTTGGCAGCAGGTCGGCGTCGCTCGGCGCGCACAGCACCCAGACGGTGCGCTCTGGCGGCTCTTCGAGTGACTTGAGCAGCAGGTTGCTCGTGCGCTCGGTCATGCGGTCGGCGTCTTCGATGACGAGCACGCGGTAGCGCCCGACCGACGGCGAGTACTGGGCCGAGCGCACCAGCTCGCGGACTTCGTCGATCGTGATGATGACCTTCTCGGTCGCGAGCACCGACAGATCGGGGTGCGTGCGCGCCTGTACCTGGCGGTCGGTCGCCTCGTCGCCGTCGGGGCCCGCGTGGCTGAGCAGCGCGCTCGCGAACGCGAACGCGAGATTCGAGCGACCGGAACCCGGCGGCCCCGTGAGCAGCCACGCGTGGGTCATCGCGTTGCCCGCGCCGCCCGCCTCTGGCGCGGATGCCGGCGAATCGGATGCCTCGGCCGAGCCGGCTCGCCCCGGGTCGACCCCCGCCGCGGCGCGCAGCACTGCGATCGCCTCACGCTGCCCCGTCAGCTCGGCCCACACGCTCATCGGCTTCAGGCTACCCGGCGCCGCCGACAGTCCCGTCGGTTGTCAACAGGGCGGCGACGCGACTGCGGATCGCGGCGGCGAGCTCGTCCGCCGACAACGTCGCATCGAGCACGAGCCAGCGCTCGGGCTGCGCGGCGGCGAACTCGAGGTAGGCCGCGCGGATGCGCCGGCTGAACTCGGCCGCCTCGGCCTCGATGCGGTCGAACACCTTCTGCGCGGCGTCAATGCGCTCGCGCGCGAGTGCCGGGTCGAGGTCGAGCAGCACGGTGAGCGTCGGGTAGAGCCCCTCGGTCGCCCATTCGGACAGGCGGCGCACCTCGGCGGGGTCGAGCACGCGGCCCGCGCCCTGGAACGCCACCGACGAGTCGATGTAGCGGTCCTGGATCACGACCTCGCCGCGCTCGAGCGCCGGCCGCACCTTCGTCGCGATGTGGTGCGCGCGGTCGGCGGCGAACAGCAGCGCCTCGGCCCGCGGCGCGATGTCACCCCGGTGGTGCAGCACGATGTCGCGCACGAGCTGCCCGAGCTCAGTGCCCCCGGGCTCCCTCGTCGCGACGACCGTGTGGCCGGCATCCCTCAGCCACTCGGCCAGCTTCTCGAGCTGCGTCGTCTTCCCCGATCCGTCGAGACCCTCGATCGTGATGTAGAGGCCGCTCACTTCTTCGCTCGGGTGCGGGTCGTCGTGGTCTTCTTCGCCCCGGACTGGGACGAGCGCCGCGCCGGCTTCTTCGCAGGGCCCTTCGCGCGCTTGTCGGCGAGCAGCTGCACCGCGCGGGCGAAGTCGACGGCCTCGAGGTCCTCGCCGCGCGGGATCGTCGCGTTGGTCTCGCCGTCGGTGACGTACGGGCCGAACCGGCCGTCACGCACACGGATCGGCTTGCCGCTGACGGGGTCGGCCTCGAACTCCTTGAGCGCGCTGGAGGCCCGGCGCGCGCCGTACTTCGGCTGCGCGAACAGCTCGAGCGCCTCGGGCAGGGTGATCTCGAAGATCTGGTCCTCGCCGTTCGGCAGGCTGCGGGTGTCGGTGCCCTTCTTGAGGTAGGCGCCGTAGCGGCCGTTCGCCGCGAGGATCTCGTCGCCCGACTCGGGGTCCACGCCCACGACACGCGGCAGTGAAAGCAGCTTGAGCGCCGTGTCGAGGTCGATCGTGTCGACGCTCATGCTCTTGAAGAGCGACGCGGTGCGCGGCTTGGGGGCGGCCGGCTTCTTCGCGGCGCGCTTCTTGGGCTTCGCCTCATCGGATGCCGCGGCCGCGCTCGCCTCGGCGCGTGCGGACTCTTCGGGCAGCACCTCGGTGACGTACGGGCCATAGCGCCCGTCCTTCGCGACGATCTGCTTCCCGTCGTCGAGGGTGCCGAGGACCCGGTCGGACTGCTCGGGCGCCTCCGCCAGCTCGCGCGCCTTCGCGGGCGTGAGCTCGTCGGGCGCGAGCCCCTCGGGGATGTTCACGCGCCGCGGCGCGGCGTCGGGGCCGGCCTCGGGGTCGGTGACCTCGAGGTAGGGCCCGTACTTGCCGATGCGCAGGGTGATGCCGTCGTCGATGCGAACGGAGTTGATCTCGCGCGCGTCGATCTCGCCGAGGTTGTCGACGACACCGCGCAGACCGCGGTGCGCATCGGTGCCGAAGTAGAAGCCCTTCAGCCACTCGCGCCCCTCGTCGGCGCCGTTGGCGATGCTGTCGAGGTCGTTCTCGAGGTCGGCCGTGAAGTCGTATTCGACGAGGTCGCCGAAGTGGTCCTCGAGCAGCTTCACGACCGAGAACGCGATCCAGTTCGGCACGAGCGCCTGCCCGCGCAGAGTCACATAGCCGCGGTCGATGATCGTCGAGATGATCTGCGCGTAGGTCGACGGGCGGCCCACGCCCAGCTCTTCGAGCGCCTTGACGAGGGATGCCTCGGTGTAGCGCGGCGGCGGCGTGGTCTCGTGGCCCTTGGCCTCGACGCCGGCGCTCTCGAGCGCCTGGCCGACGGTGAGCGGCGGCAGCTTCGCCTCGGCGGCGCTGTCGCTGTTGCGCTCCTCGTCGCGTCCCTCCTCGTAGGCGTGCAGGAAACCGCGGAATGTGATCACGGTTCCGGATGCCGTGAACTCGGCGACCGTGCCGTCGAGCTCGCCACCCACGACCTTGGCCTCGATGGCGACGGACGCGGTCGAGCCCTTCGCGTCGGCCATCTGGCTCGCGACGGTGCGCTTCCAGATCAGGTCGTAGAGCTTGAAGTCGTTGGCAGAGAGCGCGGAGCGCACCTGGTCAGGGGTGCGGAACGTCTCGCCGGAGGGGCGGATCGCCTCGTGCGCCTCCTGCGCGTTCTTGGATTTGCCGGTGTACACGCGCGGCTTCTCGGGCACCGTGTCGGCGCCGTAGAGGGCGGCGGCCTGGGCGCGAGCGGCCTTCGTCGCCTGCTGCGACAGCGACGGGGAATCCGTTCGCATATACGTGATGTAGCCGTTCTCGTACAGCGACTGCGCGACGCTCATGGTCTGGCGGGCGCTGAAGCGCAGCTTGCGCGCGGCCTCCTGCTGAAGGGTCGACGTGGTGAACGGTGCGGCAGGGCGGCGCGAATACGGCTTCGACTCGACCTTCGAGACGGTGACGGTGGTCGAGTCGGCACGCAGCGCCTCGGCGAGCGCGGTCGCGGTCTTCTCGTCGAGCTGGGTGACCTTCCCGGTGAGCTTGCCCGAGTCGTCGAAGTCGCGACCCTGCGCGATGCGGGTGCCGTCGACCCGCTGCAGCCGCGCCTCGAACGGAGCCGTTTCCTGCCCGGGGGTGAACTGCGCCGTCAGGTCCCAGTAGCTTGCGGGGACGAACGCGAGCCGCTCACGCTCGCGGTCGACGACGAGGCGGGTGGCGGGCGACTGCACTCGGCCGGCCGAGAGACCGGGCGCGACCTTGCGCCAGAGCACGGGGCTCACCTCGTAGCCGTACAGCCGGTCGAGGACGCGGCGCGTCTCCTGCGCGTCGACGAGCTCCATGTTGAGGTCGCGAGTGTGGTCGCGGGCTGCCTCGATGGCCTCGCGGGTGATCTCGTGGAAGACCATGCGCTTGACGGGAACCTTGGGGTTGAGCACCTCGCGCAGGTGCCAGGCGATGGCCTCGCCCTCGCGGTCTTCATCGGTGGCGAGGATGAGTTCGTCGGCGTTCTTGAGCTCGCGCTTGAGGTCGCTGACGACCTTCGTCTTCCCGTCAGAGACGACGTAGATCGGTTTGAAGCCGTTCTCGACGTCGACGCCGAACTTGCCGAGCGGCCCCTTCTTCTGATCGGCCGGAAGGTCCTTCGGCTCGATGAGGTCGCGGATGTGCCCGACCGAAGCCATCACGGTGTAGCCGTCGCCGAGGTACTGCGCGATCGACTTGACCTTCGTCGGCGACTCGACGATGACCAGCTTCTTGTTGCTCGGCAAGAGACTCCTTATTTCTTAAGGCACGGCAGGACGCCGTATATATAGGGCGCGCCATTGAGCCTTTGCAGGCTGAGAATACACACACCCGACCGCACCGATCCTCGAAAAAGGCCGATGCCCAGGGGCTTGCCGCTCCCGTCGTGCTGAGCACAATGGGCGGCATGGGTACTACAACGGCAGGCGAAACCTACACCGCCAAACTGCTCGACGGCCCACTCGAGGGCCGCACCATCGCTACCAGCTTCCTGGACGGCGGCACCCCGCAGGGGCGCCTTGTGCTGCCGGCGAACGACCGCGGCAAGAAGTACGTCTATCGCCGCAGCGGCGAGATCAGCGAGTTCGCCGACGGCACCGGAGCACCGGGCGCCGTGGACTACCGCTACTTCGGCGCCGAGTTCGACTAGCGCTCACGGGGTGCCGGGCGGCCCCGCCCGCGCCCGAGCGGTGAGGGTGAGGCGCGACCAGCTCCGGGACACGCCGACGACGGCGACGAGGCCGTCGGTCTGGCATGAGGCGAGGGATGCTTCGTCGAGAGCCGCTGCCCGCTCCGCGTTCTCGCACGGAAAGCCCGACGCCCGCCCCGACAGTGTGTCGGCCGCAGCGAGCGCCGCGGCGTCGGCCGCCGCCTGAGCGCTCTGCTGCGCAGACAGCGCGCCGAGCACGAGCAATGCCGCGCCGCTCGCAAGCGCGACCGCACCGAGCACCGCGACGGCGAGAACGGAGCCGGAGCCGCGCTCGTTCACTGCGCCCCTCCCCCGACATCCCGCGCGCCCGCCCCGAGCGGCGCGGAGTCGGATGACAGCGCGCAGTTGTGCGCCGAGAGCCTCAGAGCGCCGAGCCCCACCGGCCCGAACTGCGCCGTGCGCTCGAGGGCGACGCAGACGAAAGCCCCCTGCGAGCTCTGCGCAAGGCTGGTGCCCGGCGCGGCCGCCGCCACCTGCGCGCGCACCGCGGCCGGATCGTCGCCCCGCGCCAGCATCCGCGCCCCGCTCGCGGCGAGCGAGCCGAGCGTCACCTGCTGGCCGATCACGTTCACGGCGCCGAGGCAGAGCGCGAGCACCAGCAGCACGCCGGGCAGCACGACGGCGAACTCGGCGGTCACTGTGCCGCGTTCGCCGTCGCACCCGAGTGCCGATCGCTCAGCTGCCGACCGTGAGCGCACGATGCACCAGGTCGGTGAGCATGCCGCGCACCTCGTCGCCCTTGAGGATCACGACGAGCAGCCCGGCGAACCCGACGGCGGCCATCGTCGCCACCACGTACTCGGCGGTCGCCGAGCCCGCCTCGTCGGTGAGCCGGCGTGCGCGTGCCCAGATGATACGGATGAGATCCATCGTTGATTCCCTTCGGTTCCCGATTGCGGCGCGGGTGAGTCGATGGTGTCCCGCGCCCCCGACTCGGCGCGGCGCCGGCGCCTGCGAATCGGGGACAGAGGGCCGATTCCGACGCTGTGAGCGGAGAGTCCCGCAACGCGCTCATCCGAATCGGATGCCCGTTCCGGAAAGGAGTGCGACCAGCACCGGCACCACGCCGAGCAGCATGAAGGCCGGCAGCACGCACACCGCGAGCGGCACGACGAGACGCACGGCCACGGACGCCGCGGCCGCGCGCCCGGCAGCGTCGGCGTCGGCACGGCGGCGCTCCGCCTCGGCGAGCAGCAGGCCGACGGTCGGGGCGCCGGCGCGGGCGGCGAGGTCGAGCACGACCTCGACCGCCTCCTCGTCGGCCTCGATCGCCTCGCCCGTCAGGAACGGCGCATGCTCGGCGAGGGCGGATGCCGCGAGCGCCCGCGCCCGGCTGACGGGCGCACCCGACTGCATCGCGACCGCGACGAGCTCGGGCAGCAGCCCCGGCACGAGCTCGCGCGGCTCGGCCGCCGCGAGCAGCCGGCCGCTCCACCGCCGTGAGCCGGCCATCAGCGCGAGCCCTCCGCCGAGGCAGGCCCAGCCGACGGGCGTCGCCGTGAGCACGTGCACCGTGTCGAACCCCAGCAGCGCGCCGAAGCCGAGGGCGACGAGCGGCAGCAGGCCGACGAGGCGCGCGGTGGCGCGCGGCCCGGCGAAGGCGACGCCCAACTCGCGATGGAGCGCCGCGGCGCGGCGGATTCCTGTGGCGAAGCCCTGCAGAGCGGCAGCCGGCGGCGCGCCCGAGCTCATCGCCACCGCCCAGGTCGCCGCGAGCAGCCCCCACGCGACAGCACGGTGGCGGGCGGCCCCGAACGGCGGCGCCTGCGCGCACTCGGCGGTGATCGCAGCGGCGACGTCGCCCGCGCGGGCGGCGGTTGCCGCGGCCGCCGCCACGATGTCCGCGCTCTGCCGCGGCGGCTCCGAGCGCGGGCCGCCCGCGCCGCCTGCTCGAGGGGCGGGCTCGGCGGCGTGCTCTCGGGGCTCGCTCGAGCTCAGGAATCCCCATGAACGCTCGGGCGTGACCCCGGCCGCGAGCAGCACGGCGAGGCGCTGCGCGACAGCGGCGACCTCGTCGAGAGCCCCGGCGACGCCGCTCATACGGCCTCCACGCGCAGCCGGCCCGAGGCATCCACCGCGAGAGCGCCCATCGCCGCGATCGCGCGACGACCGTCGACACGCGCCACGTGCACGACGAGGTGGATCGCGCTAGCCGCCTGCCGGGCGACGGCATCGGGCGAGAGCCCGGCCAGCGCGCCGAGCGCCTCGATGCGCGCCGGCACGTCGGCGAGAGAGTTGGCGTGCAGCGTTCCCGCACCGCCCTCGTGCCCGGTGTTGAGCGCCGCGAACAGCTCGCGCACCTCGGCCCCGCGACATTCGCCGACGACGAGCCGGTCGGGCCGCATGCGCAGCGCCTCGCGCACCAGGCGCGCCAGGCCGATCTCGCCGGCGCCCTCGAGGTTCGCGTGCCGAGCCTCGAGCGAGACGACGTGCGGATGCCGCACCTGCAGCTCGGCGAGATCTTCGACGATGACGACGCGCTCGTCGGGCGGCGCGAGAGCGAGCAGCGCGGCCAGCAGCGTCGTCTTCCCCGAACCGGTGGCGCCGGTGATCAGCAGGTTCCGCCGGGCGGCGACCGCGCCGGCGAGCGCCGCGCGCTGCGCCTGCGTCGCCATGCCGCGAGCGGAGAGCTCGTCGAGAGACAGCCCGACGGTGCGCGGCACGCGGACGGAGATGACCGTGCCGCCGACCGACACCGGCGGCAGTGCGGCATGCACGCGGATGCCGGTGCCGAGCCGCACATCGCCGAGCGGCGCCGCATCGTCGACGTGGCGGCCGCCCAGCGCGATCAGCCGCACGGCGAGAGCGCGCACCTCGACCTCAGGCAGCGCACGCGAGACGTCACGGCGCAGGCCCGCTCCTTCGTCGACCCAGATCGCCCCGCCCGGCGCGACGAGCACGTCGGTGACGGCCGGCAGCGCCAGGTAGGGGCCGAGCGGCCCGAAGGCCGCGAGCAACTCGGGCGCCACGGGCACCAGCGCGGGGTCGAGCACAGCGGCTTCCGCATCCGGCGCCCGCCCCCGCGGCGTCACGACGACGGCGGGCGGGAAGGGCGGCGGCCCGACCGCTCCCCCGGCCCCGCCCCGCGCCTTGCTCGATTCCAGGGGCGTCGCCGTCGGGCCGCCGCGCGACCGGGCACTCGAATCGCCCCGCCGCGGAACGAAGGGGCCGGGCGAGGCTGAGGGTGCGAATCCATCGGTCACGCGAGCACGCTACGAAGAGCGGCGGGCGTGGCGTGCACCCGCGCGCTCCGATCCGTGGACGAGGCATCCGCCACTCGCCCTGTGAGCGGGAAGAGGTGCCGCACGCTGCGCCTCGACGGCCGCGCGCGCGTCGCCCGAGCAGATCGCCCGTTAAACAGAAGGGGGCGGCACCAATTGGGGGGAACTGGTGCCGCCACAGCGACGCGATAGTTGGGGGGAACCACGCACGCCGCGAGCTCGTTGACCGAGCCAGGATCAGTGTACGCGATAGCGCACCGCGCGCAACTTATTCAATCGTCGAGGTTCGGCCGTGGGGTGGCGTAGGGTCAAAATCGTCGTGCCCTGGCGGCATCCCGACGGCCCACACCTGTCTCGCAAAGGAGCGAATTCGCATGGTCGACACCATCGACAACCTGCTGCACGAATCCCGCCGCTTTCCGCCCGACGAGGCATTCAGCGCACATGCGGTCGCGACCCCGGCGCTCTACGAGGAAGCCGCGAAAGACCGGCTGGCCTTCTGGGCCGCGCAGTCGCGCGAGCTGCTCCACTGGTCGAAGCCCTTCACCCGCACCCTCGACTGGTCGAACGCCCCCTTCGCCAAGTGGTTCGACGACGGCGAGCTCAATGTCGCCTACAACTGCCTCGACCGGCACGTGCTGGCGGGCAACGGCGACCGGGTCGCCCTCTACTGGGAAGGCGAGCCGGGCGACAGCCGTGCCATCACCTATGCCGAGCTCACCGCAGAGGTGAAGAAGGCGGCGAACCTGCTGACCGCGCTCGGCGTCGAAGCCGGCGACCGGGTCGCGATCTACCTGCCGATGATCCCCGAGGCGATCGTCGCCATGCTGGCCGTGGCGCGCATCGGCGCCGTGCACTCCGTGGTGTTCGGCGGCTTCTCGGCCGAGAGCCTGCGCGCCCGCATCGACGACGCCCAGGCGAAGCTCGTCATCACCGCCGACGGCGGCTGGCGCAAGGGCAAGGTCGCCCCGCTCAAGCCTGCGGTCGACGAGGCCATCGCCCTCGATCATGGCGACGGTCCTGCGGCATCCGTCGAGCACGTGCTCGTCATCAAGCGCGGCGAGAACGATGTCGAGTGGACGCCCGGCCGCGACCTGTGGTGGCACGACGAGATCGCGCAGGTCTCCGACGAGCACACGGCGAAGCCGTTCCCCGCCGAGCATCCCCTGTTCATCCTCTACACGAGCGGCACCACCGGGAAGCCGAAGGGCATTCTGCACACGAGCGGCGGGTACCTGACGCAGGCCGCCTACACGCACAAGAACGTCTTCGATCTGCACCCCGAGAGCGACGTCTACTGGTCGACCGCCGACATCGGCTGGATCACGGGGCACACCTACGTCGTGTACGGGCCTCTCGCGAACGGCGCCACCGAGGTGATCTACGAGGGAACGCCCGAGACCCCCGGGCCCGGCCGCTGGTGGGACATCATCGAGAAGTACAAGGTGTCGCTGTTCTATGCGGCGCCGACCGCGATCCGCGGATTCATGAAGCAGGGCCGCCAGATCCCTCAGGCCCGCGACCTCTCGTCGCTGCGGCTGCTCGGCTCGGTCGGCGAGCCGATCAATCCCGAGGCGTGGATCTGGTACCGGGAGATCATCGGTGCCGGCCGCACCCCCGTCGTCGACACGTGGTGGCAGACCGAGACGGGCGCGATCATGGTCAGCGCGCTGCCCGGCATCACGACGCTGAAGCCGGGCTCCGCGCAGGTCCCGCTTCCCGGCATCTCGGTCGATGTGGTGACGGATGCCGGTGAGCCGGTCGGCCCCGACGAGGGCGGTCTCCTCGTGATCACCGAGCCGTGGCCGTCGATGGCCCGCGGCATCTGGGGCGACCCCGACCGCTTCATCTCCACCTACTGGGAGATGTTCCGCGACAAGGGCTACTACTTCGCCGGCGACGGCGCTCGGAAGGACAAGGACGGCGAGATCTGGCTGCTGGGGCGCGTCGACGATGTGATGAACGTGTCGGGGCACCGTCTCTCGACCGCCGAGATCGAGTCGGCGCTGGTCGCACACCCGCTCACGGCCGAGGCCGCGGTGGTCGGGGCGGCCGACGACACCACCGGTCAGGCGGTCGTGGCGTTCGTGATCATCAAGGATTCGCAGCGCGCGAACACGGGCACGCCCGACGAGGTCGCAGTCGCCCTGCGCAACCATGTCGCCCAGCAGATCGGCCCCATCGCCCGGCCGCGGCAGGTCTTCGTGGTCAACGAGCTGCCGAAGACGCGCTCGGGGAAGATCATGCGGCGCCTGCTGCGCGACGTGGCCGAGGGGCGCGAGGTCGGCGACACGACGACGCTCGCCGACACGGCGGTGATGCAGGTCATCGCGACGGCGGTGAAGTAGGCGGCGCGCCCCGAGCCGCCGTCACCGGTGCCGGCGAGGCGCCGGCCTCGGGCGATGCCTCGCCGGCACTTGAACGAGGGAACCATTTTTCGCAACGAGAGAACCCTCTTTCGCAACGAGGGAACCAATGGTGCTCAGCGCGAACCGTTGGTGCTCAGCGCGAACCGTTGGTGCTCAGCGCGAACCGTTGGTGCTCAGCGCGAACCGTTGGTGCTTAGCGCGAACCAACGGTGCTGTCGTTCAAGCGCGCCGAGAGGGACATGTCGGCCCGGAACCGACGCAGCGGATCCCTGCCCCGGCGCACGTCCCTCAAGATCCCAAAGGTGGCTTGAGCGTCAAACGCGGTGTCGTCATCGACGTGCGGCCCGGCGGACACGGGACGCGGCCGCCGCGCAGGGGGCGCGCAGCGCAGAACTCAGGCGAACTCCAGAATCAGCTCGACCTCGACCGGGGAATCGAGCGGCAGCACCGCCACCCCCACCGCAGAGCGCGCGTGCGCTCCGATCTCGGACCCGAACACCTCGCCCAGCAGCTCGGAGGCGCCGTTGATAACGCCCGGCTGGCCGGTGAAAGAGGGGTCGGATGCCACGAACCCGACGACCTTCACCACGCGCGTGACCCGGTCGAGCGACCCGAGCACCGAGCGGGCGGCGGCAAGCGCGTTGATGGCGGAAAGTCGTGCGTAGCCCGCGGCATCGGAAGCGGGGACGAGCCCGTGCCCCTCGCCGACTTTGCCCGTCGCGGGAAGCTCGCCGGAGACGAACGGCAACTGGCCGGCCGTGTAGACGTATGAGCCCGAGATGAGGGCCGGAACGTAGGCGCCGGCGGGGGCGGGAACGTCGGGAAGGGAAATCCCGAGGGACTCGAGACGCGATTCGGCGGACACCGCTCAGCCCTCCGCGACCGGCCGCTTGAAGAACGCGATCATGCCGCCTTCGGCGCCGGTGACGACCTGCACGAGCTCCCAGCCCTCTGAGCCCCAGTTGTTCAGGATCGCGGTCTCGCGGTGCAGCAGAAGGGGCGTGGTGACGTACTCCCAGCGGGGCAATTGATCTCCTGACGGGTTGACCGAGAAAGCGGCGCAGACACGCCCGAGCAAGCCGGTTGCCAGG
Organism: Gryllotalpicola kribbensis; assembly: GCF_039538245.1. Classification (NCBI taxonomy): domain Bacteria; kingdom Bacillati; phylum Actinomycetota; class Actinomycetes; order Micrococcales; family Microbacteriaceae; genus Gryllotalpicola; species Gryllotalpicola kribbensis. The sequence goes on from NZ_BAABBX010000009.1 coordinate 22,953, forward strand.
TTCGCGCCTGTAACCTGCATCCTATGTCTGCCCGAAAACTCACTGCCAGAGGTGTGATCGGTGGGCTGCTCGGTTTCGTCGCCATGAGTGCGATCGGCGGGCTGCTCGTCGCCGCAGCGGTCACCCCTGCCGTCGCAGTGACCGGCATGGCCGCGAACAACAGCATCGGCGTGTTCCAGGGCCTGCCCGAGTATCTCAAGATCGACCCGCTCGCGACGCGTTCGACGATGTACGCCACGAAGGACGGCAAGGCGGTCCCGATCGCGACCTTCTACTCGCAGAACCGCATCGTCGACTCCTGGAACCAGATCAACCAGGTCGTGAAGGACGCCGCGGTCAGCACCGAGGACCCGCGCTTCTACTCCCACGGCGCGATCGACGTCGAGGGCACGACCCGTGCGCTCGCCAACGACCTGCTGAACAAGGGCGGCAACACCCAGGGCGGCTCGTCGATCACGCAGCAGTACGTGAAGAACGTGCGCCTGCAGACCTGTGAGAAGTACAACGTCGTGGCGGATGCCACGGCCACGCAGACCGCCGAGCAGGCGCAGGCCGCGATGAAGGCCAAGTACCAGGCCTGCTACAACTCCTACACCGACGCCGACGGTCTCGACGGCATCTCGCGCAAGGTGCAGGAGATGAAGCTCGCGATCGGCGTCGAGAAGAAGTACAGCAAGCAACAGATCCTGCTCGGCTACCTCAACATCGCCGGCTTCGGCGGCCAGGTCTACGGCATCGAGTCGGCCGCGCGCTACTACTTCAACACGACGGCGGCGAAGCTCAACCTGCCGCAGGCCGCGACGCTGATCGCCATCGTGAACAACCCGAACAACCTGCGCATCGACGTGCCGAACAGCACGGCCAACGGCGCGAAGAACGGGTACAAGCAGACCCTCGACCGGCGCAACTACGTGCTGCGCTCGATGCTCAAGGCCAAGACGATCACTCAGCAGCAGTACGACGCCGCGGTCAAGACCAAGATCGAGCCGCACATCACGCCGCAGGCATCCGGCTGCGCCCAGGCCGCCAGCCAGGACGCGGCGTTCTACTGCAACGCCGTGATGGCCGAGATGCGCACCAACACCGTCTTCGGCAAGACGCAGGACGAGCGCGACGCCCTGCTCAACCACGGCGGACTCAAGATCTACACGGCGCTGAACCTCAACCTGCAGCAGACGGCGCAGCAGTCGATCAACGCGTACATCCCGGCGAGTCGTGGCGACCTCGACCTCGGCTCGGCCGACGTCTCGGTCGAGCTGAACACCGGGCGCGTGGTGCTCGCGGTGCAGAACCGGCCCTACAACACGACGAACAAGCCGCAGCCCGACTCCACGACCGTCGCCTACCCCTTCGACTACGTCCATGGCGGGTCGAGCGGGTTCCAGACCGGTTCGACCTACAAGGCGTTCAGCCTCATCGAGTGGCTCAAGACGGGCCACGCCCTCAACGACGTCGTGAATGCGCCGCTGAACAAGACGACCCTCGCCCAGTCGAGCTTCCACGGCTCGTGCGACAGCTACGGCGGCGTGTGGAACGTCGGCAACGACGCCGCCGGAGAGGGCGGCCCGATGTCGGTCATGAAGGCCACGGCGCTCTCGGTCAACACCGCCTTCGCGGTCATGGGCCAGCAGTTCGACCTGTGCCAGATGCGCGACGACGCGAAGGCGCTCGGCGTGAAGCCCGCCTACCCCTACGAGCAGACATACAACTCGAAGGGCCAGCTCGTGAACGTCACCGACGCGAACGGCAAGCCCGTGGCCTCGCAGCTCGCGACCAACCCCGCCTCGATCCTCGGCACGAACTACATCGCGCCGGTCGACATGGCGGTCGCCTACGCCGGCCTCGCGAACGGCGGCAAGACGTGCTCTCCGGTCTACATCGACAAGGTGACGGATGCCTCGGGCAAGTCGCTGCCGGTGCCGAAGACCACCTGCACCCAGGCCATCGACCCGAAGATCGCCGCAGGCGTCACCTACGCCCTCGAGAACGGCCCGCTGGTCTCGGGCCCGAACGGGCAGGGCACCGGTGTCCTCGCGAACCCGGGTGACGGCGTCCCGATCATGGGCAAGACCGGAACCACCGACAAGTCGGTGCAGAACTGGCTCGTGACCTCGACCACCAAGGTCGCGAACGCGGTCTGGGTCGGCAACGTGCAAGGCTCCACGAGCTTCCAGAACCTGTACTTCCCGGGCCCTGCCGGCAACGTCTGGGGCCGGAACGTGAAGTTCTACGAGGTCAAGCCCATCCTCCAGGCACTGAACGCGACCTACCACGGCGACGCGTTCCCCGCGCCCGACTCGAAGACGGTCACCGGGCCGCAGATCACGGTGCCCGACCTCACCGGGAAGTCGGTCGACGAGGCGAAGTCGGTGCTCGCGGGCCTCGGCTTCACCTACCAGGACGGTGGGTCGCAGAAGTCCGACCAGGCCCAGGGCAGCGTGGCGGGCACGGACCCGCCGGCGAACACCAAGCTGAGCAAGGGCTCTGCCGTGAAGGTGTTCACCTCCGACGGCAGCCAGTCCAAGGTGCCGAACGTGGTGGGCAAGAAGCTCTCGGATGCGGTCGCGACGCTCATGGGGGCCGGGTTCGTGCCGCAGGTGCCGGGCGGGGTGACCGACCCGAACGCCACGGTGAAGAGCCAGGACCCCGGGGCTGACAGCGCGGCCGACAAGGGCGCGAAGATCAAGCTCACCGTCAACGCGAGCTCCACCAAGCAGGGGTCCAAACCGGGCGGCAAGACGAACGGCGGCCACTGACCGTGGCCAAGGGAGCACTGCGCACGACCGGCGCCGCCGCACTCGCGGTCGGCGCCGTCGGCGCGGCATCCCTCGCCTACGCCTCGCTCATCGAGCGCAAGCAGTTCACGCTGCGCGAGTACACGGTGCCGGCGCTGCCCGCAGGCGCCGAGCCGATCCGGGTGCTCCACCTCTCCGATCTGCACATGGCCCCGTGGCAGCGCGAGAAGCAGCTCTGGGTCTCGCAGCTCGCGCAGCTGCAGCCCGACCTGATCGTCGACACAGGTGACAACCTCGGCCACCCCGACGGCATCGACGGAATCCGAGCCGCGCTCGAGCCGTTCCGGCGCACACCCGGCGTCTACGTATGGGGCTCGAACGACTACTTCGGGCCGAAGCCGCGGAATCCGCTGCGGTACTTCACGGGCCCGAGCAAGCTGCACAACGAGCCGCCGACGCTCGACATCGCCGGGCTCAAGGCGTATCTCGACGGCCTCGGCCTCACCGAGCTCAACAACACGGCGGCGTCTCTCGAGATCAAGGGCACGCGTCTCGAGCTGTTCGGCGTCGATGACCCGCACCGCGAGTTCGACCGACTCGAGGTGATGGCGGATGCCCTGGCCGCCCTTCCCGAGCACGAGCAGCCCGCCGTGCGCATCGGCGTCGCCCACGCGCCCTACCAGCGGGTGCTCGACGACTTCGTCGACCGCGGTGCGAAGCTGATCTTCGCGGGCCACACGCACGGCGGGCAGGTCTGCGTGCCGGGCTACGGAGCGCTCGTCACGAACTGCGACATCCCCCGCCGGCAGGTCAAGGGCCTCAGCATGTGGCGGCACTCGCTACGCGCCGCGTATCTGCACGTCAGCGCCGGCCTCGGAACCTCGATCTACGCACCCGTGCGCTTCGCATGCCGGCCCGAGGCGAGTCTCATCACGCTCGTGCCCGAGGGTCGGGCATCCGTCTAGATCACGCGCTTGCGCAACGCATTCGGAACGTTCAGTTCGCATGCGGCGGGCCTCTAGGGAGTCTTTGATTCGCCCGGGCTAGCCTGAAATCGTGTCATTGTCTGGGTCGGAACCGGGTCGTCGGAGCAAGCTGCTCAAGGCGCTGAGCGCATTCCTGGGCATGAGCGTCATCGCGGGAGTGCTCGTGGGCATTCTCGTCGCCCCCGCGGCGATCGCCGGCACGACCGTGACGAAGTCGGGCATCGAGTCGTTCAACTCCCTGCCCGACTATCTCAAGATCGAGGCGCCCGACCAGTACACGACCTTCTACGCGACGCAGGGCGGTCAGCCCGTGAAGATCGCGCAGTTCTACTACCAGAACCGCATCGACGTGAAGTGGGACCAGGTCTCTCAGTCCGTCAAGGACGCGGCGGTCGCCACCGAGGACCCGCGCTTCTACACCGAGGGCGGGGTCGATGTGCTCGGTATCCTGCGCGGTGCGGCGAGCACCGTCTCCGGCAACGGAACGCAGGGCGGCTCATCCATCACCCAGCAGTACGTGAAGAACGTGCTGGTGCAGCGCTGCGAGGCCGACTACCCCGTCGACGCGAACGCGCCCGACAAGACGCGCACCGCTCAGCAGAAGAAGCTGAACCAGTGCTATCAGGATGCCGCGGGCGTCTCGATCCCCCGCAAGATCCAAGAGATCCGCTATGCGACGGGCGTCTCGAAGCAGTACTCCAAGCAGCAGATCCTGCTCGGCTACCTGAACCTCGTCGGGTTCGGCGGCCAGGTCTACGGCGTCGAGGCTGCGGCCCGCTACTACTTCAACACCACCGCGGCGAAGCTCGACCTCAACCAGTCCGCGACCCTCGTCGCGATCCTGAACAACCCGGCGAACCTGCGCATCGACCAGAACGAGAAGGAGAACCCGGGCAACAACGCAAAGAACGGCTTCAAGGCGACGAAGGAGCGGCGCGACTACGTGCTCGACCGCATGGTCAAGAACGGCAAGATCACGCAGAAGCAGGCCGACGAGACGAAGAAGCAGCCGATCAAGCCGACGATCACGCCGACGACGAGCGGGTGCACCGGCGCACCCTCGAACTCGGGCTTCTTCTGCGACTACGTCCAGGACGTCATCCTGAACGACTCGACCTTCGGCAAGACGCCGGCCGACCGGCAGCGCTTCTTCCGCCGCGGCGGCATCAACGTCTACACGACGCTCAACCTCGACCTGCAGAGCACGGCGCAGGCATCCATCGACGAGTACATTCCGCACTCGACCGGCGACCCCGCCTTCAAGCTGGGAGCGTCGAACGTCTCGCTGGAGGTCGGCACGGGCCGCGTCGTGACGATGGCCGAGAACAAGACCTACACCGACGGGGCCACCAGCGACCCCGGCGCCTCGGCCGTGAACTTCAACACCCCGTTCGAATACGGCGGCTCGAGCGGATTCCAGACGGGCTCGTCCTTCAAGCCCTTCGTGCTCGCCGAGTGGCTCGAGAAGGGCTACACGCTCAATCAGACCGTGAACGGCGCGAGCGACTACTCGCCCGAGTCCGCTTATCACACCTCCTGCACCAACCCCGATCAGCCCTACGGCACCGGCGTCGTCGACACTCAGAACGACGAGCCGTGGGAGAACGGCGTCAGATCGGTGCTCTACGGAACGACCCAGTCGATCAACACGATCTACATGGCGATGGCGCAGAAGCTGAATCTCTGCGACGTCCACAAGCTCGCCCAGTCGATGGGTGTCGATGTCGCGAACCCGAACTATGAGTGGAAGCTCGTGCCGTCGAGTGCGATCGGCATCAACTCGGTCTCGCCGATCCAGATGGCGCAGGCGTATGCGGCGTTCGCGAACGGCGGCGTCACGTGCACGCCGATCGCGATCGACAAGATCACGCGGGTGGATGACGGTTCGAACGTGACTGTGCCGAAGACCAAATGCACCCAGGCGATTCCGAAGGAGGTCGCCGACGGCGTGATCTATGCGCTGAAGACCGTGATGACCTCGGGCACCGGTGTGATCGCGAACCCGCACGACGGCGTCCCGCTGTTCGGCAAGACCGGTACCTCCGACAGCGCGCTGCAGAACTGGATCGTCACGTCGACCTCGAAGGTCGCTCAGGCGACGTGGGTCGGCAACCTGGACCAGAACCCCGGAACGAGCCTGCGCCGCGAGCACTTCGTCGGCACGACGAACGGGAAGTGGATCTCGGGCGGTGACGCCAAGCTCTGGGTCGCCCAGCCGATCATCGCAGCGCTCAACGCCCAGTACGGCGGCGAGGACTGGGACGCTCCCCCGACGAGCATGATCTACGGCAGCAACTACTACCAGCGCCCCGCCACGCAGGCGCCCACCGCGCCGACGGTTCCGGCGACGCCGAGCACGCCGCAGCAGACGCAGCAGCCGACTCAGCCGCCCCAGACCACTCAGCCGACTCAGCCGACGCAGCCGCCGACGTCGACCGCTCCGGCGACGCCGAGTGGCTGAGCCCTCGGTTCGAACCGCCGTCGCGAATCAGGTAGACTGGCTGAGGCCTTAGGGCCATCGGGGTGTGGCGCAGTTTGGTAGCGCGCTTCGTTCGGGACGAAGAGGTCGTGGGTTCAAATCCCGCTACCCCGACAGTGTGATGTCTCGGGACATCGGAAGCCCCCTCCATCACGGAGGGGGCTTCCTTTCGTTTCCGGGCGCGCGTTGCGGCATCCACTTGCTGGGCTTATCGGCAGAAACGTGTGGATGGGTTCGGGCGTGTCAGCCGCGTCCTGCCCAGCCGGTGCGTTGCCAGAGGCCTTCGTTGGCGTCGAGGCCGGTGTCGTAGCGGGCTGGCAGTTCGAGGTCGTCGTGGGCTTCTGGCTCGTCGTCGGGCGCGGGCGGCGGTGATGGGGTGATGAGCTGGTGGGCGTCGCTGATCGCGATCTCGTGCAGGGTGAGGAACCATTCGGCGGCTCGTTTCATGTGCTCCTCCGTCATGCCGCGGTGGGCGCGTAGCACGTGCCTGATCTGGGAGTTGATGCCTCCTTCCAACGGGCTGGTCGTGCGCATGTTGCCGTGCTCGATGTAGGTGAACAGGGTTCCTGACCGGGCGAGCTTGCGCAGCAGCAGCCATGCTTTCCGCAGGCGCTCGTGGGTGAAGCCCCACTGTCCGTTGCGGAAGTAGGTGCGCTCCTTCGTCAGGTGCCCGTGTGCTCTCCACCAAGCGTCCAGGTGTCTCTGCCAGTCGATCGCCTCGTCGATCTCGTGCACGTCCGAGAGCGCCTTGGCCAGGCCCAGCAGCCGCCGGCCCGCATCGGTGCGCGGCTTCATCGTGAGGTGCTGGCGAATGTTCAGCTGGACGTGGAACAGGCAGCGCTGGATCTTCGTGTCCGGCCAGATCGTGTGCACGGCGGTAGCGATTCCGGTGCCGCCGTCGCAGACGACGACCTGCGGGGCGGGGATCTGCCGGAACAGGGCTTCCCAGGCGGCGATCGACGCGCGGGCGCACCACTGCCAGGCCAGCACCTGCAGTTTCTCGGTCGCGGCGATCAGCAGGCACCAGGTGCCAATCCAGACCCCGTCGATGAGCACCTGGTGATGGCCGGACTCTACGGGTCCCAGGCGCGGCTGCACGTCCCAGCACCAGGCGGTGCGGTCGCGGAAGGAGCGCCCGGTGCCGCCGCCGGCTTCGGCCTGGGAGTGCTTGCCGACCAGCCAGGTGAGGAACTCGGCCAGCTCGTGACGGCGCCTCACGTCCTCTCGGCGGCGCACGCTGGAAGACCCGCACTCGGGACACCGCCACCGCTGCGTGCCGGCCTTGGTCCGTCCGTTCTTCACCAGCCTCGAGGCGCATACCAGACAGACAGTCGAATTCGAGGTGTTCGGCACGGCTAAGCATGCCCGGGTATGACTACCCCCGTTCCGCCGCGGAATCCCGCGGCAGAACCGTCATCCCATCCACACGTTTCTGCCTATAACCCACTTGCTGCGTTACAACGAAATGCCCCGTTTGCGGCTGACGGATCGGGCGGATGCGTGATGCATCACACCCGCGCACGCACTAGGTTCGTGCCATGGCACGGCCCAAGGCATCGCGAGCACAGCTGCTCGACACGATCTTCGAAGAGATCAACGTGGTCACCCGACGCGGCACGGCCCGCGCCCGGCGCCTGGCGGCCCCGCTCAGCTATGTCGAGCACTCGCTGCTGCAGTTCATCGGCGCGACCCAGGGCTGCCGCGCCACCGACATCGCCAGCTCGTTCCACCTGAACCGCTCGACCGTCTCGCGCCAGGTGGCCTCGCTGCTCGAGCAGGGGCTCGTCGAGTACGCACCGCGCAGCGAGGACGCACACCACCGCGGTCGGGAGCTGCGGCTCACCAACAACGGCAAGAGCCGTCTGAACTCTGCACGCGGCGAGCAGCGCAAGGCGTCTTTCGAGCGCCTCGCGGACTGGAGCGAAGACGAGCTGAAGACGTTCGCCCAGCTGCTCGACCGGTACAACTCGAAGGAGCCGAAGGTCTAGGGTGTCGCGCGAAGAGCGGACCCCGACGCCGTCGCAGAGCGAGCTACTCGACCGCCGGGCGCTGCAGCTCCTTCACGATCTCGAGGGAGCGCTTGCGGCCCTCGCGCGTCGCGCCGGCCGGCTGCACCATAAGCTCGTCGACGCCGGTCGACTCGAGCAGCGAGGCGAGCTGAGCGCGCACGACCTCGGGTGTGCCGATCGCCTGGCGCGCGTTGCGGTGCGCGATGAAATCCTCTTCGAGGGGCGAGAACTCGTAGGCGAGCGCCTCGTCGACCGAGACGGGTGAGGGCTTCTGGCCCTGCCGCATCCGGATGAAGGTGATCGCGCCGGGCAGCATCTCACGCCGCACCGCCTCGGCCGAGTCATCCGAGATGACCGAGACCGCGACCATCGAATGCGGCGCCGACAGGAATCCGCCTTCGCGGAACGAGTCGCGGTAGATCTCGAGCGCGCGCTCGGTGTTCTCGCCCGAGAAGTGATGCGCGAACGCGAACGGCAGCCCGAGCGTCCCGGCCAGCTCGGCCGAGAACCCCGACGAGCCGAGCAGCCAGATCTCGGGGGCGTCGCCGAGGCCGGGAACGGCGAGCAGCTGAGCCATCGGGTTGTTCGGCGACATGCCGTGGAAGAAGCCGATCAGGTCCATCAGCTCACGGGGGAAGGCCGAAGCGTCGAGACCTTCCTGTGTGCGGCGCAGCGCGAACGCGGTGACACCGTCGGTGCCCGGTGCGCGGCCGATGCCGAGGTCGATGCGGTCGCCGTAGAGCGCCCGCAGGGTGCCGAACTGCTCGGCGACGACGAGCGGGGCGTGGTTGGGCAGCATCACGCCGCCCGAGCCGACCCGCAGCTTCGAGGTGACCGCCGCCACCGCGCCGATCAGAATCGCCGGCGACGACGAGGCGATGCCGGGCATGCCGTGATGCTCGGCGAACCAGTACCTGCCGTACCCGAGCGCCTCGGCGTGCTTCGCCAGCTCGATCGAGCCGGCGACCGCGTCGGCGTTGGTCTGCCCGAACCCGCGCCAGGCGAGGTCGAGCACGTTCAGGGGCACGTCAGCGAGTGAAGTCATCTCTCATCGCAACGCAGGGACGGCGCGGCGGATTCCTGCCCGCGCCGCCCTGCCCGCGATCAGCGTGTCCGCCGACGCACTCTGACGCGCGAGACCACCCAGAGCGCGATGCCCGCGACGACGGTGGCGGCCGCGGCCGACAGCACGCCCACGTCGATCGACGTGCCCGTGCGAGCCAGCAGGCCCGGGTCTGCGACGGCGGCCGTCGTGGCGGGGATCACGGTCACCACGCCGTAGGAGTAGTGATCGGTGCCCGGCTGCTTGACCGTGACGTCGTAGACCCCCCGGGTGTCGGCGCCGAAGTCGAGCTTGACGACGGCCCCACCCCCGTCGCAGCTGCTCGTGAGCGAGCCCGTCAGCTGCGAAGCGGTGAACGCGGCGAAGGTCGGCGAGGGCGACTCGCTCGTGACGCTGATCTGCAGCGGCTCGCACGGGTCGAAAGTGCTGTCGGGCACGGCGTGATGCACCGAGGTATCCGGAACGATCGTGCGCTTCCAGCTATCGGGCTTGTACGGGGCGTAGGGCGCGGGCGCGGCGGCCGCGCTGAGTGGGGCGGCGACCGCGAGAAGCGTTGCGGCAGCGGCGCCGACCAACGCGCGGGCAAGAAATGACATTCGGGTCTCATTCCAGGCTGTTGTGAGGTTTTCTCATTTTAGCCTGGCGTAGACCGAGGGGTATGCCCCGAGCGAGGGGTGCTCGGTGATAGTCGAGCACCCCTCACTATTCTAGGTGCGAATCATGCGCGGTGTGCGGGAGAGCCGGTCTGTGCCGCCTCTGCCGGCGTCGTGCGGCGGCGGCTCGCGGTTCGCACGACGAGGAACGCCGCCCCCAGAGCAGCGAGCCCGACCGCGGCCCACACCGTCGCGAGCGAGACGTAGGTCCCCGTCTGCGAGAGCATGCCGCCCCCGCCCGCACTGGTCTCCGCCGCCGTCGCGGCGCCGGCCACCGGAATGGTGATCGCTGCGGTCGTCGTGCCGTCGGTCGCCACGACGGTGACGGCCGCACTGGCATCCGCCGGCATGGTCGCCGTGATGCTGGCGGCCCCCGCGCTGTCGGTCACCGTTGCGAGAGCCGGCGACTCGGCCGCACGGAAGTCGGCGAGTGAGGTCGGCACGCTGCCCGCACTGGTGAAGTAGACCGTCAGGTCGTGCTGCGCGATGAAGATCGCGTTGAAGCGCACGGTGAACGTTCCGCCGGGTGCCGTCGAGCCGACCACGGTTCCCGCGGCGGCACCCGTGATCGTCGGCGTTCAGGGCGGATAGGTCGACGCGGCGTTCGCCGCCATCGGTGCGGCGAGCGCTGCCGCTCCCGCTATCGCGAGCGCGACGAGAGATTTCAGAACCCTGTTCATGCTCCTCCTTGCATAAGGTGCGCGCGCAGCACGCAGAGTGCTGCGGCACGCATACTCCCCAGGGAAGAGCAACGGTCGCAGACCGGTCGGTGTCTGCGCATCGTGACAGGGCCAAGCTAGCCGCGCGCCCCGAACGGGGGACGCCCCTTGCGGAATCCGCCGCGAGGGCTTATCCGCGTGAGCGATGGCGGGCGGACGCGATGAGGAGCGCGATGACGCCGAGGAAGACGAGGATGCCCGCGAGCCAGACCACCCACATGGCGATGCTCGAGCCGGTCGACGCGAGGGACCCCGACGCGCTCGCCGACAGGGCGAGCGCGCGGCCCGGCATCCGGCTCATTTCACGACCTCGTCGCAGGCGAAGGTGCGCTTCGTGACCGACACGGGGTTGATCTGGGGCGTGATGTCGGCCGCGATGCGGCCGCTCTTGCCCTTCTTCGGGTTGTAGACGAGGCGCACGGTCGAGCTCTGGCCCGGCTTCAGATCGACGACGTACTGCGCGACGCTGCGGTCGCCGTCCTTGACGAATTTGACGGGCTCGGCAGCGCCGGTCGCGGTGACCGCGTTGCCGAACTCGACGTCGGGAGAGCCATAGGTGCTCACCTGCGTGCGGATGGTGCCGACCGAGACGCCATAGGTGCCGTCGCCGCTCACGTAGGCGGGAAGCTTCGCGGCCTGCTGCGCGGTGAGCCCGTTCGTGAGGGTGACCTGCAGCACGTACAGCGGGCCGACCGTGGAGCACACCGGCTGCCCCAGGGCCACCTTGGTGTGCAGGTAGTAGTCCATCTTCGAGCCGGTGCCGTCGGCGAGGTAGACCCCGAAGCGTTGCTCACCGGGCCCCGACTTCGCGGGGCCGCCCGAGAGCGTCGTCTCGGCCAGGGTGGCGCGCTCCTTCGGTTCGGAGCTCCAGACGTTGAGGCGGTGCTCGTCGCCGATGCGCGCGAACGCGCCGAGCATCGTCTGCGGGGCGAACTTTCCCTCGGCGAGCTTGGCGAAGATCGAGGCGGATGCCGCGTCGAAGAACGCGTCCTGCTGCTGCGGCTGGCTGAACCGGGAGTACACGTCGGAGAGCAGCGACCTGACCACGTTCTGCGCGGTGAGCTCGGTCGCAGCCGGCGTTCCCGGGGCCACGGTGACCGGGCCGGTCGCCTTGAGGATGTACTTGAGGGCGACCGGGTCGAGGCTCACGACGCCGCTGACCTGCTGGCCGAAGCGCTGCTGCCACATGGCCGCGGCGAGCTTCGCCGACTGGTCGAAGCGCGGCGTCAGCGTGACGTCCTGCATGTACTCGCCGGTGATCTCGCCGAACAGCTCATTGGTCGGGCCCGTGAGCTTCGTGATCGGAGAGTCGTACGGGCCGAAGCTGCCGCCGGAGTACTGGCCGTCGAAGGTGACCCTGCCGTGGTCGGCCGTGACGTGCACCACCGAGCCGGGGATGCCGCCGGAGGAGCGCAGCTCGGCGTTGTTGAGCACGAGCACGAGGTAGGTGCGCGGGCCGCTGTCGCCCAGCATGCCCGGCAGCAGCGTGGCCGCCTTGCTCGCGGCATCCGTGAAGGTCGAGACCTCGGCGATCTTCGACTTGTAATCGGCGACGGCGCCGGCCAGCGGGGCGATGACGCCGCGCGTCGAGACGGAGCGCGAGATGCGTGCGCCCGACTCCATGGCGGCGTCTGCCTTGGCGAGCGCCGGGGCCGCGGCGACGAGCGGTGCCACGTCGATCGCGCCGCCCTTCACACGGAACGTGTCGGCACTGAGCTTGCCCGAGAGGCTCGCGACCGCGTCGAGCCCGTTGTCGGCGATGGCCGCCGCGCTCGCAGACACGCCGCTGAGCGCGCGCAGGTTCGGGCCGGCCCACGGCGCCTTCTCGGCGAGGCGCCAGACAGGGTCGGAGGTGAGCGCGTGCGCCCTGTCGGCGTGGTCGCGCAGCTGGGCGACGCCTGCTGCGGCGCCCGCGGAATCGCCGCCGATGACGGCGGACTGGATGGTGCTCGCGACCGGCAGTGCCTGCCGCAGCTCCTTTGCTGCGAGCATTCCCCTCACCCCAACCCATGCGGTGATCGCAACGATGATGAGGAGCACGGCGGCGATCAGCCACCAGACCCAGGCCCGGCCGTCGTGGCTACGGCGTGCTCGGCGGTCGGCGGCGGCTGACGACATGCGCTCCATCTAAGCAGAGGGCCCTCGACGGGGCCCGCGCGGCCCTCGACAGTCTGATGGGGGCCGCCCCGGCATGCGGGGCGACCCCCATCAGCGTGAGGACGCTAGGCCTTGGCTCGATCCTTGCGGCGGACGACCGCCCGCATGGTCACGAAGCCGGCACCGAGGGCGACGAGCCCCACAGCACCCCAGACGGTTGCCAGCGAGATGTACGAACCGGTCGACGCGAGCGAGCCCGGGTCGGCGGCCGTCACCGAAGAGGCGCCCTTGGTGGTCGCAGCGCTCTTCGCAGCGTCAGCAGGGACCGTGACGCTCTGCGTCACGGAGGTGCCGGAGCTGTCGGTCACGGTGGCGTTCAGCGTCTGGCCGGCGAGGTCGGTGGCCCCGCTTGCCTTCAGCTGAGCGGTCAGCGACCCGTCAGCAGCCGCGGTACCGAGGTTGATGCTGCCCGACTCATCGGCAGTGAACGTGCCGAAGAACGAGAAGCCCCCGAAACCGGTGATGAGGATGTGGACTATCGAGCCCGGGTGGAACGTGTGAGCCGGGAAGGTGAACGGGAACCACCAGAATCCGCCCCACCAGAAGGGGTGCGGGTGGTGGTGGCCGGGCTTCGGCGGCTTCGTCGGCGGGTATGCCGGCTTGGTCGGCTTGGGCTGGTGGTGCGAAGCGCCCCACCCGATGCCGTGGTTCTTCCCATCGTTGTGGGAAAGCGCCACAGGAGCCGCGGCCGAGTTGACGGACACGGAGCTGGAGGTGGCGACCGGAGTCGCGCTCGCCGCGAGCGGAACGCCCAGTGCGAGTGCGGTTCCGACCGCGAGGGCCAGCGCCGTCTTTGCAATCTTGTGCATCTCTGTCCTATCCGCAGGTCGGTGTGGATTTGGGCAATGCGTTGGCGTGGGTTTTTCGTTTCTCCGTTCCCACTAGCGGATCGACCCGGAGGTCGGTCCGGACTCCTCCACGCTATCTAGGAATTTGATAAACGCAAGGCTTGTTTACCCGCCGGAAACATCCCTCGGATGGGGGACATGAGAGCCGCTCGGCTCAGGCGGTGACGGGTGCGGATTCCTGGCGCGTCAGCACCCCGTCCTCCATGCGGTAGCGCACATCGGTGAGGGCGAGGGTCGACGGCCGGTGGGTCACCATGACGATCAGCAGGTTCTCGCGCAGGCCGGCGATCGTGTCCATGATCGACTTCTCGGTGCTGGCATCCAGCGCGCTCGTCGGCTCATCGAGCACCAGCATCTGCGGGTTGAGCAGCAGACACCGGGCGAGCCCGATGCGCTGGCGCTGGCCGCCCGAGAGGTTGAGCCCCTCCTGCTCGACCACCGTGTCCAGCCCCTGCGGGAACGCCCTGCCGTCGAGCTCGAGCGCCGCGGCGAGCGCCGCCCGCTCGACCTGCTCGTCGCTCGCGTCGCGGTAGAACCGGATGTTGTCGGCGATGGTGCCGGGCACGAGCCTGACCTCCTGCGAGAGATAGGCGACCTGCGAGTACCAGTCGGCCTGGCGATACTCCTCGATGGGCGTCCCGTTGACGAGCACCTCGCCCGACGAGGGGTCGAGGGTGCGCATGATCAGCTTGAGCAGGGTCGTCTTCCCGCCGCCCGACGGCCCGACGATCGCGACGAACTGGCCCCGGCGCGCCTCGAAATCGACGCCCGTGAACACGGGGGTCCCGTCCTCGTAGTCGAAGCCGACGCCCTCGAGCCGCAGCGTCTCGAGCCGCCCGAGGTGCCGCTCGCCCCACACCGCCGTGTCGGGCCCGAGCTCTGCGACCGTCTCGTCGACCATCTCGGCGTAGACCGACATCGCCTTCATGCTCTGCCGGGTGCCGAGCACCTGCTGCAGGTAGACGAGGCCGCGCACCAGCAGCAGCGCCGTGATGGCGATGCCGCCGACCGCCGCGGGGGCGATGATCGCCACGACGCCGATGCACAGGAATCCGAGCAGCAGAGCCGAGTTGCGGAACACGATCGGCGTTCCCTGCTGCAGCGCGCGCCCGCGGCGCCACGACTCGGTCGCGTCGCGGGCGCCGTCGAGCGCGAGCGACTCGACGCGCCGGGCCACGCCGAAGACGCGGATCTCGATGAACATGCGCGTGTAAATCGCGAGGAAGCTCGAGTAGCCGCGCACCTGCAGCGCCCAGTTCCGGCTGGAGCGGGTGATCGCCGCCGTCACCGGCGCGAACGCCGCTCCGATGATCGCCGCCACGACGACGAGCGCCAGCGCGGTCCACGGGCTCGCGATGAACGCCGCCACGAGCAGCACGAAGAGGTTCGTCCAGGCGGCGGCGGACTGCCCGGTGAGGAATACGCCCTCTGCCATGCGGTTGGCGCCGTTGGCCGCGAGGTCCTGCACATGCCCGGCCGACATCTTGGTCTGCGCGACGACCGAGGACGAATAGAAGGCGCGCACGAGGCGCTCGCGCTCCATGTTCAGCTTGAGCGAGGCCGCCCGCATCATGAGCTGGCTCGAGATCAGCTGGAACGCGATCGACAGCAGCGCGCAGAGCGTGCCGATGAGCACCCCCTGCATGATCGTCAGATTGCCGAGCAGGGCCGACATGACGCCGCCGCTCGTCGAGCTCCTGGCGGCCGACCCGCCGGTCGCCTGCGTCGCGATCTGCACGATGAGGATCAGCAGGCCGGCCTCGAACAGCCCGCCCAACCCGCTCAGCACCAGCACGATGGCGATGCGCGAGCGCGGGATGCCGCGCAGCAGGAGTCCGGCCGAGCCGCCCATGAGCTTTCCGATGCTCGTGATCATGTTCCCTCTCCCCTACGCCTTGGCCTGGCGCGCGAGCGCGCCCTTCGTGATGCGCGTCGCCCGGCTCAGGGCCGACTGCGCCGTGTACGCGAGCTCGCGCGGGTCGAGCGCGCGGCCGATGCTCGCCGAGGGGCTCGCGAGGCGGGGAATGCCGAAGTCGCGCACCACCCGGTCGCTGAGCGGTCGGGCGAGGCCGCGCAGGCCCTTGCCCGAGTGGTTCTCGCCGGTGTCGACGTGGTAGACCGCGCCGTGGAACGGCAGCGGCTCGAGCGGGTAGCCGTGCTCGGCGAGCCACTCGCGCCCCTGGCGGTGTGCGCCGATGATGCGCTCGAGGCGCTCGCCGAAGGCCGCCGCCACCTCGTCCTGCGTTGCCGTCACCTCGAGGTCGTCGGGCACGCCGTATGCCTCCCACGCGACGACGTGGCAGGTGCCGCAGGTGCGATTGAAGTCGCGCTGCACGCGCCACGCCTGCCGGGTGCGCGAGTAGATCAGGCCCTCTTCGACGACCCAGCCGGGTGCGGTCGGGGCGCTCTGCGACAGCGCCGCGAGGCCCCGGTGCACGAAGTCGTCCGCGTCGAAGATCATGACGTGATCGGGGTGCACGGCACGCGCCGCGGCGAGCCCGATGCCGATCTTGGTGCCCTTGTCGCGCACGAAGGGGCCGAGGGCGAACCGCGGGCCCGAGGTCGCCACGGGCGGCGGGAAGTCGACGGGCACGAAGGTGGTGCGGCGGGGAAGCTCGAAGTCAGGCATCCGATTGCCCACGACGAAGACCGCGAAATCGTCGCTCGTCTGCGCCGTGACGGAACCCAGTGTCTGCGCGAGCAGCTCTTCGACGTGCGCGTAGTCGGAGGAGTTGAGCGGATGCCGCAGCGAGGTGATGAACGCCAGCATCAGCGCACCGCCCGTGCCCTGCCGAGCGCCTCGGCGGCGAGTTCGACCGCCTGCTGCGGCCGGTCCGCGTAGGACGCCGTGCTGAACCGGCTCGAGTAGTCGCGGTAGACGGCGCCGAGCTTGCCATAGTTGTTGTCGAGCAGCACGTGGTCGAGATCGAGCAGCACCGCGAGGACGTGGGCGTGCAGGCGATCGACGATCGCGTAGCGGCGATCGCGGTAGAGGCGGATGCCGCCGCGGATGTTCGCCGCGTTGATCCACCGGAAGCTGGCGTTCACGAGCGGGCGCAGCAGCGGGCCGCGCACGAAGCGGTACTTGTGCGCCACCCGCGGTACGAGCCGCGCGAGCCGCCACGACAGGGTGTCGAGCTCGGCGCTGGTCCAGTCGGCGACGTGCACCTCGGCGCCGATCTCGTCGGCCAGGTCGAGATCGCCGAGGCCGGAGGACCCCTCGTGGTCGGTGCGCGCGATCACGAGCACGGGCGCCGCGCCCGGGGCGGCTGCAGAGGCCCGCGTCGGGGCGCTCCAGCCGAGCGCCATGTCCCAGCAGTAGCGCCGACGCACATCGGGCAGCTGCGCCGCGGCGCGGCCCTCTGACTCGGAGTCGCGCACCAGCAGCGTGAAGTCGGGGTGGCCGCCCAGCACGGCGTTCGCGAGCGCCGCCTTCTCGGGCGACTCGAACCACACCGACTGCGGCAGCTGCACGATCTTCCGGTCGGGGAAGTCGCGCGCAACCTGCTCGCGGTGCTGCTGGTGCCCGTCCCACAGATCGCCGAAGTTCCCGCCGCCGTGGATCAGGATGACGCCGTCGGGTGGAAGCGCGCGGCGCAGCTCGGCCGCGTCGTAGGTGCGCCTGTCGGCGACGTAGGCAAGCCTCAGGCCGAGCGTGCGGAAGTATTCGAGCTCACCCGCCCAGATCAGGGAATCGCCCACGTTGCGCTGATTGGGGGCGTCGAGCAGGGCGACGGTCGCGCCGTGCCCGATCGCCTCGGTGAGCACGGCGGTGGTGGCGGAGCGCAGCTCCGTCAGGGTTTCAAGGTCATCTGGGCGCACGGTGGCCTCCTAGGTTCCTTGACGACCGCGGGGCGCGCGAGGGCCTCGAGATCGACAATGCGTGGTCGGACGCGTGGCTCAGTGTATACACGAGCCGTTGCAGCCACGTTTCCATATGGTGACTGGCGCACACGACACACTTGTCACCACAAAGAGGGGCACATTATCGTGGCCCGTAACCCCCGAGAGCCGACCACTCGCGGGGTGAGGGAGCAGTGGTGACGGCACAGCCTCAGGCACTTCCGCGCGTCCGCAACCGGGGCGACCGCACGACCGTGCACGGCGTGACCGTGTTCAGCTGGAATCCGCATCGGCCTTTGATCCCCGAGCGCCGCGGCAGCCGCCTCGTCGTTCCGCGCCGCATCGGGAACTTCGGCGATCTGCTCGGGCCGGTGATCGTGGCGGCGATGCTCGAGCGGGCCGGGGTGGCGCCCGCGGCCCCCGCTCCCGCGGGGGCGGGCGGCCGGCGCGTGCTCGCCGTGGGCTCAGTGCTGCAGTTCGCGCGAGCGGGTGACGTCGTCTGGGGCAGCGGCATGAACGGGAAGTCGATGGCCGAGCTGCCGGCGCTGTCGCAGCTCGACGTGCGCGCCGTGCGCGGCCCCCGCACGCGCGCGGTGCTGCACGGCCTCGGCATCGAGTCACCCGAGGTCTACGGCGACCCGGCGCTGCTCGCGCCACTTCTCTTCCCGTGGCTGCGCGAGGCCTCCGCGAGCAAGGTGCGCGGCACGCTCATCGCGCCCAACATGAACGACCGCAAGGCGCTGCGCGGGGTGCCCGACGTGCTCGACCCGCAGCGGCCGCTGCTCGAGTGCCTGCGCGAGATCGCGCGCAGCGAGCGCGTCGTGGGCAGCTCGCTGCACGCCGTGATCGTCGCAGAGGCGCTGGGGGTTCCCGCCGTGGCGGTGGTGAGCCGCGAGGAGCATCCGCTCAAGTACGCCGACTACTACGAGGGCACGGGGCGGCCGGGCGTGCGGCTCGCCGAGAGTGTCGCCGACGCGACGGCTGCGCGCGCCGCCGTGCCCGGGCCGCAGTGGGCGCCCGAGCCGCTGCTCGACGCCTTCCCCTACGACGTGTGGGGCGCGGCCGGCCCCACGGCGGCGGCTGCGGCGCCGGCATCCGCCCGCCAGACGGCACGATGACCGGCACGACGACGACAGCGGCGGTCGGCGCGGAAGCCGGCGGCAGCGCCGCGAGCGGCGGCCGCGCGCTGCGCGTGCTGACCACGCGCGGCGGCGACGACCTCAGCGCGAACCCCTACGTCTCGACCCTCGCCGCGCACACCGATGCGCTGCTGCAGGTGCGCGAGTTCACCTGGGCCCGCGCCCTGCTCGGGCGCTTCGATGTGATCCACCTGCACTGGCCCGAGGCGCTCGTGCGCTCGCCGAGCAGGTGGAAGCACGCCGGGAAGCTCGCCCTCTTCCGCCTGCTCATCGCGCTCGACCGGCTGCGGCGGCGCGCGCACGTCTCGACGATCCACAACCTCTCGCCACACGAGAGCGGCTCCCCCGCCGAGGACGCCGTGCTGCGCGCCTGGCTCGCGTCCTGCGCCGTGCGCATCTACCTCACGCACGCCGGGCTCGCGGAGGCCGGCGACGAGCGCGGCGTCGTCATTCCCCACGGCGACTACGCCGAGTACGTGCGCCGGCACCGCCCCGCCGGCCCCGCGGCACCGGCCGCGGCGCCCACCGGCCGCCTGCTGCTGTTCGGCATGCTGCGCCGCTACAAGGGCATCGAGCGGCTCATCGAGGCGTTCGGCGAGATCGGCGACGACCGCGGGCTGCGCCTGCTCGTCGCGGGCAAGGCCATCGACGCCGACTACGAGCGGCTGCTCGGTGAGCTCGCCGCCGCCCGCCCCGGCGTCGAGGTGCGCGCCGACCACTTCCTCGGGCACGACGAGCTGATCGGGCTGATCGAGGACTGCGAGGTCGTCGTGCTGCCGTATGAGCGCATGTACAACAGCGGCGCCGCGCTCATGGCGCTCACGGTGGGCCGGCCGGTGGCGGCGACGGACTCCCCCAGCATGGCCGAGCTGCGGGCGGAGTTCGGCGCGGAATGGATCCAGCCGCTGCCGGCGCAGCTCACGCCCGAGGCCCTCACGGCCGCCGTCGACGCCCTGCGGTCCTCACCGCGCGCGGCCCTGCCCGACTGGAGCGCGCGCAACTGGCCCGCGATCGCCGCGGCGCACCGCGACGCGTATCAGCGCGCCGTCAGTGCCGTGCGGGCGGCGCGCGGGGCGCCCGTCGACTGAGCGGATTCCTCGGCCGGCGCGTCCTGCGTGTCCTGCGCCTCCTTCGAGCTCAGCCGCACGAGCAGCGCGCCGGCCACCCACGGGAACGCGAACCAGATGATGTTGGTCGTGGTGCTCGCGAGCGCGAACACGAGGAAGAACCAGGTGCTGCGCGCTCGCGCCGTGCCGCCCCAGAGCAGCAGGTAGCCGAGGATGAACGGCACGGCCCCCACGAACCCCGAGTCGTAGAACAGGGCCAGCCACAGCAGCGCGAGGTACGGCGTCGCATACGAGGTCACGCCCGTGTCGTGGTGCTGCGGGAACGCGTTGTAGCCGAAACCCGAGAACCACCCGTGCAGCGTGTTCAGATCGGCGACCGCCACATTGGCCGTGGACAGCCGCAGCGCACCCGTTCCCGAGTCCAGGTTCTGCAGGCTGTCGAGCCGGGCGAGGAACGCGGCCGCACCGGAGCCCGAGGTCGACGAGAGCGACAGCACATAGGCGACGAGCGCGACGGCGACCGCGACGCCGAGCACGGCGAAGACAAGGAAGAAGCGACTGCCGCGCAGCATGCGCAGCGCGAGCCCCAGCGCCACGAAGGCGAACATCAGCCAGGCGATGCGCGTGTAGGTGAGGTAGACGCACACGCCCGAGAGCACCAGATAGGTCCAGATGAGCGGAGCAGGAATCCGCTTCGACGCCGCGTAGGCGACGCACAGCCAGATGACGAAGAACGCCGCAGCGACGTTGGGCTCGCTGCCGAGGCCCTGCAGCCGGAACTGGTTGCTCGCGTAGTCCCGTTCGGTGAACACCGAGAGGGCGCCCGCCTTGCTCGAGGCGAGCCAGCCCACGAGGTCGATGACGGCGGCGACGGTCGCCACCGTCACGCCGACGCGCACCAGCGCGACCGTCGGCGTGCGCAGCAGGCAGACCAGCACGGCGGCGACGATGTTCGCGAGCACCCAGGTGAGCAGGCGCACGCTCTGCTCGGGCTGCAGCGCCGCGGCGAGGCTGATGCCGAACGAGAGCACCCACCACAGCACGATGAGCGCCGCGCCCGCCAGCACCGCCTTCCCGACGCTGAGCGGCCGCACCTTCGTCGCGCGGGCGTTCAGCACCAGGTGCACGGCGGCGAGGATGATCGCCAGGTGCTCGGGCAGCATCGTGAGCCCGCCGAGTTGGAACTTGATGCCGTTGGCCGACAGGGCCAGCACGAGCGCCGCCCACGCGATCTCCTCGTAGACGAGGCAGACGGCGACGAGCACGAGGCCGAAGGCGACGACGAGCACGAGCTCGGCCGTCTGCGGCAGGCCGCCCGCGACGGCGCCCACCACGGCGAGTGCGCTGATGACGGCCCACCACCACGCGGCGAGCGTCGCGCGGCGCGGGGGCCGCCGATGCGGGTTCGGCGCGGGGGCGGGCCGCGTCGAGGCATCCGGTCGGCGCTCCTGCGTGTCGGGGCGGGGTGCGAGCTGCGTCATGCGGCCTTCCCTTCCAGTGCGGCGGCGTAGCGCCGCGAGATGCGATGCGGGTCGGCCAGCCGTGCCGCGCGGGCCGGCGCCGCGGCCCGCAGCCGCGATCGGAGCCCGGCATCGCCGTGCAGAGCCGCGAGCTGCGCCGCGAAGCTCGCGCCGTCGCCCGCCCCGTAGACGAGGCCGGTCTCGCCGGGCTCGACGAGCTCGCGCGAGCCGCCAGAGTCGGGCACGAGCGGCACGACGCCGGCGAGCTGCGCCTCGATGACCGTGCGCCCGAACGGCTCGTCGGGATTCGCGACGACCACCGCATCGAGCCCGCGCATCACCTCGTCGCGGGCGACCATGCCGTCGTAGACGAAGCGCGGCCCGAGGGTCGCGGCGGCACGGGCGAGCGTGCGCTCGGCGAAGCCGCCGTCGTCGCCCGGGGCCGCACCGCGGATGTGGAGCACGGCGTCGGCCGGCGCGGCCGCGAACCACTCGACGACCTCGGCGACGCCCTTGTCAGGTGTGATCTGCCCGACGAGGCCGACGTGCAGTCGGGGCGCGTCGACGTCCTCTGCGGTAGCGCGCACGGCAGCCGCAGCGGCCACCGCCGCCGCCCGGTCGCCGACGGGGCGGTGGATGACGTGCACGGCGGGCCCGGGCGGCACCTGCCCCGCGAGGTAGTCGCTGATGCAGATGACCGCGTCGGCGAACCGCAGCAGCTGGAAGTAGGGCAGTCGCTTCGGGTTGCGGCGCGAGGAGTCGTGCAGGTCGACGACGACCCGCACGCGCTTGAGCTTGAAGAGCGGAAGCAGCGCGACGACGAGCGGAAGCAGGTAGAAGTCGAAGACCAGCAGCGTGCTGTGCCGTGGGATGCCGCGCAGCAGCGGCCTGAGGAATCCGATCATGCGGCTGACGCGCCCCGCGCGCGGCGCGACCTGCGCGACGGGGCCGAGCCGCTCGCTGCGCCAGCGCTCGACGAGCTGCGGATTCGAGCTGAGCAGCCGCAGCGGCACGGCGCCCTTCAGCAGCCCCGCGATCGCGAGCAGGCTGATCTCGGCTCCCCACATGACGGGCGCCCCCGTGACGACGATGACGGGCCGAGGGGTCGGCGATGGCGCCCGCGTCATTCCTTCCGCCTTCCGATCTCGCGCGCCGGCACGCCGCCGACGATCGTGTAGGGCGCGACGTCCTTCGTGACGACGGCGCCGGCGGCGACGATCGCGCCGCGGCCGATCGTGACGCCCGCGAGCACGGTCGCCTTGGCGCCGATCCACACGTCGTCGCCGATCACGATGCGCGCGCGCCGCTCGCCCTGCGCGCGGATGGGCACGTCGGGGTCGTCGGCGATGTGGTTCTCGCTGACGACGGCCACGTCGGGGCCGAGCAGGCAGTCGTCGCCGATCTCGATGCCGCCGCCGCCGTGCAGGAAGTTGCGCAGGCCGATCGCGGTGCGATCGCCGATGCGGATGCCCTCGCCGAGGTTCCGGATGACGCCGCTGCCGCGCAGCACCGCGTACTGGTCGACGGTCGTCGCGTCGCCGAGCTGCACGCCCTGCCGCGAGCGCGCGTCGATGAGGACGCCGCGCTGCAGGGACACCGCGCGGCCGAGCCGCAGCGAGCTGCGCCCGCGCAGCCGCACACCGGGCCCGAGGTACCCGCCGCGCACGCCCCGGCTCTCGGCGCGCAGGCGCGCGACGGCCTTCTCGGCGACCCAGCCCGCCAGGTCGGCGACGGGAACGTCTGCGTCGATTCCCGCGTCGAGGCCGCGTTCCCTGCCGTATGCGCGGTCGACGAGGGCGCGGATGCCGCGGGCCGCGGCGCCCTCGGAGGGGGTGGCGCGCGCCGACGGGGCTCCGGCGGTCACGACGCGGCCTCCAGCGCGCCGCGGCCCGCGGTGAGCTGCTCGCGCATGCCGCGCGCGACGTTGGCCCACGCGTAGCGCGACGGGTCGCCCTTCGTTCCACCCTCGGGGCGCCCGCCTGCGAGCTGCGCCTCGAGCACCGCGCGGATCGATGCGACATCGCTCGGGTCGAAGTAGGCGTCGGCGAAGCCGAGCTCGTGGAACACCGGGATGTCGCTCACGGCGCTCGGTGCGCCGAGGCTGCGGGCCTCGAGCAGCGGCAGCCCGAACCCCTCGTCGAGCGACGGGAAGGCGAACAGCGCGGTGTTGCGATACAGCCACTTGAGCTGGGCGTCGTCGACCCCGCCGAGGAAGTCGACGCGGCCCGGCCCGGCGGCCGCGGCGCCGAGCTCGGCCGCCCGGCCGTTCGTCTCGCCGACGATGACGAGGTCGAACGCCGCGGTCAGCGCCGGCGATGACGTGTACGCCTCGATCAGCCTGCCGAGGTTCTTGCGTACATTGAGTCGCCCGACCGAGAGGAGGAAGGGCCGGTCGGAGCCGCGCTCCACCGGCCGGGCGACAGCGTGTTCCAGCCCGGAGGGCAGGCCGAGCCCGATGCTCCGAACGCGGCGGGCCGCGGCCGGGTAGTGCCGCTGGATGCGGCGGCGCTCGGTTTCGGAAATCGTGACCACGGCGGACGCGCCGCGCATGGCGCTCGCGACGCCGCGCAGGTAGACACGCTCGGCGAGGGTGAACCACTCGGGGTGCTCGCGGAAGATGAGGTCGTAGACGAGCACGACGCTCGGCACCCCGTGCCGCTGCGGCCCCGGCAGGAAGTTCTGGCTGACGACCGCGTCCGCCCCCGCGGCCGCCGCACCGAGCCGCGTGCGCACCCAGAGCTGGTGGTTCGACACGGGCGTCGGCACGTGGCGGCGGGCCACGGGCAGCGCGTCGACGAGCGGCACCGGCACGTCGTCGGGCACCGGAACGGCGACTTCGAGCTCGTCGCCCGGGAACTCCTGCGCCCACGCGCGCAGCACGGACGCCCCGACGTTCCGCCCCGAGGGCGGGCCGTCGTGCAGCCAGTACCCGTCGTAGAGCACGCGCAGCCCCATCAGCGCACCTCGACCGAGTCGTCGGCGGGCACCGGCCCGGCGGATACAGGCTCGGCGGCCACCGGGTCTGCCGCCGCCGACGCGGGCACCTGCGGCACCGGCCGGCCAGAGCTGCCGGCCGTGCGGGTCGCGAGCGCCCAGAGCGCCGACTCGTAGCGCTCGCAGACGCCCTGCCAGGTGTAGGCATCGGCCGCGCGCGCCAGCGCGTTGCCGCCGAGCAGCGCGCGCAGCTCGCTGCTGCGCACGAGCCGGTCGGCGGCCTCGGCGATGCGGTCGGGCTCGGGCGGCACCAGCAGCCCGGACCCGCCGAGCACCTCGCGGTTGTAGACCGTGTCGCGGGCGACGATCGGCGCGCCGAGAGCCATCGCCTGCACGAGTGCGGGGTTGGTCCCGCCGACGCTGTGCCCGTGGAAGTACGCGCCCGCGTGCTGCCACAGGCTGTGCAGCCGCCGGTCGTCCTTCACGTGCCCGAACCAGTGCACCCGCGGGTTCGAGGCCGCGAGCCGGCCGACGCGCTCCTCGATCTCGCCGCCGTAGCCCGACGACCCGACGAAGACCACGTCGTGGTCGGCGGCCAGCTGCTGTGCGGCATCCACGAACTCATTGATCGTGTTCTCGGCGACGAAGCGCGCCACGATCAGCACGTATTTGCCATGCTCGAGCCCGGGCTCGACGGGCAGCTCGCCGCTCGGGTCGCCGCCGTAGGGAATGAAGACGCCGTCGCGCCCGAAGTTCTCGCGCCAGTAGGCGCCGATGGCCCGCGCGTCGAAGACGAGCTCGTCTGCGTACCGCGCGGTGAGCTTGGCGCCCGTACGGAACACGGCGCGCGCCGACCGGCCCCACTTGCCGCGCTCCCACTCGATGCCGTCGACGTTCACGACGCTGGGGATGCCGCGTGCCTTCAGGATGGGCAGCCAGTAGCCGACCGCGCAGTTGAGCACGAGCGCGACGTCGGGTTTGCGCACGAACGCGTCGACCGTCGAGGTCAGGCCGTACGACAGGGTGCTGAACTTCTTCGACTCGATACCGGCCGTGACGCGCGAGCGCACCCGCGGGTCGAGGTCGGGGTCGTCGGTCTTGAGGCCGGGGCGGCCGTAGACGGTCACATCCCAGCCGGCGTCGGCGAGGTGCGGCGCGAGCCGCCTCACGAGCGTCTCGAAACCGCCGTAATAGCTCGGGTAGCCCCGCGAGCCGATGATGGCAACAGAAGGCACGATGCGTCTCCCTCACATCCGTGTTGCACTGCGCGCGGTCGGGCGCGCAGCTCGGTCGTCAATAGGCGCCGTCGCGGGCGATCACCGCCTTCGCGGTGCGCCACAGAATGGTCAGATCGCCGGTCATCGACCAGTTCTCGACGTAGTACAGATCGAGGCGCACGGATTCCTCCCACGTCAGGTTCGAGCGGCCGCTGACCTGCCACAGCCCGGTGATGCCGGGCTTCACGAGGAAGCGGCGGTGGGTGTGCTCCTCGTACTGGGTGAGCTCGCGCTCGAGCGACGGGCGGGGCCCGATGAGCGACATCGAGCCGCCCAGCACGTTGAACAGCTGGGGCAGCTCGTCGAGGCTGTAGCGGCGAAGGACGCGGCCGACGCGGGTGATGCGCGGGTCGCGCTTCATCTTGAACAGCACGCCGTTGCCCTCGGACTCGCCGCGCAGCGCCGCGAGCCGAGCCTCGGCGTCGGGCACCATCGAGCGGAACTTGAGCATGCGGAACGGACGGCCGTTCAGGCCGATGCGCTCCTGCTTGAACAGCACCGGGCCCTGCGAGTCGACGCGCACGGCAAGGGCGATCGCGATCAGGGCGGGCGACAGCAGCACGACGAGCAGCCCCGCGACGACGAGGTCGAAGGCGCGCTTGGCCACGAGCTTCGCCCCCTCGTAGCGGGGCGTCTCGACGTGCATCAGCGGCAGCCCCGCCACCGGGCGCGTGTGGATGCGCGGGCCGCCGACGTCGATGATGCTGGGCGCCACGACGAGGTGCTGGCGGCCGGGCTGCAGCCCCCAGCTGATGCGGCGCACCCGGTCGTTCGGCAGCTCGTCGCTGCTCGTGATGATCACGGTGTCGGCGTCGCTGAGCTCCATCGCGCCGGGAACGTCGTCGAGGGTTCCGACCACGGGGATCGCGTGCTCGGCGAGCGGCGCCACGCGGTCGCTGGGCGAGAGGCACGCGCCGACGACGCGATAGCCGGCGTCGGGCTGGTTGATGAGCTCGGCTGCGGTCTGGGCGACGGAGGCCGCCGAGCCGACGAGCAGCACGCGCGACGAGTAGCCGCCGAGCTCGCGCTGGACGTGCAGCCACTGCCGCCACATCCAGCGGATGGCGAGCAGCACGAGCGCCCCGACCGGCAGCGCGATCAGCACGTAGCCGCGTGCCAGGTCGATCTTGAGCACGAAGGCGACGATCGCGATGAGGCCGAACAGACGCACCGACGCATTGACGACCCGCGTGTACTCGGCGCTTCCCGTGCCGATCGTGCGCGCGCTGCGGGTGTCGTAGAGGCCGAGGGCGGCGACCCAGAGCACGACGATGAGCAGCGAGATCAGCGAATAGCTGATGCCGGCGTGCGAGCCGAGCAGCTCGTCGGTCTGCGCCCGGGTGTCGATTCCGAGCCAGAGGATCTGGACGCCGAAGACGACCCAGACCAACGCGAGCGCGTCGGTGATCGTCAGGCGGCGGGCATAGCCCTTTCGCCAGTCCCCGGTCATGCGTTTGGACGACGCCATAGGTTCGACGCCGACCAGCACGTGGTCAGCCATGGATATTCCGCCTCTGTGTGGTCGGTCACAGTGGTCGGGAGAGTGCCCGGAAGCGCCCCCCTTGTGGGGCACAAGCCTATGACAGAAGCTGAGTCAGTTCCATGGGGCCGGGTTACGCGCAGGTTTAAGTTGCGAGACCCACCGATCACAGCCGCGGGAACGTGAACGACAGCGCGGGTCCCCGCTTCTGCGGGGTGAGAACGGATGCCTGCGGCGCACCCGCCCGGGTCGCGAGCAGCGCCCCGGCCACCACTCGCGCGGCGCCCTCGATCTCGGCGCCGACCTCGTCGTAGACCTCCTGCGGCAGCCCGATGGGGTCGCGGATGTCGTCGCGCTCGGGGGCGACGGGCGGGGCGCCGCCACGGCGCGCGGCGAGCTCGGCGACCAGCTCGGCGGCGGTGCGCCGCGGCTCGTCGGGCGCGCCGCCCGGGGCCGGCGTCTCGGCCGCCGCGTCTGTGGCGAGGCGCGCGAACTCGCTCAGCGTGAAGGCCCGTCGCAGAGCCGCAGGGTGCAGCTCGACCGCCGCCGCCCTGTGCTCGCGCGTCAGGCCGAGAATCAGCCCGGCTGACGCGACCGTGTGCTCGTCCAGGCGGCGGGCGGCATGCGCGCGGGCATCCGTCTCGGCCACACCTGCGCGCGCCGCGACCCGCACCATCTCGCGCGTCATGCGCATGCCGGGGCGGGCGATGGTGCCCGCGCTGCCGACCTCGAGGTCGGCGCGGGCGCCGAGCGCACGGCGCAGCAGCAGCTCGAGAAGCGGCGAGCGGCACACGTTCCCCGAGCACACGGCGAGCACGCGGAACGGCAGGACCGCGGGCGCCTCGTCGCTCATGCGCTCGCGGTGTGCCCGGCCGCCTCGGCCTTCTTGGCGCGAGAACGCGAGCGCTTCTTCTTGCGGTCGTCGCCCTGCTCCTCGCCGTAGTAGCCGTAGCCGTAGCGCCCGTAGGCGTAGGCGTCTGGGCCCTTGGTCGGAACCATCGTCATGACGATGCCGCCCACGCGGCTGCCCACCTGCTCGATGGCCGCGACCGCGGACTTCAGCTGGTTCTTGTGCGTGCGGCCCGAGGCGACGATCACGAGGGAGCCGGTCGTGCTCTTGCTGAGCACCGCGGCGTCGGTCACGGGCAGCAGCGGCGGGGCGTCGTAGAGGACGTAGTCGAACTGCTCCTCGAGCACCGAGATGAGCTTCTTCATGCGCGCGCTGCCGAGCAGCTCGCTGGGGTTCGGGGGGATGCGGCCGGCGGGCAGCACGTAGAGGTTCGTCTTCCCCCAGCGCTGCACGACGTCGCCGACGTCGACCCGGCCGAGCAGCACGTCGGTGAGGCCCACGGCGCCCTCGAGGCCGAGATAGCCGGCGAGCTTCGGGCGGCGCAGGTCGGCGTCGACGACGAGGATGTTGCTCGAGGTGCTCGCGAGCGCGAGGCCGAGGTTCGCCGTCGTGGTGCTCTTGCCCTCCTGGGCGAGAGAGCTCGTCACGACGAAGCTGCGGCCGGGGCGCGTCGACCCGTCGCCCTCGTCGACGACGCGCTCGACATCGTCGCCGATGTTGAGGAACTGCAGGTTGGTGCGCAGGGTGCGGAAGGCCTCGGCGCGGTTCGAATAGGGGTCCTCGGCCACGATGAGCGGCCGCACGGCCGCCTTCGGGTCGAAGGTGATGCCGCCCACGATCGGCGCGGCGCTGATCGACTCGACGTCGTGCTCGGTGCGCACGCGGGTGTCGAGGGTCTCGCGCAGGACGGCCACGGCGACACCGAGCGCGAGGCCGATGAGCAGGCCGAGCAGGACATTGAGCGTCACGTTGGGGCTGCTCGGCTTGAGCGGCACGACGGCGTCCTGCACACGGCTGAGCTTCACGGGCGACACGTTGTTGTCGGCGTCGGTCGTCTCGAGCGACTGCACGACGGTGCTCAAGCTCTCGGCCGTCGCATTGGCGAGGTTCGCCGCCATCTTCGGGTCCTGATCGGTCGCCTCGATCTGCAGCAGCGTCGTGTTCGCCGGCGCCGAGGCCGAGATCTGGCGCGCCAGCGAGGCGGGGGTGGCGTTCAGGTGCAGGTCGACGATGACGGGCTGCAGCACGGCGGGGGTGTTCACCAGGCCGGCATACGACGTGATCCGATCCTGCGAGTACGCCTGCCCCTGCACGAGGTCTGACGCGTTCCCGCCCACTTGCGTGTTCACGAAGACCTTCGAATCAGCGGTGTAGCTCGGCGCCTTCAGTGTGGAGAAGAGCGCCGCGACGCCCACCCCCACGACGACGAAGACGGCGATGATGAGCCAGCCTTTGCGGAGCACTCGGATGTAGTCGTGTAGTTCCACGAACCTGCCTTTGGTCGGAAGAGCAGTTGTCGTACCCCGAACAGGGGCCGTGCAGACCATGGTGCACAGTTCTGTCGCATGCTGACAAGGGGTTGCCCTAGCGTGGTCGCCATGACGAAGGCCCCCGACCGGTCGCTTCGCGCGCTGCTCGTCGCCGTCGGCGCGCTCGCCGTGGCGGTCGCACTCGCCCTGTCGTTCCCGTCCTGGCGGGGGCACCTGACCTACCCCGCAGCAGTCGCCGCGAGCTACCTCGTCACGTGGGGCCCGCTCGTGATCGCGCTCGCTGCGACCTTCCGCTTCTGGCGGCCGTCGCTGCGCTTCCGCACTGCCGACGTCTACCTCGGTGTCATCGTGGGCGTCCTCGCGCGCGCCGCCGGCATCCTCGTGCAGTACGCGATGACGGGGCGGATGCCCGGGCCGGGCCTCATGGTCGGCGATGTCACCGGCATCTACGTCTTCACGACCGTGGTCGCGCCCGTCGTCATCGCGCCGCTCATCGAGGAGCCGTTCTTCCGCGGGCTGCTGCAGGGCTCGCTCGAGCGCGGCATCCGCCCGTGGCCCGCGCTCATCGTCACATCCGTCGCGTTCGCGCTGGTGCACACGATCGCCGACGGCTGGTCGGTCGCCCTGATCGCGACGATGCTCGTCTACGGGCTCATCGCGGGATACGCGGTGCAGCGCACGAGGCGTCTCGGCCCCGCGATCATCGGCCACGCGGTGTTCAACGGCCTCGCAGCCCTCATCACCTGGCCCTGGTGATCGCGGGTGCGGCGCGGCGCCGCCGCACCCCTACAGCGCGCGCAGCAGCGGCGCCAGGTCCTCTTCGAACTGGCTGAGGAAGCGCCGCTGGTCCTGACCGGGGGCGTGGAAGACGAGGTGTGTGAAGCCCGCGTCGACGTACTGCTTGATCTCGGCCACGGTCTGCTCGGGGTCGCTGCCGACGATCCAGCGCTTCGCGATCTGCTCGATGGGCAGCGCGTCGGCCGCCTTCTCCATCTCGAGCGGGTCGGTGATGTCGTGCTTCTGCTCCTTGCTGAGCGACAGCGGCGACCAGAACCGCGTGTTCTCGAGCGCCTGCTCGGGGTCGCGGTCGTAGCTCAGCTTGATCTCGATCATGTGATCGATGTCGGATGCCTGGCGGCCGCCCGCCGCGGCGCCCTCTTCGACGGCGGGGATCAGCTCGTCGACATACAGCCCCATGCCCTTGCCGGACGTGCAGATGAAGCCGTCGCCCGCGCGTCCCGCGTACTTCGCCACCGTCGGGCCGCCCGCCGCGATGTACACCGGGATCGGCGTCTCGGGCTTGTCGTAGATCGACGCGTCATGCGTCGAGTAGTAGTCGCCCTCGAACGTGACGCGCTCGTCCTTCCAGAGCGCGCGGATCAGGCGCACCGACTCGCGCAGCCGCGCGAACCGCTCCTTGAAATCGGGCCAGCCCTGGTTGCCCGCGCCCTGCCAGCCGGTGGCGACCTCGTTGAGCGCCTCGCCCGTGCCGACGCCGAGCACGATGCGCCCGGGGTACAGCACGCCGAGCGAGCCGAACGCCTGCGCAATGACGGCCGGGTTGTAGCGGTAGTGCGGCGTCATGACGCTCGTGCCGAGCACGATGTCGTGCGTGCGCTCCCCCGCGGCGGCGAGCCACGTGAGCGCGAACGGCGCGTGGCCGCCCTCGTGCCGCCAGGGCTGGAAGTGGTCGGAGATGAACGCGCTCTCCATGCCGTGCGCTTCGGCCGCGACGGTGAGTTCGACCAGTTCGCGCGCGCCGAACTGCTCTGCGGATGCCTTGTACCCGAGCTTCAGAGTCATATCGATTCGACTCTACGTCCGAATGGCCGGGTTCGGGCATCCGCCCGGCTTCGCGGCCACGCAAGCGGGGCACACTCCGGCCCGGCGAGTATTAGCCCCGGGACTATTTCACCGCCACGCGGCAGACCGATCGTTCTACTGCTGAGAGACTTTCAGTAGTCACGCAGCGCTCGAGCCGCCCGAACGGCCGGAGCGCATCACCTGAGTCACCCGAAGGCACAGGTGCAGCACGTGGGCCACCCGATGACCCGCGTGCACGCGGGGCGAGCTCCAACCCCAACACGAACGAAAACCTCGTCGGTTGCGCCGATGAGGCGAACAGCCCCCACGGGTGCCGGCCCCTTGAACTCCCCCCTGGCACCCACCGTCCCCCCACGGCCACTCAGGCAGCACGATGGCGGGCAGGGCAGCCGGCGCGCGCGTCGAACCCGCGCGCGCCACGCAGCCCTGTGCATGGCAGCCGCCACCGCCCGCGCCTGAGTGGCCGTCGGCGTGCGGGCCTCAGATGAGACCGCGCTCGAGCGCGACGGCGACGGCGGGGTCGCGGCCGTCCACGCCGAGCTTCTTGTAGATCGCGTGGTTGTGCACCTTGAGCGTGTTGACCGACAGGTGCAGCCGGGCTGCGACACTGCTCAGCGCGCCACCGCCGGCCAGCTCGCGCAGCACCTCGAGCTCGCGCGGTGAGAGCTTCACGGCGGTGCGCCGCGGCGGCGCGAACACGAGCGGCATGCGGGCGAGATCGGCGAGCTGCGGGTCGTCGAGCCGGTCGCCGGCGAGGCGGAAGAGGTCGAGGAACTCTGCGTGCGGGATGACGACGAGCGACGACAGCAGCCCGTGCTCGACGGCGAGCGCGCAGGCATCCGCGAACGCATCGAGCGCGGCGCCCGACGCGCCTGCTTGCCGCGCGAGCACCGCTTTCACCAGGAGGGCCGGAACCAGCTGACGAGGCCGGTGCTCGGAGCGGGCGACGACGAGCTCCGCGTCGCGCCGCGCCTCAGGATCGGCGCCGACGGCGAGCTGCGCCGCCGCCCGCACACCGAGCGCCCAGGCGCCGCCCCGCTCCTGGTCGAGCGCGGCGAGCAGCTCGACGGCGCGGTCAGGTCGGTGCGCCGCCAGGTGCACGAGCGCGGCGATGTAGCGGAACGAGACGAGGTTCTGGCCCGACTCGGCGAACAGCGGGGCATCCACGGTCTCAGCACGGCGCAGTTCGGAGAGCAGCAGAGTGGGACTCGCGCGACCCGCCGTGAGCCGGAAGCTCACCGACTGCGCGAGGGCCGGCAGGCGGTGCTCGTCGACCGCCCCGTCCGGCCGTGTCGCCAGCAGCTCGAGCGCCGCATCGGGTCGCAGCCGGTCGGCGAGGCGGACGGCGGCGGCGAGGATGTCGGTGCGGCGCCACGTCGCCGACGAGCGGGCGGACTCCGCGAGCCGGCGTGCCCGCTCGCCCCACGCATCGGCATCGCCGCCTCGGCCGGCGACGGCGTGCGCCCAGGAGAGCTCGCCCGCGGCATCCGTCGCGGCCCTCAGGTTCTCGAATGCGATGCCGAGCTCGTAGGCGCGCTCGAACGCACCGATCGCCTCGGTCTCGAGCGCGGCGAACTCGAACGAGAGCCCCCACTGCAGGTAGCCGTCGGCGAGCCGGTGCTGCACCGCGTCGCGCTCGGCGTCGCACGCCTCGTCGAGCCGCTCGAGCGCGCTGCGCGCCAGGCGCACCGCCTCGCAGAAGCGCCCGGCCGTGCGCGCCGCGATGCCGCGGGTGGTGAGCGTGAGCAGGGTGTCGGCGAGCGAGCGCGGCGGGTGCGGCAGCACCGGCTCGACGTAGGCGGTGGGCCGCAGCGGGGACTCGATCATGAGGAAGCCGAGATAGCGGCGGATGCGGTCCCACGCCGGCCGCTCGGCGAGCTCGGCGGGCGACAGCCGGTCGGCCACCGCGCGCAGCGCAGCCACGTCGTGGCTGATCAGCACGGGCCAGTTGGTCTCGGCCAGCTCGATCGCATCGTCATGGCGCTGCTCGGCGAGCGCGAGATAGATCAGCGACGCCACGCGGGCGGGCTCTGAACGCTCCGACACGTCGCCCTCATCCCGCCGTCAGCCGACTCACCGCGGCGTTCAGCCCGCGGCCTCTTCGATGCCCTTGTAGCGCTCGCCGCCGACGAGCTCGACCCAGCGCGAGTAGTCGTGGTCACGGCCGATGGGGCACGTGCACGAGACTTCGATGCGCTGGCCGTCGCGGCCGAGATAGACCTCGACATGGGGCTTGAACGGCATGGGACTCCTCGGGCTGACGAGCGGGGAAGGCAGCAGGTGTACCGCTCGGTCTATTCAGTCAAAGCCGTGCGAACGGGTCAATACTGAAAATGCGCCCAGTTCAGGGGTTTTGCGCTCAGTAGTGCCCCCACAACGGGGCAGTCCGAACGGGCATCCCTCGCCCCTGCCCCTGCACCCCGCCCGATGCGCTCACATGAAGTCGGCGTCGGGCGCGTCGGCGTATGCCGGCGCCGCGCCGCCCGGCCAATGGCGGCGGCCGTTGTTGAGGGTGCCGTGCGATTCCTGCAGGTAGCAGAGCCCGCACAGCGATTCGTAGGTGACGGATGCCTGCGGCGCGCCCTCCCCCGCGCCCTCATCGATCGCGACCTGCGCCCCGTCGAAGACGTACTCGCCGCCCACGACGCGCGCGTTGAAGATCGCCTTCCGGCCGCAGCGGCAGATGGTCTTGAGCTCTTCGACCGAGTGCGCGATCTCGAGCAGGCGGCGGCTACCCGGGAAGGCCACCGTCTGGAAGTCGGTGCGGATGCCGTAGGCGAGCACCGGGACGTCTTCGAGCAGCGCGATGCGCAGCAGATCGTCGACCTGCGCCTCGGTGAAGAACTGCGCCTCGTCGATGAGGAGCGCGCTCACGTCCCGCCCGCTGCCGCCCAGGGTGCGACTGCGGTGCTGCTGGAAGCGCAGGTAGATGTCGTCGGTCGCATCGACGGTGAAGTCGACCTCGCGCGTGAGACCGAGCCTGCTGACGATCTGGTCGTCGCCCTTGGTGTCGAGCGCCGGCTTCGCGATCAGGACGTTGTGGCCGCGTTCCTCGTAGTTGAACGCCGCCTGAAGCAGCGCGGTGCTCTTGCCGCTGTTCATCGCCCCATAGCGGAAGTAAAGCTTCGCCATCCCTTCATCGTATGGGCGCGGCGTCTGAGGTGTGCCCGTAAGGGACCGGGCAGACTTGGCTCATGCCCGCTAATCCCCTCGGCCGCGCTCTGCGCGGCCGCCGTGCCGGTCACCACACCCTCGTCTGGGCGCGCCCAGAGCTCAGCGCTCCTGAGGGATTCGCGCTCACAAGCCCCGCCTTCGAGCACAATGAAGCGATCCCCGAGCGGTTCAAGGGCAAGATGTTCGGCGCGACTCCGTCGCCCGCGATCGCCTGGACCGAGCCGCCGGCCGAGGCGGCCGAGCTCGTGCTGATCGTGCAGGACCCCGACGTTCCGATGGGCAAGCCCGCGACTCACGCGCTGGCCGCCGGTATCGACCCGGCACTCGGAGGGATCGCGGAGGGCGGCCTCGCCAACCCGAGCCCCGTCGCCGACGTCGTCTACGGCAAGGGTGCCTTCGGCAAGCTCGGCTGGGTCGGCCCGATGCCGCCGCGCTCGCACGGCCCGCACGCCTACGTCTTCCAGCTGTTCGCGCTCGACCGGAAGCTGTCGCTCACCGAAGGGTTCTCGCTCGAGGATGCCCTGCGGGCCATGGCGGGGCACGTCATCGCCCGCGCTCGGCTCGACGGCATCTACGAGGCGGTGTAGCGCTCCGTCAGAACAGCGTCGGCTCGGGGGCGACGCTCGCGGCATCCGTCTCTTCGAAGAAGACGAGCGGCGTGCGGCGTTCGCCGTCGGCGTCGATGCGGCTTGCGCGGCCGCGCCCCGGCCGTCCCGCTCGCGGAGTCGCCCGCGCTGCGCCGCCGATCGCGTCGCTCTTTGCCAGCGCCGACGAGTCGACACCACCGGTGACGAGGTCTTCGCGACCACGGACCATGCCGTGCTTCGCGATGAGCGGCTTGATGCGGCGGGCGAGCCACTGCCGGTACTCCTTCGGGGCGTAAGTGCGCCCTTCTGGGTACAGCTCGGCATACTTCGCCAGCAGCTCGGGGTGCTCGCGCTCGAGCCAGAAGTTGAACCACTCCTTGACGCCGGGCTTCAGGTGCAGCGCGGTGTACAGCACGCTCGTCGCCCCCGAGGCCTTGACCTGCTCGAGCGCGTAGTCGAGGTGCTCGGTTGTGTCCGTCAGGAACGGCAGGATCGGCATCATGAAGACGCTGCAGTCGAGCCCCGCATTGCGCACCGCGGTGACCGTGGCGAGTCGCTCTTTCGCGCGTGGGGTCCCAGGCTCGACCGACTGCTGCAGCTCGTCATCGTAGATCGCGATCGACATCGCGACATCGACGGGCACGTGCTCAGCCGCTTCCTTCAGCAGCGGCAGATCGCGGCGCAGCAGCGTGCCCTTGGTCAGGATCGAGAACGGCGTGCGCGCCTCGGTCAGCGCCCGAATGATCTCGGGCATCAGCTTGTAGCGCCCTTCCGCGCGCTGGTACGGGTCGGTATTCGTTCCGAGCGCGACCGGATGCCTGTTCTGCTGCCACTTCGGCCGCGCAAGTTCCCGCCGCAGCACTTCGGCGACGTTCACCTTGACGATGATCTGCGAGTCGAAGTCGCGCCCCACATTGAGCTCGAGGTACTTGTGCGTCGGCCTGGCAAAGCAGTTGTGACTCACGACGCCGTTGGCGATGAAATCACCGGTCTCGGTCGTGATGTCGATCATGTCCTGAACCTCACCCAGGTCCTCGATCGACACGATGCGCAAGTCGGCGTCAGATTTCACTGCGGCGCCCTCGAGCGCGAGCTTGCGTGTGATCGCCGGCTCGGTCATGCGGAAGAAGCGGTCTCGAGCCGCCAGCCCGCCGAGAAGCCGAAGTTGAGAGACGCCGTTCGGTCGCGGAGCCTCGCGGATGCCGGCGCCGAAGCCCATCAGCTTGTTGCTCCGAGTGAGGTACGGTCGCTGCCCGTTGCCCGGCGCGTCGGCCACGTACTTCCAGCCGCGCTCGGTAAGAAAGCGATGGTCCCCGCTCGCCACCAGTTCGGTGCCGTCCGCCAGGGTGATGCGGTACGCGCGTTTCCGCGTGTCCCACTTGGCACTAACGCGCGACCGTGCGTAGCGCCGGTACGAGCCCACCGTGCGGGTTCCGATCACCTCGTCGCCGACCTTGACCATCCACAACGGCACCTGCCGGCCGTCAGCCATCAGAATCGACGTCTCGGGGCTCAGGCAATAGCTGCACGCATGGGAACAGCCCCTGTAGGGGTTGATCGTCCAGGCGTAGGGCATTACCTTCGAGCCGCCTGGCACCTGGTTCAGCGCCGATTTCGCCAGGATCTCGTGGAACACGATTCCGTCGAACTCCGGCGTGCGCACCGTGCGCACCAGATTGTTCAGCTTCGCGAGGCCCGGCAGCGCGTCGTCGGACTCGACCCCGAGCTCTTGGTTCTCCCACCGCATTCATCCATTAGAACACAGATTCGATTTGAGTGTTGGCAATTTTCGAACATGTGTATAACCGGTGGAGAACTCGCCTACTACCCGTCCTCGCCCCAGATCGGGCCGCCGAGCAGCTGCAGGGGCCCCGCGAGCGAGCCGCCGTCGACCGGCAGCGTGACGCCGGTGATCCATGCGGCGTCGTCCGAGGCCAGGAACGCGATCGCCGCCGCGATGTCGGAGGGCAGCCCGACCCGCCCGAGCGGATACATCTTCACCACGGGGTCGGCGCCGCCCGGACGCTCGGTCCACACCCGCGTGAGCACTGTGCCCGGCGCGACCACGTTGATGCGCACTCCGCGCGGCCCCAGCTCGACCGCGAGATTCCGAGCGAGCAGCGACAGCCCCGCCTTGGCCGCGGCGTAGGCCGGCTCGCCGTAGGCCGCGACGCCGTTCACCGAGCCGACGAGCACGATCGCGCCCCGGCTCTGCACCAGGGCAGCGCGGCACGCACGGATCACGCGCATCGGCCCGTGCAGATTGAGGTCGACGGTCGAGAGCCAGTGCTCCTCAGCAAGTCCATCGGCAGACGCCGTGTCGCCGCCCGCGACCTGCGCGAGCGCGTCGATGCGCCCGAAGCGCTCGAGCACGCCGGCGACCGCGGCATCGACGGATGCCGCATCGAGCAGATCGCAGGGGAAGACGGCGCAGCGCGAAGCATCCGATCGCCCCGAAACCCACGACTGCGCGCGCGCAGGGTCCGCGTCGAGCACGGCGACCGAGCCGCCTTCGTCAAGCATCCGCTCGGCCGTTGCCCGCCCGATGCCCTGCGAGCCGCCGGTCACGACGACGATCTTGTCGGTGAACCTCATGAGGTCACCGTAGCGATCGCGAGCGTTTTGAGACGCGGCGCTCCTGGGCGAGCGGGAGTGCTAGCGGGGCAGGCCGAGCACCCGGGCCGTGCGCTCCATGGTCGCGCGCGCGAGCTCGGGGTCGTTGTCGAGGGACTCGCCGAGCGTCGGGATGAGGTCCTTCAGCTGCGCCTGCCACGCCCCCGAGTACTCGGTCGGGAAGCAGGTCTTGAGCACATCGAGCATGATCGACACCGCGGTCGAGGCGCCCGGCGAGGCGCCGAGCAGGCCGACGATGGTGCCGTCCTTGTGGGCGATCACCTCGGTGCCGAACTGCAGGACGCCGCCCTTCTTGGCATCCTTCTTGATCACCTGGGCGCGCTGGCCCGCGGTGATCAGCTCCCAGTCGGCGGGCTTGGCCGTGGGCATGAACTTCTTCAGTTCGGCGAACTTGCCCTTCTTGGTGAGCAGCAGCTGGCCGATCAGGTACTTGAGCAGCACGAGGTTGTCGAGCGCGACGCGCAGGTACGGCCCGATGTTCGACGCGCGCAGGCCCGCGGGCAGGTCGAGCACGCTGCCGTACTTCAGGAACTTGGGGTCGGCGCCTGCGTAGGGGCCGAACAGCAGCGACGCCTCGCCGTCGACGACGCGCTTGTCGAGGTGCGGCACGCTCATGGGCGGCGCACCGGCCTCGGCCTGCGAGTACACCTTGGCGTCGTGCTTGGCCACGACGTCGGGGTTCGTCGTCTTGTAGAACTGGCCGGAGATCGGGAAGGTGCCGTAGCCCTTGGCCTCGGGGATCCCGGCGCTCTGCAGCACCTTGAGCGCCCAGCCGCCGGCGCCGACGAACACGAAGCGCGCGTCGAGCTGCACCGTGGTCTGGCGCACGAGCTCGCGCACCTTGAGCCGCCACAGCCCGTCGGAGCGCTTCTTGATGCCCCGCACCTCGGAGTTCAGCCGCAGCTCGGCGCCGTCGGCCACGAGGTTGTCGATCAGCTTCTTGGTCAGCGCGCCGAAGTTGACGTCGGTGCCCGCGATGGAGCGCGTCGCCGCGAACTTCTCGCTCTTGTCGCGCCCGCGCATGAGCAGCGGAGCCCACTTCATGACCTCGGCGCGGTCCTCGCTGTACTCGAGCTCCTCGAAGAGCACGTGCTTGGTCAGCGTCTCATGGCGCTGGCGCAGGTAGTCGATGTCCCCCGGCTTGCGCACGAACGTCATGTGGGGCGCGGGATTGATGAAGTCGGATGGCTGACCCAGCACGCCCTCTTCCACGAGCTTCGCCCAGAACTGGCGGCTCTGCTGGAACTGCTCGTTGATCTGGATCGCCTTCGCCGGGTCTGCCGGGTTCGGCATGTAGTTGAGCTCGCACAGCGCGCTGTGACCGGTGCCCGCGTTGTTCCACGGGTTCGAGCTCTCTTCCGCGACGGCGCCGAGGCGCTCGACGATCACGATCGACCAGTCGGGCCTCACCCGCTTCAGGAAGGTTCCGAGCGTGGCGGACATGATGCCGCCACCGATCAAGACCACGTCAACGGGGGCTCTATCGCTCACCCGCCCATCCTATCTGTCTCGAGATCGAGACACTTTCAGGGCGCCGCGTGACCCGCGACCCTACGCCGCGACCGTGCGCCTGGCCGCGACGAGCTCGGCGATCTGCACGGCGTTGAGCGCCGCGCCCTTGCGCAGGTTGTCGTTCGAGACGAAGAACGCGAGGCCGCGCCCGGCGGGAGCGCCCTCGTCGGCGCGGATGCGGCCGACGAACGACGGGTCCTGACCGGCGGCCTGCAGCGGCGTCGGGATGTCGGCGAGCACGACCCCCGGGGCATCCGCCAGCAATTCGGTGGCACGCTCGGGCGTGAGCGGCCGCTCGAACTCGGCGTTCACCGACAGCGAGTGCCCCGTGAACACCGGAACGCGCACGCAGGTGCCGGACACGAGCAGCTCGGGCAGCTCGAGGATCTTGCGGCTCTCGTTGCGCAGCTTCTTCTCTTCGTCGGTCTCGTTCAGCCCGTCGTCGACGAGATTGCCCGCGAACGGGATCACGTCGAACGCGATCGGCCGCTTGTAGACCTGCGGCTCGGGCAGGGTCACCGCTGCCCCGTCATGCACGAGGTCGAGCAGGTGATCGGATGCCAGCGCTGCACGCGCCTGGTCGGCGAGCTCCTCGGCGCCCTTCAGCCCCGACCCGGACACCGCCTGGTACGTCGAGACGATGAGGCGGCTGAGCCCGGCCTCGCGGTCGAGCACCTTCAGCACGGGCATGATCGCCATGGTCGTGCAGTTCGGGTTGGCGATGATGCCCTTGACCGCCTCGTCGATCGCATGCGGGTTCACCTCGGAGACGACGAGAGGCACCTCGGGGTCCATGCGCCACGCGCTCGAGTTGTCGATGACGAGCGCTCCCGCTGCGGCGAAGCGCGGGGCCGCGGCACGGCTGCCCGTGGCGCCCGCCGAGAACAGCGCGATGTCGATGCCCGACGGGTCGGCCGTCTCGACGTCCTCGACGACGATCTGCTCGCCCTTGAACTCGAGGGTCGTGCCGGCCGAGCGCGCGGTAGCGAAGAAGCGAATGCTCGCGATCGGGAACTCGCGCTCGGCGAGCAGGCGGCGCATCACCGCGCCGACCTGGCCGGTGGCGCCGACGACGGCGACGTGGAATCCGTTGGTGCTCATGTGCTTCTCGATTCGGTTCGTGCGGGTTTCAGTGCCCCGGGCCGACGTTTGCGCCCCGCGTTGTAGGTGCGAACGTCGGGCGGGGGCGCAAAAGTCCGGTCAGCGGCCGGTGCCGGCGTAGACGACGGCGGTGTCGGAGCCGTCGAGGCCGAAAGCGGTGTGCACCACGCGGGCGGCCTCGGCCAGCACGTCGGCGCGGGTGACGACCGAGATGCGGATCTCGGAGGTCGAGATCATGCCGATGTTGATTCCGGCCTCGGCGAGGCAGCGGAACAGCCGGGCGGAGACGCCGGTGTTGGTGCGCATTCCCGCGCCGACCAGCGCGAGCTTGCCGATCTGGTCGTCGTACTGCAGCGACTGGAATCCGATCACGCCCTGCTCGGCGCGCAGCGCCTGCAGCACCTTCTGGCCGTCGGCCTTGGGCAGCGTGAACGAGATGTCGGTGAGGCCGGTCGCGGCGGCCGACACGTTCTGCACGATCATGTCGACGTTGGCGCTGGCCTTCGCGACGGTGTCGAAGATGGCCGCGGCCTTGCCGAGCACGTCGGGCACGCCGACGACGGTGATCTTGGCCTCGGTCAGGTCGGTGGCGACACCGGAGATGATGGGCTCTTCCACAGTTCCGTTCTCCTGCATTTCGCGCTGGATGCGCTCGGCGGTCTCGGCGGCCGTCTCGTTGACGACCAGGGTGCCCTCGCTGTTGTTGAACGAGGAGCGCACGTGCAGCGTCACGCCATGACGCCGCGCGTACTCGACGGCGCGGATGTGCAGCACCTTCGCACCGGCTGCCGCGAGCTCGAGCATCTCTTCGCTCGAGATCGTGTCGATCTTCTTCGCCAGCGGCACGATGCGGGGGTCCGAGGTGAAGATGCCGTCGACGTCGGTGTAGATCTCGCAGACGGTCGCGCCGAGCGCTGCCGCGAGCGCGACGGCCGTGGTGTCGCTGCCGCCGCGGCCGAGCGTCGTGGTGTCGCCCGTCTCGGTGTTGAAGCCCTGGAAACCGGCGACGATCGCGATCGCGCCCTCGTCGAGCGCCTCGCGGATGCGGCTCGGGGTGACGTCGACGATGCGCGCCGCGCCGAACCGGTTGTCGGTGATCATGCCGGCCTGGTAGCCGGTGAAGCTGCGGGCGTCGTAGCCCATCGTTCCGATCGCCATGGCGAGCAGGGCCATCGAGATGCGTTCGCCGCTCGTGAGCAGGATGTCGAGCTCGCGCGGCTCGGGCAGGGGCGTGACCTCGTGCGCCAGATCGAGCAACTCGTCGGTCGTGTCGCCCATCGCGCTGACGGCGACGACCACCTCGTTGCCGGCCTTGCGCGTCTCGACGATGCGCTTGGCGACGCGCTTGATGCTCTCGGCGTCGGCGACAGAGCTGCCGCCGTACTTCTGCACGATCAGCGCCACGGGCTCTCCTACTGCGTGTCTCGGGGCTCTGGGTGATTCCAGGGATTCCGCCCATTCTACGGTGGGTTTCCGGCGTGTTTCGCCGGGTCGGTGAGCCTCGTTTCGCCGCGTGACATCGGGGTTAGCGTGGCGCCATGAGCACATCGCGTGTGGTGGTTCTGGGTGCCGGTATCGCGGGCGCGGCGACTGCGTTCGGGCTCGCCCGACGCGGCGTGTCGGTCGTGGTCGTCGATGCGGGTCTCGAGGGGCGGGCGACGGATGCCGGCGCCGGAATCATCCAGCCCTGGTCGGTGTCCCGCGGGGGCGCCTTCTATCAGCTCTACGCAGACGGTGCGGCGTTCTACCCGTCGTTCGTCTCGGCGCTGACGGGTCACGGTGCGCCCGACATCGGGTACCGCCGCGTCGGCTCCCTGATCCTTTCCGCGGACGAGGCCGAGCTCGACGCCGTCGAGGAGCGTCTTGCGGCCCGCGCCGCGGATGCCCCGGCGATGGGGGCGGTGCAGCGGCTCCGCCAGGGCGAGGCCCTCGCCCGCTTCCCGCTGCTCGATCCGACGCACTCCGCCGTGTGGATCGAGGGCGGCGGCCGCGTCGACGGCCGCCTGCTGCGCGCGGGCCTGCTCGCGGCAGTGCGCAAGCTGGACGGCATGGTCGTGACGGATGCCGCGACGCTCGAGCCCACCGACGACGGATTCCGCGTGGTCGTCGGCGTCGGCGAGGCCCTCGTGGCCGACGCCGTCGTCGTGGCATGCGGCGCCTGGTCGTCCTCCGTGCTCGCGCCTCTCGGCGTCTCGGTGCCGGTCGAGCCGCAGAAGGGCCAGATCCTGCACCTCAGGGTCGACGCGGATACCTCGAGCTGGCCCGTCGTGCACCGGGTCAGCTCGTCGCACTACCTGCTCGCCTTCGACGGCGGCCGCATCGTCGCCGGCGCCACGCGCGAGTTCGGCAGCGGGTTCGACACGCGCGTCACCGCCTTCGGCGTGCAGGAACTGCTGCGCAACGCACTGGTCGCGGCCCCCGGACTGTCGGATGCCGAGATCATCGAGACCCGCGTCGGGCTGCGCCCCCTTCCGCTCTCGAACTCGCAGGAGCCCGTGGTGCGCCGGCTCGACGTCGGCGGCTCTGTGCCGCTGTGGGTCAACGCCGGCTTCGGCGCCGCGGGCCTCACGATGGGCCCGCTGGTCGGCGACCGGCTCGCGGCCGAGATCGTCAGCGCCCTCTAGCCGCCACGCTGGTCGACTCGGCGAAGCCCGCCACGCTGGTCGACTCGGCGAAGCCGAATGGAGACCCGACTGTGACGCCGGATTCCTGGCGCCGCGGTCGCCCGCGCGCAATGCTCACCGCATGAGGTGGGCACATCACCCCGATTCCAACTCGCCCAAGTTGCCGCGTTTTGTACGGTTCGGGATTCCCGTCATCGCCGCCGCGGTGATCTTCATCGCGGTCCTCGTGATGCAGTCGATCACGGGTGGTGGCGGGTGTACTGTGCCGCGCATCAGGTGCGGTTCACCGTCGTGGGCTGAGGAACGGCGCCGGGTCACCCCACGACGACGCGGCGGCCCTCGAAGGCGCGGCCGAGGGTGACCTCGTCGGCGTACTCGAGGTCGCCGCCGACCGGAAGGCCGGAGGCGAGGCGGCTCACCCGGATCTCGAGGGTCTTCAGCAGCCGGCTCAGGTAGGTCGCGGTCGCCTCGCCCTCGAGGTTGGGGTCGGTGGCGATGATGACCTCTTCGACGGTGCCGTCGGCGAGGCGCTGCATGAGCTGCCGGATGCGTAGGTCGTCGGGCCCGACGCCGTCGATCGGGCTGATCGCCCCGCCGAGCACGTGGTAGAGACCGCGGAACTCGCGGGTGCGCTCGATCGCGACGACGTCTTTCGCCTCTTCGACGACGCAGATCAGCGACTGGTTGCGGCGCGGGTCGCGGCAGATCGAGCACAGCTCCTGCTCGGAGACGTTGCCGCACTGCTCGCAGAAGCGCACCTTGTCGCGCACCGCGAGCAGCGTCTCGGCGAGCTTGGTCACGTCGAACGACTCGGTCTGCAGGATGTGGAACGCGATGCGCTGCGCCGACTTCGGGCCGATGCCGGGCAGGCGGCCGAGCTCGTCGATCAGGTCTTGGACGATGCCCTCGTACATCAGCGGCCGCCGTTCTCAGGCAGCTGCTGCTCTTCGATGAACCGCGCGTTGAGGATCTCGCGCACGACGGCCTCGCCGTAGCGCTGCGAACTGGGCGCCGCGGCGAAGCTCGGGCCCTTGCGCGGCGCGGCGCGCTCCGTCGGTGGAGTAGCTCGCTCTGCGACCGTGTCGAGCCCGTTTTCCGCACGGGGCGGCGTGGGCGCCGACGGCGCGGTCGTGCCGCTCACGACGGGCCCCGCATCGGGGTCTTCCTCGAAGCTCGGGGCGTCGTCGTCGGACGGCGCGACCGTCGACCACCCCTCGTCGTCGACGGCCGGCGCGACAGGCGACCAGCCGTCGTCGACGCTCGCCGAGACGGCGGATGCCTCGGCCCGCACCTCTTCCTTCGGAAGCGGCGGCACCGCCTGCAGCTTCGGGCGCTCGTGCACGGCGGGCGCCTCGGCCGTCTGCGGAGCGGTCGCCGCCCCTCCGCCGCCGGGGATCGCCACGGTGGCCCACGTCGTGACCGGGCCGCTGTCTTGCGGCGGGTTGGACACGACCGTGAGCCGCGGCGCCTGCGACTCGGCGTGCGGACGTTCCTGAGCAGACGCCTGCGGCTGTGCGGGCGCCGGGGATGGAGCAGGCGACTGCGCCGAGCGCGAAGCGGGCGCCGCGGTGCTCG
The DNA here is from genome assembly GCF_039538245.1 of Gryllotalpicola kribbensis. Classification (NCBI taxonomy): domain Bacteria; kingdom Bacillati; phylum Actinomycetota; class Actinomycetes; order Micrococcales; family Microbacteriaceae; genus Gryllotalpicola; species Gryllotalpicola kribbensis. Next base: position 67,173 of record NZ_BAABBX010000009.1, read on the forward strand.
CCGACGGCGCCTCGACGCGCGCCCCGGGGGCGGAGCCGACCGCCGCCTCGGGGGCTGCGGGCTGCGATGCTGCGGGGGTCGGCGGCGCGGCCGGCGCCGTCACCCCGAATCCCTCGGCCTTGAGGCTCTGCGCGAAGTCGGTGGCGGTCTTCGCGACGAACTTGACGCGCACGCCGAGCACCTTCTGGATCGCCTCGCGCAGCACATCGCTCACGTTCTGTGTGGCGCCCGGCTGCGGGCGGAAGCTCGCGATGTCGTTCTCGCTCGGGAACGTCAGCGTGAGCACGTCGTTCTCGTACTTGCGCACCGTGGCCGTCACGACGACGAGCCACGCGTTCATCTTCACGGCCTTAACCGCGTCGAGGATCTGCGGCCAGGCGTCTTTCACGAGCTGCAGGGTGACCGGGCCGATGGGCGCGCCCGGCTGAGCGGGCGCAGCAGGCACCGGGGATGCCCCAGGCTGCGGCGCCGGCTGCCCCGTCGGCCGAGTAGGCCGCTCTGCGGCCGTATCGGGCCCTTTTTCCGGCGCGGCACTGACAGCGGCAGGTTCTTCGTCGACCCCCGTGACCCCGGGCGTCGCCCAGCCCCCTGCGGCGGCGGGGGCGGCGGGCGCGGGCGGAGCGGGCGTGGGCGCGGGCGAGGCCGGAGTCTCTTGCGAGGAAGGGGTCTCGATACGCGCGGCAGGCCGCGCTACTCGACCATCGGAGGAGGCGGCAGGCCGCACTGATTGACCATCGGAAGCGGGTGCCGGTGCGGCATCCGTCACGCCGACGCGACGCTCGAGGCGCTCGACGCGCGCCAGCGAGCCGGCCTCGTCGGCGGAGGGCACGAGGGCACGAGCGATCATCAGTTCGAGGTGCAGGCGAGGCGAGGTGGCGCCCGACATCTCGGTCAGGGCGGCATTCACGATGTCGGCGATGCGCGACAGCTCGGCCGCGCCGAAGGTGCGCGCCTCGGCGCCCATGCGCTCGAGCTCATCGGCGGGGGTGCCACGCAGCACCGCCGCCGCCCGGTCGGGGCCGGCCGCGGCGATGATGATGAGATCGCGCAGGCGCTCGAGCAGGTCTTCCACGAAGCGGCGCGGGTCCTGACCCGTCTGAATGACCCGGTCGACGGCAGAGAATGCGGTCGAGGAATCCCTCGCGGCCATGGCCTCGACGACCTCGTCGAGCAGCGCGGAGTGCGTGTAGCCGAGCAGCGCGACGGCGCGCTCGTAGCCGATCTCGTCGCCCTCTGAGCCCGCGATGAGCTGGTCGAGCAGCGAGAGCGTGTCACGCGGCGAGCCGCCGCCCGCGCGCACGACGAGCGGCAGCACGCCGGGCGCGACCTTCATGCCCTCTTCGTCGGTGAGCTTCTGGACGTAGTCGAGCATCATCGCCGGGGGCACCAGCCGGAAGGGGTAGTGGTGCGTGCGCGAGCGGATCGTGCCGATGACCTTCTCGGGCTCGGTCGTAGCGAAGATGAACTTCACGTGCTCGGGCGGCTCTTCGACGATCTTGAGCAGCGCGTTGAACCCCGCCGAGGTCACCATGTGCGCCTCGTCGAGGATGAAGATCTTGTAGCGGTCGCGCGCGGGGGCGAACACCGCCCGCTCGCGGATGTCGCGCGCGTCGTCGACGCCGTTGTGGCTCGCCGCGTCGATCTCGACGACGTCGAGCGAGCCCTGGCCGCCGCGGCCCAGCTCGATGCAGCTGGGGCACGACCCGCAGGGCGTGTCGGTCGGCCCCTCTGCACAGTTCAGGCAGCGCGCGAGGATGCGCGCGCTCGTCGTCTTGCCGCACCCGCGCGGGCCGGAGAACAGATAGGCGTGGTTCACGCGGTTCGTTCGCAGCGCCGTCATCAGCGGCTCGGTCACCTGCGACTGGCCGATCATCTCGGCAAAGGTCTCAGGCCGGTAGCGGCGATAGAGGGCGGTAACCACGCCCCAATCGTAACGGCGGCCCCCGACATCCCGCCGGGTCCCCGGCCGGGTGTGGAGAACGCGACGAGGCGCGGAAGCGATATGCTCCCGCGCCCTCGTGCGCGCCGTGCCTGCCGGCCCGCGCCGCCTGACCTCTCGGCCCGGCGGCGCCCCTGGTTACGCCGCCTTACGCCTCCCGGCGCCGACGCCCGAGCATCACCCCGAGACCCGCCAGGATCGCGCCGATGCCCAGCACGATGCCCCCGAGCCACAGGTTCTGACCGGTGGTGGCCAGCGCCGAGCCCGAGCCGAGCCCGCTGCCGTTCGCGGCTGTCGCCGCCGCCGCCGCCGTCGCCTCATATGTATAGGTGGGGTCGGCGACGCCGCACGGAGTCGTCACGTAGACCTCGACCGTGCCGACGAGGTGCGGCGGCGTCACCGCGATGATCTCGGTGTCGCTCGCGACCGTGAACGAGGCCGCCGGCGTCTCGCCGAAGCTGACCGCCGTGGCGCCGGTGTACCCGGTGCCCGTCAGCACCGTGGTGGTGCCGCCGGTGTCGGGCCCGTGGTTCGGCGAGATCGACACCGACGTCGGGGTCGCGACGCACGCGTCGCGGGAGACGTAGGTGAAGACGACCGGGTCGGACGAGCCGCTCGGGGTCGTCACCACGATCTGCGCCGTGCCCGCGTCATGCGGCGGCATCGTGACAGTGATGGACCCGTCGGGGTTCTGCGTGAACGGCACATCGTCGCCGTCGACCGTCACCGAGGTCGCGTCGCCCAGGTCGTCGCCCGAGATCGTCACCTGCGTGCCGCCCGTCGTCGGCCCCTGGTCGGGGTCGATGCCGCTCACGGTCGGCGGTGGGCTGACGTAGGTGTAGCTCGCGGCAGGCGAGGACCCGGCGGCCGTGGTCACCACGATGTCGGCGTCGCCCGCGGCGTGCGGGGGCGTCGTGATGGTGATCGACCCGTCCGGGTTCTGCGTGAACGGCACGTCCTGCCCGTCGACCGTCACCTCGGTGGCGCCGTCGAGGTCGGCGCCCGAGATCGTGACCTCATCGCCCCCGGTCGTCGGCCCCGAGTCGGGGCTGAGGCCGGTGATCACCGGCCCGGCGACGTAGCTGAAGGTCTGGGCGCCGCTCGTGCCGCCCGGCGTCGTGACCGTCACGTCGACATCGCCCTCGGCGTGCGCGGGAGTGACGAACGTCAGCGAGCCGTCGGAGTTCACCGTGACGGATGCCGCGGGGATCGTGACTCCCCCGATCGTGACCGTCGTCTCGCCCGCCACGAAGCCGGAGCCCGAGATCGTGACCGTGGTGCCGCCCGTGGTCGGCCCCATGCTCGGCGACAGCGAGGTCGCCGTCGGCACCGGCACGTAGGTGAACGTCTGCGGCTCGCTATCGCCACCGGCCGTCGTCACCACGACCGGCGCTTCGCCCGCAGCGTGCGGCGGGGTCACGAGGGTGATCTGGGTGTCGGAGTCGACCGTGAAGGTGCTCACGTCGACCCCGTCCACCGTCACCGTGCTCGCCCCGGTGAAGCCCGAGCCGGTGAGCGTCACCGTGGTGCCGCCCGCGACCGGGCCGGAGTCCGGCGTCATGCCGGTGACGGCCGGTACCGCGATGTAGGTGAACGGCAGCGCACCCGTGGTGCCGCCCGGCGTCGTGACGGTGACGTCAGCCGCGCCCGCGGTGCCCGCCGGCGTCGTGAACGTCAGCGACGTGCCGTCGGAGCTCACCGTGACATCGGATGCCGGCACCGTCGTGCCCCCGATCGTGACAGTCGTCTCGCCTGGCACGAAGCCGCTGCCCGTGATCGTCACCGAGGTGCCCCCGGTCGCCGGCCCCTGGCTCGGCGAGAGCGTGTCGGCGGTCGGAACGGGCACATAGGTGAACTGCGGCGCATCGGCCGTGCCGCCCGGCGTCGTGACGGTGACGTCAGCCGCACCCGCGGCGCCCGCCGGCGTCGTGAACGTCAGCGACGTCCCGTCGGAGCTCACCGTGACATCGGATGCCGGCACCGTCGTGCCCCCGATCGTCACACTCGTCTCACCCGGCACGAACCCCGTGCCCGTGATCGTCACCTCGGTGCCGCCCGCGACCGGGCCGGAATCCGGCGACAGCGCACTCGCCGTCGGAACGGGCACGTAGGTGAACTGCGGCGCATCGGCCGTGCCACCCGGCGTCGTCACCGTGACGTCAGCCGCACCCGCGGCGCCCGCCGGCGTCGTGAACGTCAGCGACGTGCCATCGGAGCTCACCGTGACATCGGATGCCGGCACCGTCGTGCCCCCGATCGTCACACTCGTCTCGCCCGGCACGAACCCCGTGCCCGTGATCGTCACCTCGGTGCCGCCCGCGACCGGGCCGGAATCCGGCGACAGCGCACTCGCCGTCGGAACGGGCACATAGGTGAACGCCTCGGGGTTCGACGGGCCGCCCGCGGTGGTCACGATCACCTGCGTGTCGCCGGCCGCGTGCGGCGGGGTGACGAAGGTGATCTCGGTGTCGGACACCACGGTGAACGACGTCGCGGCGACGTTGTCGACCGTGACCGAGGTCGCATCGGTGAACCCCGTGCCGGTCAGTGTCACCGTCGTGCCGCCCGTGACCGGGCCCTCGTCAGGCGTCATGCCCGAGATCGCCGGAGCGGCGACATAGGTGTAGTCGAACGGCGGCGTGGTGCCGCCCGGCGCGGTCACCGTGACGGGAACCGAGCCCGGGTCGGTCGCCGCGGGCGTCACGAGCGTGATGTCGCCCGTGTCGGGGTCCTGCGTGAACGTCGGAGAGCCCGCCGGGGCATCCGGATCGCCCTCTGCGTAATACGTCGTGTCCCCGAAGTCGACCGAGGTCGCGCCGCCCAGGTCATCGCCCGAGATCGTCACGGTCTGGCCGCCCGCGAGCGGGCCCGAGTCGGGGCCGACCGAGGTGATGGCCGGCCCGGCGACGTAGTCGTAGTCGACGGGGGCGGATGTCCCGCCGGCGGTCGTCACCGTCACGTCGACGGTCTGCGCGTCTCCGGTCGACGACGCGGGGGTCACCAGCGTGATGTCGCCCGTGCCCGCGTCCTGCGTGAACGTCGGCGAACCCGCCGGGGCATCCGGGTCGCCCTCTGCGTAATACGTCGTGCCGCCGAAGTCGACCGAGGTCGCGCCGCCCAGGTCATCGCCCGAGATCGTCACCGTCTGGCCGCCCGCGATGGGGCCGGCCTCGGGCGAGATGCTCACGTTGCTCGGTGCCGCGACGTAGCTGTACGTCACCGGGTCGGAGGTTCCGGCCGGGTTCGTCACCGTCACATCGACGTCCCCCGCCGCTCCGGTCGGCGAGGCCGGCGTGACGAGCGTGATATCGCCCGTGTCGGCGTCCTGCGTGAAGGTCGGAGCGCCGGCCGGGGCATCCGGGTCATCGGCCGCGTAGTAGTCGACGCCGCCGAAGTCGACCACGGTCGCGCCGGCGAGCCCGTCACCCGAGATCGTCACGGTCTGACCGCCGTCGATCGGGCCCGCGGCGGGGTCGATCGCGAGGTTCGCGGGCACGTCGTAGTAGGTGTACGCGAGCGGTGCGGAGTCGCCGCCGGGGTTCGTGACGACCACCTGCACAGCCCCGGCCGCGTGGGCGGGCGTGTCGAGGGTGATCGTGTCGGCCTCGCTGTCATAGGTGAAGAACGGACCGGTGCCGCCGCTTCCCGCGGGCGAGTAGCTCGTGCCCGCGAAGTCGACCGCCGTCGCGGTGTCGAGGTTGTCGCCCGAGATCGTCACGGTCTGACCACCCGCCGACGGCCCGGCGTCCGGATCGATCGCGAGGTTCGCCGGCACCTCGTAATAGGTGTAGCTCGCCGGCTGCGAAGTGCCGGCCGGGTTCGTCACGACGACGTCCGCGGCGCCCGCGTCGTGCGCGGGCATGCTCGGGATGGTGAGGGTTCCGTCGCCGTTGTCGACGAAGTCGACCGTCTGCCCGTCGACCGTCACGCCGGTCGCGCCCGCGAGGCCCGTGCCCGAGATGGTGACGGATGTCCCACCCGTGGTCGGCCCGTGGTCGGGGTCGAGCGTCGTGATCACGGGAGCGACGACGTTCGGGCCGACCTGCGCGGTCGCCAGGTTGAGTTGCGCCGCCGTGCTGTTCAGCAGCGTGACCTGCAACGCGGTCTCGGTGGAGACGCCGGAGGTGTCGCCGCCGGTCTGGTGGTTCAGGGTGATGCCGACGACGTTGCCGAGCGCGCGCAGCACCGGGTCGAGCGCGGTCGTGACGCCCTGGATCAGGCCGTCGCTGCCGGTGATCGTGTCGGTGACGGTTCCGATCAGGCCGTTCACGACGCCGCCCACCAGCGTGTCGAGCGGCCCGCTCAACGCGGTCACGATCAGCCCCGCGAGCCCGCTGATCAGCCCGAAGGCGCCCGTGCTGCCGCCGGTGTTGACCGGCAGAGCGTTGCCCGCGGTGAGGTCGCCGAGCGTGGTGTCGATGCTGAGGGCGAACGCTCCGGTGAGCGGGTTGCCCGAGTCGAGCGTGCTGCTGATGTGCACACCGATGCCGTCGATCGCCTGGTTGATCGCGGTCACGAGGTTCGTGCCGAGCTGGTCGAGCAGGTCGTTGACGTCCTGCACGAGTGCGTTGAGGGTGTCGGCCGAGAGCACCGGGGTCTCGGGTGCGCGGTTGTTGAGGCCGCCGGCGAGCGCCGCGAGGTCGACGTCGATCGTGCCGGTCGCCGGGTTCAGCGTGACCGCGCCGTCGTTGCTCGTGAGGGTCTGGTTGAGAACCGTGTCGGCCGCGGCGCCGATGTCGCCCACCCCGGTGAGCGACACGTTGGTGTCGAAGTCGGCGCCGGCGACCGCCGTGAGCAGGCCGACCGTTCCGAGAGCCGTGTTCACGGTGTCGGTGATGGTGCCGGTCAAACCGTTGATCGTCGGCGTGACGGTGTTCGTGATCAGGTCGTCGACATCGCCGGTCAGTCCAGCGACGAGCTGCGAGTGCAGCTGCGCGTCGAGCGACGCCACGTTGTAGCTGCGGTCGAGCGTGGTCGCATCGGTGATGCTCGCGTCTGCGGACACGGCGCCCACTGAGACGGATGCCTGATCGATGGCGCTCGAGAGCCCGGCGTCGGCGAGCAGCGGCCCGAGGTCGATGAGCGCCGCGGTCGGGGTCGTGGTCTGGGCGTTGCCCACCGTGAGGCCGCCCGCGCTCTCGGCGACGCCCGAGTTGGCGTTCGACGTGCCGCCGGCTTCAGCCTGCGAGAACTGCGTCACCGCGCCGAGTTGGATGAGATCGCCGAGGGGCAGCGTGACCGAGCCGAGGTTGACGTCGACCGCGCTCAGCAGTGAGGGGTCGAGACCCGCCGAGTTGGGCCCCGGTTCGCTCGGGTAACCCGCCGTGCTGCCGCCCAGCCCGACGACCGAGTCGGTGTCGATCGCGCTCAGCAGCGACCCGCCCAGCACCTGCGCCGCGGCGTTCGAGGTGTCTCCTGGTGCGGCCTGCGCCGGCGCAGCCGTGAGCCCCACCACCCCGAGCGCCAGCACAGCCGACGTGACGAACGCCGCCGGCGCAAGCCGACGCTTTCCCCCTGAAACTCGCATGGCTCTTCTCCCCAAAGCCCATACGGTCGACCCCCGCACGCCTCAGCGTGTGCGGCTCCCCCGATGTGTGAATCTGTGCGACCCGCCCACGCGCCTCCCTGACGCCGGACCGGTTGGGACCCGACGCTAGCTGACATCTGTCTGCTAACGCCATGGCGTTAATTAAGTTTTCGCAACGCCACGCGAAGCAACGCGCGCGCCGACGGCGATCGCCGAGGGCGCGAAATGCCCCGCCGGAAGCGCCAGGGGCCGCACCGAGCGGCACCGGCCTCCGCGGGTGACGCTACCCCCGAACTGGGGGCGGAACAATCGTCCGCTCGCTGCGGCAGCGGATGCCGCGACGCGGCTATCTCGCCGCGATGACCTCGAACGTCTGTCGCGCGATCTCGAGTTCCTCGTTCGTCGGCACGACGAGCACGGTGACGGGCGAGGCGTCGGTCGAGATGACGCTGATTCCCGAACCGACGGCGGCGTTGCGCGCCGGGTCGAGCTCGATGCCGAGCCGTTCGAGGCCGCCCGCGGCGGCCGCGCGCACCTCGGCGCTGTGCTCGCCGATTCCGGCGGTGAACGAGATGACGTCGACGCCGCCGAGCAGCGCCTGATAGGCGCCGATGTAGAACTTCAGCCGATGCGCCACCACGGCGGCGGTCAGCTGCGCCCGCTCGTCCCCGTCGGCCGCGCGCGACTGCACGTCGCGCGAGTCGCCGAACCCCGAGAGGCCGAGCAGGCCGCTGCGCTTGTTGAGCAGCTCGTCGAGGTCGTCGATCGACAGCTTCGCCCGGCGCGCGAGGTGGAAGAGCACCGAGGCGTCGATATCGCCCGAGCGCGTGCCCATGACGAGGCCGGCGAGCGGGGTCATCCCCATGCTCGTCTCGACCGAGCGCCCGCCGTCGATGGCGCAGGCGCTCGCGCCGTTGCCGAGGTGCAGCACGATCTGTGTGAGCTCGTCGAGCGGCCGGCCGAGGAACTCGGCGGCCGCGCGCGAGACGTAGCGGTGCGAGGTGCCGTGGAAGCCGTACTTGCGCACGCGGTAGCGCTGCGCGAGCTCGGCGTCGATCGCGTAGGTATATGCCTCTGGCGGCATGGTCTGGTGGAATGCCGTGTCGAAAACCGCGACCATGGGCAGGCCGGGGAAGGACTTCTCGGCGGCATCGATGCCCTGCACGGCGCCCGGATTGTGCAGCGGGGCGAGGTCGGAGAGGTCCTCGATCTGGATCTTCACCACATGGTCGATCGGCGTCGGCTCGAAGAAGCGGGCGCCGCCGTGAACCACACGGTGGCCGATCGCGACCAGGTCGTGCTCGTCGAGCGACGGCCCGTGCGTGTCGAAGTCGTTGCGCATGATGCGGCACGCCTGGGCGTGGTCGCGCACGGCGAGATCCTTGTCGAAGCGCTGGCCGCCCACGCGGTGGCTGGCGTGTCCTTCCGCCTCGCCGATGCGCTCGATCAGCCCGCTGGCCAGGGTCTCTTCGGTCGCCATGTCGATCAGCTGGTACTTGAGCGACGACGAGCCGCTGTTGATGACGAGGATGCTGGGCATCTGATGTCTTCTCTCGAGGATGGGGTCTCGATACGGTCGCAGAGCGACCTACTCGACCAGCGGTGAGGAGGTCTGCGCCTGGATCGCCGTGATGGCGATGGTGTTGACGATGTCGTCGACGAGCGCGCCGCGCGACAGGTCGTTGACCGGCTTGTTGAGCCCCTGCAGCACGGGGCCGATCGCGACGGCGCCCGACGAGCGCTGCACCGCCTTGTACGTGTTGTTGCCCGTATTCAGGTCGGGGAATATGAAGACCGTCGCGCGCCCGGCCACCGGCGAACCGGGCAGCTTCGCCGCGGCGACGACCGCATCGGCCGCCGCGTCGTACTGCAGCGGCCCCTCGACGAGAAGCTCGGGGGCCCGCTCGTGCACCAGCGCGGTGGCCGAGCGCACCTTCTCGACATCGGCGCCCGAGCCTGAGTCCCCCGTCGAGTACGAAAGCATCGCGACCCGCGGCTCGATGCCGAACTGCGAGGCCGTTGCGGCCGACGAGATCGCGATGTCGGCGAGCTGGGTGTCACTCGGGTCGGGGATCACGGCGCAGTCGCCGTAGACGAGCACGCGGTCAGACAGCGCCATGAGGAACACCGACGACACCACGCCCACGCCCGGCTTGGTCTTGATGATCTCGAACGCCGGCCTGATCGTGTGCGCGGTCGTGTGCGCGGCGCCCGAGACCATGCCGTCGGCGAGCCCGAGGTGCACCATCATGGTGCCGAAGTAGGAGACATCCGTCACGGTGTCGAGGGCGCGCTCGAGCGTCATGCCCTTCGCCTTGCGGAGCTCGGCGTATTCGGCGCCGAAGCGCTCGCGCAGCTCGGGATCGGTCGGCGACAGCACCGCGGCCGACGACAGGTCGAGCCCCAGCGACGACGCCCGGCCACGGATCGCCTGCTCGTCGCCGAGCAGCGTCAGCTGGGCGATGTCGCGGGCGAGCACGACGGATGCCGCCCGCAGCACCCGGTCGTCATCGCCCTCGGGCAGCACGATGTGCTTGCGGGCCGAGCGCGCCCGCTCGAGCAACCGGTACTCGAACATGAGCGGCGTCACGACCGGCGACGGCTCGACGTCGAGCGCGTCGAGCAGCGCGATGTGGTTGACGTTGCGATCGAAGAGGGCGATCGCCCGCTCGGTCTTGCCCGGGGAATCCGCCCCCATGCGCGTGCGCGCGCCGTTGACGCGCACCGTCGTCTCGAAGGTGCCGAACGGCGCCTCGATGATCGGCAGCGCCGGGTCCATTCCCCTGATCAGCCGGGTGATCGGCTCGCTGAGCGCGAAGCCGCCGTTCAGCACGATCGCCGACACGGACGGGAAGGTGCCCGCCTGATATGCCGCGAGCACGGCGAGCAGCGTCTCGGTGCGATCGCCCGGGACGACCACGACCGCTCCGTCGATGAGGCGGGTCAGCACGTTCTCCATCGACATGCCCGCGACGACGACGCCGAGCACCTCGCGGTCGAGCAGCTCGCGATCGCCGAAGACCAGCCGGCCCTCGACCGCGTCGAGCACGGCCGAGACGGTCGGGGCGACGAGCACCGGGTCCTCGGGCAGCACCCACACGGGCCGGTCGAGCGCGTTCGCGACCGTCGACTGCGACTGGGCGGCGACGGATGCCTGCACCTGCCGGTGGATCTCGCCGAGCGCCTCCGGGTCGGCGCGGTTCACGACGACGCCGAGCAGCGAGGCGTGCTCGGCGCGCAGCTCGTCGATGGCGAGGCTCGCGAGCTGACGCACCTGCTCGACCGAGCGGGCGCCCGACGAGCCGAGCTGGCGGCGCAGGTCTCCCCCGTCGTCCCCCGCGCGCCCGCTCACGACGAGCAGCACGGGCGCGCCGAGGTTGGCGGCGATGCGCGCGTTGTACGAGAGCTCGGTGGGGGCTCCGACGTCGGTGTAGTCGCTGCCGACGATGACGACGGCATCGCACCGGCCCGAGATCCGCTGGTAGCGCTCGATGATGCGCGAGAGTGCCGCGTCGGCATCCGCGTGCACCTCGTCATAGCTCACGCCGACGGCGTCCTCGTAGCTCAGCCCCGCGGTCTGGTTCGAGAGCAGCCATTCGAGGATGTAGTCGCGCTGCTCGGTGCTGCGGGCGATCGGCCGGAAGACGCCCACCCGGCCGACCTGCCGCGACAGCGTGCGCAGCACCCCGAGAGCGATCGTCGACTTGCCGGTTTGCCCTTCGGCCGAGGTGACGTAGACCTGCTTCACGACGTCGACGCTAGCGAACGAGGCTGTGGCAGGGGTTCAGTCGTTGTCGCCGCCGGTGTCGTTGATGTTCGCCTTCGCGCCGCCCTTCCAGGCCCAGTTCGCGACCTCGGGGATGTCCTCGCCGTTCTCATACGCGTAGAGGCGCGCGTTGAGGCGGGCGTCCACCATCTCCTGACGCAGACCGGCGTAGCGCTGGGCGAGGCCCGGCACGCGGTCGATCGCGTCGATCACGAGGTGGTAGCGGTCGAGGTCGTTGCGCATGACCATGTCGAACGGCGTCGTCGTCGTGCCCTCTTCCTTGTAGCCGCGCACGTGCAGGTGCCCGTGCCCGTTGCGGCGGTAGGTGAGGCGGTGGATGAGCCAGGGGTAGCCGTGGTAGGCGAAAATGACCGGCTTGTCCGTCGTGAACAGCGCGTCGTAGTCGCGGTCGGAGAGGCCGTGCGGGTGCTCGTCCTCAGGCTGCAGCTTCATCAGGTCGACGACGTTCACGACGCGGATCTTGAGATCGGGGATCTTCTCTTGCAGGATCTCGGAGGCCGCGAGCACCTCGAGGGTCGGGATGTCCCCGGCCGCCGCGAGCACGACGTCGGGTGACTCGCCGTCGACCTCTGAGCCGGCCCACTCGAAGATGCCGAGACCGCGCGTCATGTGCCGCACCGCCTCGTCGACCGTGAGCAGGTTCGGCTGCGGCTGCTTGCCCGCGACGACCACGTTCACGTAGTTCACCGAGCGCAGGCAGTGGTCGTAGGTCGACAGCAGCGTGTTGGCGTCGAACGGCAGGTAGACGCGCACGACGTCGGCCGACTTGTTGACGACGTGGTCGATGAAGCCCGGGTCCTGGTGCGAGAAGCCGTTGTGGTCCTGCCGCCACACGTGGCTCGACAGCAGGTAGTTCAGCGACGAGATCGCCCGGCGCCACGGAATCTCGCGCGTCACCTTCAGCCACTTCGCGTGCTGGTTGAACATCGAGTCGATGATGTGGATGAACGCCTCATAGCTCGTGAAGAGCCCGTGGCGGCCGGTGAGCAGGTAGCCCTCGAGCCACCCCTCGCACTGGTGCTCGCTGAGCACCTCCATGACGCGCCCCACGCGGGCGAGGTTCACGTCGACCGGCCAGATCTCGCCCGCGAACTGCTTGTCGGTCGCGTCGTAGACGGGAGGGGCGAGGCGGTTGGATGCCGTCTCGTCAGGCCCGAAGATGCGGAAGTTGTCGGGGTTGTCCTCGATGACGGTCGCGAGCCATTCGCCCAGAACGCGGGTCGCCTCGCTGCTCGTGGCGCCGGGACTCGGGACATCCACCCCGAACTCGCGCCAGTCGCGCAGGCGCAGATCCCTGCGCACGAGGCCGCCGTTCGCGATGGGGTTGGCGCTCATGCGCCGGTCGCCCTTCGGGGCGATCGCGACGGCGTCCGGAACGGGCGTTCCGTTCTCGTCGAAGAGCTCTTCCGGCTTGTAGGAGCGCAGCCAGCCCTCGAGCAGCGCGGTGTGCTCAGGCGTGTCCCGGGCGTTGGCGAGCGGCACCTGGTGCGCACGCCACGTGTTCTCGACCTGCACGCCGTCGATCTCGGGCGGGCAGGTCCAGCCCTTGGGGGTGCGCAGGATGATCATCGGCCACTTGGCGCGCCCCTCGAGGGTTCCGGCGGCGGCCTTGGCCTTGATGTCGGCGATCTCGTTGAGCACCTGGTCGAGCACCTCGGCGTAGCGCTTGTGCACCGCGATGGGGTCCTCGCCGTCGAATCCGCCCTCGACGAGGTAGGGGTTGTGGCCGTAGCCGCGGAAGAGCTCGAGCAGCTCGTCCTGGGGAATCCGGTCGAGGACCGTCGGATTGGCGATCTTGTAGCCGTTCAGGTGCAGGATTGGCAGCACGACGCCGTCCTGCACGGGGTCGATGAACTTGTTCGAGTGCCAGCTGGTCGCGAGGGGGCCCGTCTCGGCCTCGCCGTCACCCACGACCGCCATGACGAGCAGGTCGGGGTTGTCGAACGCGGCGCCGTAGGCGTGGCTCAGCGCGTAGCCGAGCTCGCCGCCCTCGTGGATGGAGCCGGGCGTCTCGGGGGCCACGTGGCTCGGGATGCCGCCGGGGAACGAGAACTGCTTGAAGAGGCGCCGGATGCCGGCCTCATCCTGCTCGATGTCGTGGTAGATCTCGGAGTAGGTGCCGTCGAGGTAGGCGGAGGCGACCAGGCCGGGGCCGCCGTGGCCGGGGCCGATGATGTAGATCGTGTTGAGGTCGCGCTCTTGGATGGCGCGGTTCATGTGCGCGTACATGAAGTTGAGGCCCGGCGTCGTGCCCCAGTGGCCGAGCAGTCGGGGCTTGATGTCGTCGACCTGCAGCGGTTCGCGCAGCAGCGGGTTGTCGAGCAGGTAGATCTGGCCGACGCTCAGGTAGTTGGCGGCGCGCCAGTACGTGTCGATGAGCCGAATCGTCTCGTCGGAGACCGGGGTCTCGTCTCGATGCTTCCAGGCCGTTTCGGTGGTCGCGGCAGATTCGGTCACGGTGTCAGTCGACATCGAAGAGTCCCCTCCCCATGCGGAATATCCGTCAAATGGCGGTGCTATGGGTCAGCCTATGGACGCCGCATCGGGCGGCGCTAGGCCTTTTCGGTGCCTAACCGGGACTTCGATGGTGTAGGGAACGAGACGCGCAAAAGAAAAAGACCCCCCGCGCACCCGCCAGAGCCCGGTTACCCTTGCTGCGTTTCCGCCCTGGGGGAGTTGGCCTGGATGGCGCCACGCGGGGAGCCGGCTTCCATTCTAGAGGACGGCGGAGTGGGAGGAATCCGAGAGCGGCGCAGTCGCCGCCGCTGGTCGAGTAGGTCGCTCTGCGACCGTATCGAGACCCCTTCCCGCCCCGGCCGGTCCCCCAGCCAACGTCCGGTAGACTTCTCGAGTTGCGCTTCGGCGCGGCACCTGGAGGATTCGCCTAGTGGCCTATGGCGCACGCTTGGAAAGCGTGTTGGGTGAAAGCCCTCGGGGGTTCGAATCCCCCATCCTCCGCCCCGGATGCCCCCGAGAGATCGGGGGCTTTCTCATAGCTGGCGAAGCAGCGCCGCGGGTAATGATCACAGCATGAAGATCGGATTCCTCGGACTCGGCCGCATGGGCCGCGAGCTCGTTCAGCACGTCATCGCCGGTGGCCATGAGGTCACCGTGTGGAACCGCACGACATCGGCCACCGAGGGCGCGGCGGCCGCGGGCGCGCGCGTTGCCGATTCGGCCGCCGACGCGATCGCCGCGGCCGAGGCGGTCGTGACGATGTTCTTCGGGCCGAAGGTCACCCGAGAGGTCCTCATGGGGTCGGCGGCGGACGTCACGTTCCCCGAGGGCGTGCTGTGGATCGACGCGACGACGGTGTCGCCGGCCGACGCGAGCGAGTTCGCCGAGTGGGCCGGCGGTCGAGGCATCCGCTATGTGTCATCGCCCGTGATCGGCTCGACCGGACCAGCGCATGACGGCACGCTCGGCAGCCTCATCGGAGGCGCCGAGGCAGACGTCGCCGCCGCGCGCCCCATCGTCGAGCTGTGGTCGGACCCCGAGAAGGTGCGCACCTTCGACACGCCGGCCGCCGCTGCGACGGCCAAGCTCATCGCGAATCTCAGCGTCGCGGTCGTCGCCGAGGGCATTGCCGAGTCGTTCAGGGTCGGGCACGCCGGCGGCCTCTCCACCGCGGACGTGGTCAAGCTCCTGCCGCTCACTCAGCTCGCCGGGCAGGCGGGAATGAAGAAGCAGCTGCTCGAGTCGCAGGACTGGGCGCAGACCCAGTTCGCCGTCGATGCACTTGTCAAGGACACCGGCTTCATGACCGAGCTCGCCGGCGCGGGCCGCCTGCCCGCCGTCGAGGCGTGGGCCGCCCGGCTCGCGGAGGCGCACGACGCAGGACTCGGTGACGCCGACTACATCGCGGCGCTGCGGGACGAGTTGTAGGCGCTGCTCAGTCCACGAGCGCGTTCGCCTGCGCGACTCTGCCCAGCCACCGGGCGCTCTCGCGCACGTCGCGGGCGAACGTCGCGCGGTCGACGCCGACGATGCCGAAGGTGGGCGCGAACGACCCCCACTCGTAGTTGTCGAGCAGGCTCCAATAGAGGTAGCCCAGCACCTCGGTGCCCTCCTGCATGGTGTCGTGCAGACCCTCGAGCGCGCCGCGCACGTAGTCGCGCCGCCGCGCGTCGTCGCCCGTCGCCATGCCGTTCTCGGTGACGAAGACGGGCACGCCGGGTGCATACCGCGCAGCGAGCCGCACGCCCTCGGCGAGCGCGGGCGGGTAGTACTCCCACCCCGTCAGGGTGCGCTCGACGCCGTCGGCGACCGGCCGCGGACCCTCGGGACCCACGATGGTGCGCGTGTAGGCCTGCACCCCGACCCAGTCGTCGCCGGCCGCCTGCTCGAGGAACCACGCGTCCCGCGGGTAGCTGTACGCCTGCGCAGCCTCCTGCGCCCCCGGCTCCCCCGGTGCCGCCTGCACGGCCTGCGTTGCCACGGTCCACCCTGAGCGCACGTGGCCGAGCCCCGAGAGCACCGACCGCGCCGAGCGGTGCGCCGCGGCGAGCACCTCGGAGACGCGACGGCTCGGGTTCGGCAGCCCGTGGGTCGACTCCCACTGCGAGCCCGCCGCGTCGCCGGCATCCGCCCCGGCCGTGATCGCGACCATGTTCGGTTCGTTGATCGTGCCGACCCACTCGACGTCGTCGAGGATCGCGCTCACCGTCTCGACGTAGCGCGTGAACCGCTCGACGGCGTCGTTCGCGCGCCAGCCGCCGGCGTGCGCGAACCAGCGCGGCACCGTGAAGTGGTGCAGCGTCACCATGGGCGTGACGCCCTGGTCGCGCGCCGTGTCGATCATGCGGCGGTAGTGGTCGAGCTCGGCGCGCGAGACGAAGCCGCGCTCGGGCTCGATGCGCGCCCACTCGAGCGAGAAGCGGTACATCCCGAGGCCGAGCTCGGCGACGATCCGGATGTCTTCCGGGTACCGGTGATAGCTGTCGCACGCGTCGCCGCTCGGCTCGGCCACGGGCGTCTCGGGGCGGTGCTCGAGCTCCCACCAGTCCGAGTTCACGTTGTTGCCCTCGATCTGATGAGCGGCGGATGCCGCGCCCCAGATGAACCCGTCGGGGAAGGTGCGATTCATGCTCTCGTGAGTCCTTTCGTCAGCTCTGCTCGAGCGCGCGGCCCGGCTGGGGCACGGCGGCCAAGAGGTCGCGGGTGTACGCGTCGCTCGGGTTGCGCAGCACCTCGGCGGTGCCGCCGCGTTCGACGACCCGCCCCTCGTGCAGCACCATGATCTGGTCAGTGATGAGCCGTGCGCTCAGCAGGTCGTGCGTGATGTAGAGCAGGCTCACGCCCCACGTCACCCGCAGCTCGTCGAGAAGTGCGAGCACCCCGGCGCGCAGCGACACGTCGAGCATCGAGACCGGCTCGTCGGCGATGATCACCTGCGGGTCGCTGGCCAAGGCCCGCGCGATCACGACGCGCTGCCGCTGCCCTCCGGAGAGCTGGTGCGGCAGCTTGCTCGCGAACAGCTCGGCCGGCGCGAGGCCGACCGTCTCGAGCAGCTCGAAGACGCGCTCGCGCACGGCGTCGCCGCGGCGGCCGGAGTAGTTCACGATCGGCCGGCTCAGCGTGTACTCGACCGTGTGCAGCGGGTTGAGCGCGGCATACGGGTCCTGGAAGACCATCTGCACGTCGCGGCGCAGACGGCGCAGTTCGCGCCGGCCGGCGCGCCCCACCTCGAGGTCGCCGAAGCGGACGCGACCGGCGGTCGGCTTCTCGACCCCGGTGATGAGCTTCGCGATCGTCGACTTGCCGCTGCCGCTCTGCCCGACCAGGGCGAGCGCCGCGCCGGGCTCGAGCGTGAACGAGACATCGTCGACGGCGGGGCGGTCGCCGCGGCGAGCACGCCCGTAGACCTTGCTCACGGCGTCGACCACGATCGGCTCGCGCAC
Organism: Gryllotalpicola kribbensis; assembly: GCF_039538245.1. Classification (NCBI taxonomy): domain Bacteria; kingdom Bacillati; phylum Actinomycetota; class Actinomycetes; order Micrococcales; family Microbacteriaceae; genus Gryllotalpicola; species Gryllotalpicola kribbensis. The sequence goes on from NZ_BAABBX010000009.1 coordinate 84,326, forward strand.
CGCCCGCCCCGGCCGGGCGCGCACGGCGGGGGCCGGGGTGGCGAGCGCGGCGTCGGCGCCAGCCTCTGACTCGGCGCCGGCGCCCGAGGCATCCGTCACCCGCTCGCCCTCGCGCGCGGTCAGGCCGGGCACGGTCACCGTCTGCGCGCGCGGGTCGGCGTAGTGCGACAGCAGCATGCGCGTGTACGCGTCGCGGGGCGCGCGCAGGATGTCGGCGCTCGGGGCGTCCTCGACGATCCGCCCGTCGTGCATGACGAGCACCCGCGCCGTCGCCTCGAGCACGACGCCGAGGTCGTGGCTGATCAGGATCGCCGTGAACTTCTCGGATGCCTGCAGCGAGCGGATCGTGCTCATCACCGCGTGCTGCACGAGCACGTCGAGCGCCGTGGTCGGCTCGTCGAAGACCATCAGCTTCGGCTCGAGCGAGAGCGCGAGGGCGATCGAGACGCGCTGGCGCATGCCGCCCGAGAGCTCGCCGGGGTAGCGGTCGAGCACGTCCGCCGGCAGCTCGACCTTGGCGACCAGCTCGCGCGCCCGCGCCTCCCGCGAGCGCGGCGACACATGGCCGTGCGCGCGGAAGATGTCGAGGAAGTGGTTGCGAACGGTGCGCACCGGGTTGAGGGCGTTCATGCCGGCCTGCAGCACCATCGCGAGCCCGCCGCGGCGCTGGCGGCGCAGCTCCTCGCGCGAGAGCGTGGCGACGTCGACGCCGTCGGAGAGGATGCGCCCGTGCTCGATGCGCGCCGACGGCGAGCCGAGGCGGGTGAGCGCGAAGCCGAGCGTCGACTTGCCTGAGCCCGACTCCCCCACGAGCCCGACGAACTCGCCCTGCTCCAGCTCGAAGCTGACGTGGTCGACGGCGCGCACCGGCTCGCGGCCGGCGGACTCGTAGACGATCGAGAGTTCCTCCACCGTGAGCAGGCTCATCGTGTGCCCCCTTCCCGCAGGCGCGGATTACTCAGCCCGTCGACGCCGAAGTTGATGAACGCGAGCGAGGTCGCGAACAGGGCGATCATGAGCCCAGGCGCGAACAGCAGGATCCACTGGCCGGTCAGCAGCACGTTGCTGTTCTGCGCCCAGAAGAGCATGGTGCCCCAGCTGACCGTCGTCGAGTCGCCGAGCCCGAGGAACTCGAGGCCCGCCTCGGCGAGGATCGCCGCCGTGGCCGCGCCGAAAAAGCTCGACGCGATCAGCGACGTCATGTTCGGCATGATCTCGTGGAAGACGATGCGGCTCGCGCTCTCGCCGCTGAACTGGGCGGCCGTCACGAAGTCGCGCGAGCGCAGCGCCTGGGTCTGCGAGCGCAGCACGCGCGCGCCCCACGCCCACCCGGTGACCACCACGACGAGCACGATCACGCCGATGCCGCCGTTCTGCAGATACGCCGCGATCACGATCATGAGAGGCAGCGACGGGATGACGAGGAACAGGTTGACGATGAATCCCACGCCCTCGCCCCAGAACGTGCGCACGTAGCCCCAGCTGAGCCCGACGGCCACCGCGATGATCGTCGACAGGATGCCGGCGACGAGGGCGACCGAGACAGAGACGCGTGCGCCGAAGATCAGCTGACTGAGCACGTCCTGCCCGCTGGCGGTGGTGCCGAGCAGGTGGGCGGCGCTGCCGTTCAGCCCCCTGCCGAAGCTCGCGTCGTGCGCGCCGTAGGGCGCGATGAGCGGCGCGAACACGGCGAGGGCCACGAAGAAGAGGAATCCGATCACGCCGATGCGGGCGCGCGGCACGGCCCAGATCGTCGCGATGCCGCGGCCGAGCACGCGCAGCGGGGAGGGGCGGCCGGCGCGGGGCGCGGGGCGCCCGCCCTGGCGCTCGGGCACCGCGGGCCCGCCGGTTCGATCGGTGGAGAGGTCTGTGGTCATCGCCTGGTCCTCGGGTCGAGCACGCCGTACAGCACGTCCACGATGAAGTTCGCGATGAGCACGCTCACCGTGATCATGAGGAACAGCGCCTGCATCAGCGGGTAGTCCTGGTTGGTGACGGCGTGGAACAGCAGCAGGCCGACGCCCGGGTACTGGAAGACGGTCTCGACGAGCAGTGAGCCGCCGACGACACCGCCGAGCACGAGCCCGAACGAGGTCAGGTTGGGCAGGATCGCGTTGCGCGCGGCATAGCGCAGGGCGACCGTGCGAGGGTGCAGCCCGTTCGCCTCGGCGAAGGTGACGTAGTCCTCGCCGAGGGTGTTGACCATGGTGTTGCGCATGCCGATGATCCAGCCGCCGAGCGAGGTGATCAGGATCGTCAGGGCGGGCAGCCCCGCGTGCGCGATCGCCTCGCCGATGAATCCCGCGCTCAGATTCGGTGTCGACGAGTCGCCGTAGGCGCCCGAGGTCGGGAACCGGCCCGCGACGTAGCCGAGGAAGAAGAGCAGCAGCAGGGCGGTCCAGAAATACGGAAACGCGGAAGCGAACTGGCTGCCCGCCGTCGCGAAGGTGTCGACCCAGCTGCCCCGCTTCCATGCGGCGAGCGCACCGAGCGCGGTGCCGACGATGAACGCGATCACGGTCACGGTTCCGACGAGCACGAGCGTCCAGGGCAGGGCGCCCGACACGAGGGCCGAGACCTTCTGCGGGAAGTAGCTGTAGGAGGTGCCGAAGTCGAGCCGCACGATCTGGCCGAGGTACTGGCCGTACTGCGCGATCAGCGAGCCGTGCGGCACGCCGAGCTGCGCCTCGACGGCGGCCCGCATGGCCGGGGTCACGGGGCCGTTCTGCGACAGCTTCGCGATCGCGGCGTCGGCCGGCGACCCCGGCATCATGCGGGGCAGCAGGAAGTTGATCGTCACCGCCGCCCACAGAGTGACGACGAAGAGGGCGATCTTGCCCAGGAGGTAGCGCACGGTCTAGGACGCCGCCTTGATGCTGGTCAGGATCAGCAGCGCCGTCTCGGTCCACGTGCTCGGCGGCGCGTACGGGTTCGACGCGCTCGGCCAGTTCGTGAAGTCCTTCGTGCTGAACAGCCCCCAGAGGCCGCCGTAGAAGAGGCCGATCGCCGGCAGCTGGTCGTAGACGGTCTGCTGCAGTTGGTCGACGATCTGCTTCTGGGCATCCGTCGTCGTCGCCGACTTCAGCTGCGTGAGCAGCTGGTCGGTCTTGGTGTCCTTGAAGCGCTCGAAGTTGGCCGAGGTCGCGGTGCCGATCGGGGTCGCGAACGAGCTGTTGAGCAGGTTGTTGAAGTCTTGGAACGTGCTGCCGGTGCCGCCGTAGGAGCCGAGCGCGAGGTCGAAGTTCCCGGCGTTGAGCGCCTGCGTGTATGCCGCAGGCTGGGGCTGGTTGAGAGTGACGTCGATGCCGATCGCCTTGAGCTGGGTCTGCAGAGCCTGCAGCCCGCGCAGCCAGTCGGTGTAGCCGTTCGGCGAGGTGATCGTGAGGCTCAGCTGCTTGCCGCTCGCGTCGACGAGCTTGCCGCCCTTCTGCGTGTAGCCGGCCTTCTCGAACGAGGCGAGCGCCTTCTTCGTGTCCTGCGCGATGGCGCCCTTGTCGGGGATCGAGGTGTTCAGCCAGCTGTTCTGGTTGGGCAGCAGCAGCCCCGTCTGCCCGGCGGCCTTGACGTAGCCCTGCTCGGCGTCGTCGGCGATCTTGTCGCGGTCGAGCGCGTAGCTGAGGCCCCTGCGGAAGTCGAGGTTGTTGAACGGCGCCTTCGTCAGGTTGGGGTAGAGCGCGATGGTGCCGCCCGGCGGGAACCAGTAGGTGTTGTGCTGCTTGTCGGCCGCGACGAAGGTGCCCTTCACGTCGGAGATGTAGGAGTAGGCCCAGTCGTAGCCCTTGTGCACGATGTCGACCTGCGTGTTCGACGCCGGCAGCACGAGGGTCTTGGCGGCGACCTTGTCGGCCTGCCAGTAGTTCTTGTTCTTGCTCAGCGTGTATTCGTTCGGCGCGAACTTGCCGAGCACATATGGGCCGGTGACGACCGGGTTGTCGTTGGTCCACGTCAGCGGGTTCTTGACCGAGCTCCAGATGTGCTTCGGCACGATGATCTGCTGGTCGATGACCGTCGCCGCCGGAACGTCGGCGCCCTTGAGGTGGAAGGTGACCGTGTTGCGCGAGCTCGAGATCGAGTCGATGTGCTGCCACTCGCCGAGGGTGTCGAGCGAGGGGTTCTTCTTGATGAGGTCGAAGGTGAAGAGCACGTCCGCCGGGGTGAACGGCTTCCCGTCTGACCACTTCACGCCGCTGCGGATCGTGTAGTCGACCGTCTTCGGGTCGCGGAACGTGTCGCCCGTGGCGAGGAACGGCGTCGCCTTGCCGTCGATCGAGTTGACGACCTGCAGGGGCTCGTACATGTAGTGGGTTCCCACACGCGTCGACGGCGAGAACGGATTGAAGTTGCGCGTGAACGTCGGGGTGCCGTTGTCGGCGCCCAGCAGCAGAGACGCGCTCGAGCCGGACTCCGAGCTGGTCGAGGCCTTCGTCTGCACGGTGCAGCCGCTCACCACGGCGATCGTCGCGGCTGCGGTGACGACCGCGACCCCGGCCTTGAACAGCCTGGCCTTCGTCTTGGTTCCCATCACGGGCTTCCTTCCCCTGTCGACGCTGACTGGAATGTATGCGCTTTCAAGTCGGCAGTGTATGCGCTTACAATGACAACGGCAAGCCCAGGGCGACGCGAGAGGGGCACCACGATGGCCAAGCGCAAGGTCGGCGCCGCCCCCACCGTCTACGACGTGGCCGACGCTGCGGCCGTGTCGATCGCGACGGTCTCACGCGCCGTCCGCAACCCGGAATCGGTGACGCCGGCAACGCGCGAACGCGTCGAGCAGGCGATCCACGAGCTCGGCTATGTGCCCTCCGCCCCCGCCCGCGCGCTCGCCGATCGGCGCACCGGGGCGTACGGACTGCTGCTTCCCGGCTTCGATGACCTCGAGGATGCCGCGGCGCCCGCCCCTTCCGACGGGTCGGTGCGCATCACCGATGACCGCGGCAACCGCTCGCCGATCGGCGGCGCCCCGCTCTACTACGACGAGGTGCTGCGCGGCGCCGAGGTCGAGGCATGGCGACACGGCGCGGCACTGCTCGTCGCCGTCGGGCGGGGCCAGGGGCACGACATCGCCGGCCGCGTCGACGGTCTCGCCGTGTTCGCGCGCACGATGACCGACGACGCGATCGCGCGCGTGGCGGGGCGCACCCCCGTCGTGCTGCTCGCCGACGAGCAGGCCGCGCGGGGCATCGACTCGGTCAGCGTCGACAACGCCCGCGGCATGCGTGCGCTCGTCGAGCACGTGGTGGGCGAGCTCGGCATCCGCGATCTCGCTTATCTCGCCGGCCCGAAGGACTCCCCCGACGACGCCGTGCGCCGCACGGGGCTCGGGCAGGCACTCGCCGCCCACAAGGTCGACTCGCGATCGGTGCGTGTGCGACACGGCGACTTCGGCCGGGCGCGGGCCGCCCAGGTCGCGGCCGAGCTCATCGCCGAGCGGGCGCCGCGTGCGCTCGTGTGCGCCAACGACCAGTCGGCGCTCGGTGCGCTCGACGCGATCCGCGCGGCAGGGCTGCGGGTGCCAGACGACATCGTGGTGACCGGCTTCGACGGCATCGAGGCGGGCGCGTACGCCACGCCGCCGATCACCACCGTGCGGCAGCCGATGCGCGCCCTGGGCGGCGCGGCGATCCGTGCGCTCGAGGCGCGCATCGCCGACCCCACGGCCGCGCCGCAGCACCTCACGCTGCCGGTCGAGGTGCTGCTGCGCGAGAGCTGCCCGCCGGCGCTCTGAGCTGCGCGGCATCCGCGTGCCCTCTCTCGCCCCCCTCTTGCGGGCGGAAATGAATGCGCATACATTTGCGGCGCACCGCACCTGCATCACTCAGTGTCGAGTGAGGAGAACCATGAAGATTTCCCTGAAGCGCGCGGTCGCGGCGGTGGTCGCCGGCGGGGCGCTGCTCGCCGGCGGCATCGCTGCCCCGGCCGCGGCCCAGGCATCCCCGGCCCCCGTCGGCGCGCAGCGCCTGACCAGCGCGCAGCGCGCAGACCTGCTCTCGATGGCGCGCGACACGTGGCGCTTCTTCCAGAGCGACGTCGACCCCGTGACGCACCTGCCCCTCGACAACATCGGACCCGGCGAGACGCGCGGCAGCTACACCTCGGCGGCCAACATCGGCACCTATCTGTGGGCGGTGACGTCGGCGTACGACCTTAAGATCATCGACCGGCGCACCGCGACGCGCGAGATCAGCGCGACGCTCGCCGAGGTGGCACAGCTGAAGCGCAGCCACGGATTCCTGTACCAGTGGTACGACACCGGAACGGCGCAGGTCATCCCGAACCCGGGCACGACGCAGAGCTGCGCCGACGACCCGACCGCGGCGACCGACAACTGCTCGTTCCTCTCGGCCGTCGACAACGGCTGGTACGCCTCGGGCCTCATCGTGGTGCGCAACGCGTTCCCCGAGCTGCGCGCCGCGGCGAACCGGCTCATCGCACCGATGGACTTCTCGATCTTCTACGACAACCGCGCGCAGAGCCCGTGCAACGTGAACGCCGACGTCGACAACCAGCCGACGGGGCAGATGTACGGCGGCTACTACGTCGGCACGGGGCCCGCCGGGTACCACAACGGGGCGCTCTACAGCGACCCGCGCATCGCGATGTACGTCGGCATGGGGCTGCACCAGATGCCCGGCGACGTGTGGTGGCGCACGTGGCGCACCCTGCCGCCGAAGCGGTGCGCGACCGACCCGGACTTCTCGTGGCAGGGCCAGGGGACGCCGCAGGGGTATTGGACGACGATCAGAGACCCGCAGAGCGGCAAGCCGTTCACGGTGTGGGAGGGGCACTACACGTACCCCGGCACCGGGCTCACGTTCCTGCCCACCTATAACGGCGGCATGTTCGAGGCGCTCATGGCGCTGCAGGTCGTGCCCGAGACCGCGTGGGGGCCGCGTGGCTTCGGGCTCGCCGACCAGCGCGCGGTGCAGGTGCAGATGGCGTATGCCGCTCAGCTGGGGTACCCGGTGTGGGGAATGTCGCCGTCGTCGACGCCCGATGACACGGGCGGCTACAGCGCCTATGGTGCGCAGGGGCTCGCGTTTCCGACCGGGCAGCAGCTGGCGCAGGGGCCGTGCGCTTCGTGCTCGCCATCGCCCGAGTCGGCCGTGACGCCGCATGCGAGCTTCCTGGCTCTGACGGTCGCGCCGCAGCAGGCCTATCAGAACATCAAGAAGCTGCAGAAGCTGTACCCCGGGTCGTATGCGCGCGACGGCGGGTTCTATGACGCGGTCTCGCCTTCCACCGGTTCGGTCGGCCACCGCCGGCTGGTGCTCGACCAGTCGATGATCATGGCGTCGCTCGACAACGCGCTGAACGGCGGGCGGCTGCAGAGCTATTACGCGCAGGACCCGGTGGGGCGTGTCGCGAAGGAGTACCTGGAAGTGGAGAAGATGTCCTTGTAGGCGTGCGTTCGCTGGGGCGGCGCCGGTGCTGACGAGTTCGAGGATGCTCGAGGATGCTCGAGGGCGAGGGGGCCGCATGGCGAAGCCGACCGTGTACGACGTGGCGGCGCACGCCCGCGTCTCGATCGCGACGGTCTCGCGGGTGCTGCGCCGGCCCGACCTCGTCAAGGACTCGACCAAAGAGCAGGTGCTGGCCGCGGTCCGCGCGCTGGGGTACGTGCCCAGCGCGTCGGCCCGCGGCCTCGCCGGGCGTACCACGGGCGTCATCGGGCTGTATCTGCCGGCGATCGACGGCGTCGATGAGGCTGCTCTCGACGCCGCGGGCGAGGACGGGGCATCCGCCACTGTTCGCGTCGTGCGCGACATCCCCGATTCCGGCTCGTCGCGAGTGCGCGATCTCTACTATGACGAGGTGCTGCGCGGAGCCCAGCTCGAGGCGTGGCGCCAGGGCTTCGTGCTGACGATCGGCGTCGGCCACGGCGGCGACCCCGAGCGCATGGTGCGCGACATGGCGGGCCGCGTCGACGGCCTGCTGATCGTGGCGCGCAGCGTGCCGGAGGAGATGCTGGGTCAGCTGTCGGGAAGCATCCCGATCGTGCTCATCGCCGGGCCGCGCCGCGGCGACTCGTTCGACCACGTCGGTGTGGCGAATCGTGAGGGGATGCGCGCACTGACGGCCCACATCGTGTCGGAGCTGGGCGTGCGCGACCCCGTGTATGTCTTCGGGCCTGAGGGCTCGCCCGATGATGCGGAACGTTATGCCGGCTTCGTGGCCGCGTTGGCTTCCGTCGGGGTGGATGCCTCGGCTCTGCGGACCTTGAGAGGGGACTTCCGGCGCGAGGGCGGTCGTGCGGTTGCCGCTGCGCTGGTGGCCGAGGGCCGCGATGCGCTGCCGCGCGCCGTCATCTGCGGCAACGACCAGATGGCGCTGGGGATGCTTGACGAGTTCGGGCGCGCGGGGGTGCGCGTGCCCACCGATGTGCTGGTGTCGGGCTTCGACGGCATCGAGGAGACGCGCCTCAGCTCTCCGAGGCTCACGACCGTGCGTCAGCCTATGGAGGAGCTCGGCCGTGCGGCGGTGCGGGCGATGGTCGACCGGCTCGAGGCGCCCGACACCGCCCCGATCACGCGGCGGCTGCCGGTGGAGGTGCTGCTGCGCGAGAGCACTGAGACCGTCAGCGACTGAACACGAAGGCAGCACCTTGGCGGATAACCGCGGACGATCATGCTGACCCGAAGAACCTCCGCACGCCCACACTGGGGGTACGCCCACGGCTGGCTCGCGCTTCAGACTTGGAACGCCAGCGAGGATAAGTGGAAGGCAGACTCGTGTCCAAGGGCGGTCTCTATACAGGCTTCGATCACTTTCGTGTTCACGGTTCGGCCGACATCCGCGACGGCTTGCAAAACGGCATGGTCGTCTTGGACACAAACGTACTTCTGAACCTCTATCGATATAACGACAAGACCGTCGATGATCTGCTCAACGTGGCATCCGCAGCCGACAACCGCCTATTTGTTCCCCATCAAGTGGTGCGTGAGTTTTGGCGCAATAGACAATCGGTTATCGCCAGCCTTGGCACCGCGTCGAAGGACGCACTAGGCGCCCTTGCGAAGAACGCTACGTCTACTAAGGATGCCATCACGCGATGGGCAAAGAGCGTCGCAATTCCCGACGAGATCCGAGACTCGATGACTCTCGGCGTCGACGACTACTACGGTGGCCTACGAAGCAGGATCGGAGATGAGCCGGTTCGCATCTCAACCCACACGCCGACCGCACGGGATTCGCTCCTCTCCAAGCTCGAGGCATTACTGGAGGGCGCAGTCGGCGAGGCGCCCAGCGCCGAGGAGTGGGCTGCAGCGATAGCAGAGGGCGAGCGTCGCGTAGAGAACTCGTTGCCGCCGGGTTATATGGACGCCGACAAACTCGAGTCTGACCTGCCCGAGGGCGCCTCCGGCGACTACATCGTCTGGCGCCAGATCTTGGCAGAAGGCAAGATCCGTAACGTTGACTGCGTGCTTGTCACTGCGGACACGAAAGAAGACTGGTGGAACCGCGGCGAACGGGGTGCCGCGATCGGCCCTCGTCGAGAGCTCATCGAAGAGTACTTCGCGACTACCGGTCATCGCTTTTTCCTCCTGGAGCCAGTTGACTTGGTGAAGTACTCAAACGCGCTCGGGGTCGGGACAAGCCCAGAATCCGTGCACGACATCGAGCGAGTCCGAGACGACCGACCCGCCTCTGAACCGTGGACCTTAGAAGCGGTGCGAACTGTCCTTCGCGAGCTTGACGCTCAGGGCCAGACTCAGGCGAGCGTCATTCGTGAGGCAATTGAGCTAGGCGGTCGAATATCGCGGGCTCGAGTCTACGAATTGGATGGCCGAGACGAAGGCCAAATGTTACGTGGCTTCACGAGACCAGTGAAAAGAATCACGGCGGATCTGCAGGCGGCCGAACGCATACCGTTCGGGCTGGCTCCGCTACTTGACGCGGTGTATGAGACCGGCGTTAAGTCGTCGCACTTTGCGGTGCCCGAAGAAGTCGTTCAACTGTTCTCACCGACTGAGCGATCATAATCGACAGCCACTACATCGCAATGCCCACAAACCAGAGGCGCTGACGAGGAACGCGCTAGGACCTATACGGGATGCAGATAGGTCCGTACGCGGGATCTGAGTAACGGATCTTGTACGTACACATACGTCCCACGAATCCCACGCGTCAGCAGCACCGCATAGATGTTCCGCACGAAGGCGAGCACCTCCTCGTCGGTGTACGTCCGGCCGAGGAATCCGTTGCTCTCCATGCCCTTCTTGTCGAAGTAGTGGGCGCGGTCGAACACGATGCGGCCTGACTCTTCGTCGAATCGCAGATCAGGCCCGATGATGACGCCCGCGTAGTTGAGGTCGTACCCCTGCACCGTGTGGATCGACCCGACCTCGTCGATCGAGCCCGGCGAGTTGATCCAGTCCTTGTCGGTGCGGTTCCACTGCAGCCGGCATCCGTCGAGCTCGATGTCGAACGCGCTCGGGTCGCGCTTGCTCTTCCACTCCCACGCATAGCCGGCCACGAGCCGCGACAGTCCGACCTCCTCGTCGCGCTTGCGGATCTCGGCGTGCATCTCAGCGAGGCTGTCGAACATCCGCAGCTCGTAGCCCTCGAAGCGCTGCGGCGCGGGCGGCTCATCGCTCAGCATCCGCCTCACATAGTCGACGTAGTCGAGCCCCTGCTCGCCCGCCTTTGCGCGCACCCGCATTTGAGAGGCGAGCGGATGCCACCGGCCGCCGCTCTTCGCCACGGAGATCAGCTCGCGCTGAGTCTCAGCGGACAGGTCGGCCGGCCGCACGCTCTGCGCCGAGTCGATGAGGAAGAGCTGGTGGGTGCTCTGGGCGCGGATCCAGTCGAGTTGCGAGCGGTTCGCGCCCTCGGGCCCGAAGAGCCGCTCGTTGATCTCAGCGAACTTGAGGTTCTGCATCGCCGACGGCTGGTTGGCGCGCTGGCTCAGCCGGTGGGTCTCGTCGACGACGAGCAGATCCCACTTCTCGGTCGCCGCACCGACCTCGAACGGCGTGAGCACCATCTTCGGGCTGAGCGCCGGCACATGGCGGAAGACGTTCTTGACCGACTGCCGCAGCGACTGCTGTGGGATCACGAGCCCGACCTTGAAGTCGCGCAGCAGCTCGCGGTTCCGCTCGGTGAACAGTTCGGAGAAGACCGAATCTGCCTCGATGGTCTCGTCGGGGTCGCTCGTGGCGATGTCCTGCAGCAGCTTCAGCAGGTAGATGCCCACGATCGTCTTGCCGGTGCCGGGGTCGCCTTGGATGACCGCGGTGCTGCCGGCATCCGCCGCCAAGTCCGTGAACAGCTGCTCGAGGATCGCCTCGACCGCGACGGCCTGCCCCGTGTTGAGCTGCTTGAACGGCGACAGCTTGAAGAGGTCGGTGTTCTCGATCTCGGGAATCGAGCGCTCGAACAGCTTCTCGTCGCGCAGTCGCTCGAAGATTTCATTGAACGTCGCGCGGTAGTCAGCGCGCGCGTAGTAGTCCCAGTCGATCATCCGGTCGTTGTAGTTGAGCACCGTGTAACGGCCGTCGCCCGCAAACAGCGACGTGAGGTACGCCTCGAGATCGAGGCATACCGATTTGTTGAATCGGTCGTCGAGGATGACGCGCGCCACCTCGAGCGACTTCTTCGCCGGGGATGCCAGATGCTGGCGCATCCTGCCCACGAAGTTGCGGGATTCCCCGACGTAGACCTCGCGGGTGCCGTTGAGCACGTACACGACGGGCCAGTTGGTGAAGCGGCCACCGAGCGCCTCGCGCACCTTGAGCTCGGCCGGCGACATCACCAGCCGCTCGACCTCAAAGCTGGTCATACTTGGTGCTCCGGCCGCGGGCTTTCTCGACCGGGTACTTGACGCGGGTCTTCGCGAGCTTGTCGAGGACGAGCTGGTCGGGGGCGACGCCGAGGCGGTCGGCGAGCAGGTAGCAGTAGGTGAGCACGTCGGCGAGCTCTTCGTTGACGCGGTCTGCGTCGAAGTCGGGGCTCCACTGGAAGCACTCGAGCAGCTCGGCGGCCTCGATCGAGACGCTCTTCGCGAGGTTCTCGGGCGAGTGGAACTGGGCCCAGTCGCGCTCAGCGACGAACTCTCTCAGGTTGCGCAGAACGGCGTCGTCGGTCACGTGGTCACGGTAACAGCTAGTGCGTTCGCTTCCTCATGCTCGGCGTTACTTATAAAACTCGGCCACACCCCCGTGGTGAGAGCAGGCGCCTTGGTGATGAGCCGCATAAGAATAGGTACCGTCGTGACAGAGCGCTGTCGCCCCGTTGCCGGGGGCCACGGGCGCAGCAGGGGCCGGTGCTGCGGGCGCGGCGGGAGCGGGCGGCGCAACGTAGGTGCCCACGCTCGTCATTTGATTGACTGGTGCGGTGGTCACAGTCTGAGACACCTGTACGCGACTGGTTTCCTTGCCATCTGTCAGCGTGACTTTGTACGTCGTCGTCATCACGCCGTTCACACCCGCGGTAGTGACCCTAGAACTGCCCTTCGCAAGGTTGCCGTCCTGCACCGTGGTAGAAGCGAACGGAATCTCGCTGGTCGTGGTGACGAGCTGCGTCGTCACGATTGGAGTGTGCGTCGGAGTCGATATCGGTGTCGGCGTCTTGCTTGGCAGGTCGGTCGGGCTTGCCGGATGAACCGACGAAAGGTGGACCGGAGCGTCGTTGGCATCCGCAACATCCGCGGCAGGTTGCGTCGATCCAAAAGCGATGCTCGAGCCAAGGAAGACCGCAAGCGCGACACCAGCGCTGACAGCGGAGACCGACCGCTTCCGGGGAAGCCGCAGCCACGTGTGTCGGCGGAACGCCCATCCGTAGAGGCTCGTCCCCAACACCACGACTGAAATGAGGCACAGCATTACCCACGGGCCACCAGACAGGCCGATCAGCGCGGCGATTGTCGTCAAGACGAGCCCCGCCCACATTGACGGACGGATGCCCCTCATAGCTGTGCGGAACCTGTTGGACAGTGAGGAGGACACCGAGATCTCCTGTTCGGACGCTTTGCGTGCCTTGAGTCTCTTTCACCTCTCGAGCCCGCCCTAGACCCAGAACGGGGGAAGACTATCGGTGCCACGATCACCGTCGTCGGGTGCCGCACCGACCGCGAGCGCTCAGCCCGTGCTACTCGTCGAGTGGTTCTCCTTGCTTGGGCTCGGGCGTATCGATCACACCGATGCCGACCGCCTCGTGGTCCACCTCCTCCGGCTCGACCTCGGGGTCCTTCGGCTCCTCGCCCGGGTCCTTCTCGGTGCTCGGCTCCTGCAGCTGGTCAGTCTCCGGCATCTTGTCGGCGTTGGGCTCTCGTGCGTCGCTCATCAGGGCACCTCCGGTCGTGAAACTGGACTCCGCCGCACGCGCCGAGCCGGCGCCGACGGCGTCATCTACACCGATGCCCGGACTCGCGCCCGTCTACTCCCCCAGCGGCCGCCGCCCGTAGTCGACAACGGCCCGAACCTCAGCGGGCACCGCGGCCACCAACCCCGCATCCGGCCGCGCACGCAGCGCGTCGTCGACGGTCGCCATGGCGATCCGCGGCCCGATGTATGCCGTGATCGCGACGATCTGCCCCTCGTCGAGCCCTGCATCGCGCAACAGCTGCACGTCGTCGGATGTCGTCGAGTTCGGGTCCCTCGTCACCTTCCGCGCCCACGCCGCCATCGCCTGCTCCTGGTCGGTGAGCCCGGCATCGGTGCCCGAGAGCACCCCCGCCGCAACGGCGGGGTCCGCATACCGCGCCAGCCGGCGGCCCCATGCGAACGAGCAGTATGAATCGCCGAGCGTCGAGGCCGTCGCCGTGACGAGCACGCCGCGCTGCCTGGCGCTCAGCCCGCTCGACGCCAGCGCGACCGCCATCAGCTCGTCGAGCTTGGCCCGCGTCTCGGGCTGGTACGCCCAGACCCGAGTGAGGTTCCAGACATACCCGTCGTCGGCCACATCCTCGTCGTACATCGCCTGCGCCGCGGCGGTCAGCGGCGGGTCGGGCAAGAAGCTGCCCGTTGAGGCATCCGCAATCGCTTCGCTCGATATCGCCTGAGGTTTGCTCATGGCGAGCAAGATACGGCGGCGCGACCGTGGCCGCTAGCCTTCCTGCTCGCCCCAGCGCGCGAGTGCGACGATCGCCTCGCGCAGGGCGAGCCCGCGGTCGGTCAGCGCGTAGGCGCGGGTGTTGTGCATGAGCGGGAGGCGGCGCAGCACTCCGGCCGCTTCGAGCTCGCGCAGGCGGGTCGCGAGGATGTTCGTCGGGACTCCGAGGTCGCGCTGCAGATCGCCGTAGCGCTGCGGCCCGTCGAGCAGCCGCTCCACGATGAGCAGGGCCCACCGCGCCCCGACGACGTCGAGGGCCGCGGAAAGGTCGCTCACGCGGTGGCAGCAGTCTCGGGCGTCTCGGGCTTCATCCAGAACGGCGAGTAGTGGTAGCCGTCGGGGTCGTCGAACTGCCGCTGATACATGAACGGGTAGTCGTCGATGTCGCCGACGCGCCCGCCGGCCGCTCCGGCCCGCTCGACCAGCTCGTCGACCGCCTCGCGGCTGTCGAGGTCGAACGAGACCGTGACCTTCGAGGGCGTGCCGGGACCGCCGACCAGGTCCTCGGTGCCGCCGACGCTCGCGTACATCTCGCGACTGCCGAGCATGACGTATTGGCCGGGCGCGATCGCGAAACACGACACGTTGTGGTCGGACATCTCTGCGTTGAGCGTCCAGCCGAGGGCCGTGTAGAAGGCCGTCGCGCGCTCAACGCTCTCGACGGGGCAGGTGATGAAGAGGCTCATGCGCGAACACTTGCAAAAAACAAGTGCTGCGTCAAGAGGCGGCTCGGCGCCGCGCGACCTCAAGCGAGCCGCGGCTTCAACTCCCCCGCGAAGAACTCAAGGAAGGCATCCGGGTCGGGCCCGCCGTTGTGCAGCACGAGGTGGTCGAACCCCGCCTCGGTGAACTGCCCGACGACCTCGAGGTGCCGCTCGACGTCGGGGCCGCACGCGAACTGCTGCAGCACGTCCTCTTCCCGCACGGTCGACGACGCCGCCTTGAAGTTCTTCGGGTTCGGCAGCTCGCTCATGACCGGCCAGCCGGTGGCGAACCACGGCTCCTTCTCAAGCACCGCAGCCGCGGCATCCCCCGGGCTCGATGCGTATGCAAGCGGCACCTCGGCGTAGCGCACGCCCGCGCCGCCCGCCGCCGCGTAGCCCTCGACCAGGTCGGCGCGCGGCTCGGTCGCGAAGATGCCGTCACCGAGTTCGGCGGCGATGCGCGCGGATGCCTTCCCTCCGCTCGCGACCACGATGCGCGGCAGCGTCTCGGGGAGGTCGAACACCCCGGCATCCTCAAGGTTGAGGAACTCGCCGTCGTAGCTCTTGTACCCGCCCTGCCAGAGCAGGCGGATGATCTCGAGCGCCTCGCGCAGCATGCGGTGGCGGATGCGTGCCCCGGGCCAGCCCTCGCCGATGATGTGCTCGTTGAGGTTCTCGCCCGCGCCGACGCCGAGCGTGAAGCGCCCGTTGGAGATCAGCGCCATGGTCGCCGCCGCCTGGGCGATGATCGCCGGGTGGTAGCGCATGGTGGGGCACGTCACGCCGGTGACGAGCCCGACGCGCTCGGTCTTGGCCGCGATCGACCCGAGGATCGACCACGTGAACCCGCTGTGCCCCTGGTTGTCGAGCCACGGGTGGAAGTGGTCGCTGATCTCGACGAAGTCGAACCCCGCCTGCTCGGCGGCGACCGCCTGGCGGATGATCTCGGTGGGCGCGAAGCCTTCGGTCGAGAGCTTGTAGCCGATCTGCATCGTGGTCCTCCGTGGGTCTCATGCCGGCAGGAGCCGGCATCCGTTGTGCACCTACGAAGTCGCTGTACCCGCTCTGCCGGATGCTTCACCGCGGTCACTCCCTCGACCATCGCCCCCGAACTGGTCAGGCCCGAACAGGGTCTATAGGTCGCAGCGTGCAACAGGAAACATGACAAGCGTCTAGGAAGACTTCCGCTTCCGGCATTCGCACAATTCCCAGGAGCACCGTGTCCGAAGATCCGACGCCCGAAACGCCCGAACCTCCCCGCGACACGCCGGTGCCCGAAGCGAAGGCAAGCGGCGAAGCGCCCACCGCCGCCGAACCGCAAGCACCCGGAGCGCAGGCCCCTACCGCGCAAGAGACCCTGGCGGCGCAGGGCGCCGAATCGCTGGCCGCCCTTCAAGCGCGCGGCGCGCAGTTCGCCGCGAGGACGCCGGCATTCATCACTCGCCGATACGTGATCGGAGCCGCGATCCACACCGGCGTCGCGGCGATCGGCGCCGTCGTCGTGACGCTCGTCACGCTCGGCCTCCTCATTTTCGCGCTGGCTCAGGCCGCGTCAGGAAGCGGCACCACCGATGCGAGCGGCGACAGCGACTTCGGTTTCGGCAAGGCGTTCCGCCTGGCCTTCGGTTGGCTGCTGTCCCTCGCCTTCGGCGGCAACGTGCATATCTCCTCAGGGATCGACCTGTTCGGCTCGTCCGCGCGACTCGGAGCCACGCTGCACGGCGCGCCGGTGCTCCTCACGGCGGGGGTGCTCGCCCTGACCATCTGGTCGGGGATCCGCATCGAAAAGCGCGTCGCGACCCCGACCTGGGTCGGGCGTCTCGCAACATCCGCGGCCACCGGCCTCGTCGCTGCCGCCATCATCTCGATCCTTGCCGCAAGCTTCGGCCACGGCTCGACCGGCGCATCCGGCAACGACTTCTTCTCCGCCGACGCGCACCTCGCGGCTGGCGGCCCCGGCGTGTTCTTCACTGGCTGGCTTCTGATCGGCCTGGCTGCGTTCCTCGGCCGCCAGTTCGGCGCCTGGGGCGGCCTGCGGCTCGTCACCGCGAACGCACCCGCCGTCGTTCGCGACCTCACCGTCTGGGGCACGGCCCTCGGCACCGTCTTCGGGGTGCTTGCGCTCGCCGCCGGCGTCATCCTCGGAATCAGGGCGGACGCGCTCGTCGGCACACTTCTGACTATTCCGCTCTGGCTCGGCCAGGCCACGGTGTACGCCATCACTCTCGGTCACTTCGGGTCGCTCGCCATCTCGACCGGCGGCCTCGGGGACGCCCTGAGTTCGTTCACCGACGACTCCGATCTGCCGACGCTCGACCAGCACTTCAACGTCTTCAATGTCGGCGGTCTTGTGCCGGGCGGCGGCCTCGTGTGGATTCTGTTCGGCTTCGCCGTGCTGGTCACGCTCTGGTCGGGCCTGCGCATCGGGGTGCTGCGCGCCGCACGCCCCACCTCGCTGCCGCAGCGCGGTCTGTTCGTCGGAATCGCGACTCTTTCGGCGCTGCTGATCCCGGTCCTCGTGACGAATCTTCGTCTCAGCGTCAGCGGTGCGGCCGAGATCCTCAAATCGATCGGCGCCTCGCTGCACGGCGGCTTCGGCGCCGCAGCCTGGGTGTTCCTGGTGTTCGCTGTCGTCGCGGTTCTCATCGACCTGATCGCGACCTACGTGACCCCGCTCGTCGCCGTCACGTTCCCGCCGCTGATCAACGTCGCGAGCGTGGGCATCACCGACGCTCAGGGCACTCCCGCCCCTCTCTCTCCGGCGGCGAAGAAGGCAACAATCTGGGCAGGCTCGATCGTCGGCGGTCTTGCCGTGCTTGCCGGCCTGTTCTTCGGCGCCGTCGCGGTGCTCAATCACACTGTGTTCACTCCCGAAAAGCCGGTCGCGCAGTATGCAGGGCTGATCGCTTCGGGCGACTTCACGGACGCCGCGAAGATCGCCTCGCCCGGTCGCGATGCCTTGAATGCCAAGCCGGAGAAGACCATCAGCAACGTGGTCGTCACGGCCGACAGGCCGAGCGGCGACCAGGCTCTGGTGAAAGTCGCCTACCGCCTTGATGGTCGCAGCTACAGCCAGCAGGTGCGCGTCACCAAGCACGACAAGGGGCTGTTCAATTCATGGAAGGTCGCGACTCCTCTCGCGAGCGGCATCGAGCTGACATCGGATGCGTCGAGCTCCACATCTGCGAAGGTGGGCGGATCCGCACTCGAGCTCGGTGACAGCGGCGGTGCCGCGTCTATGACAGTCTTCCCGGGCATTTACAAGGTCGTGCCCGACGGCGGCGAGTATCTGACGGCGGATGCCTTCACTGTCGCCGCGGGCGATGAAGGCGGTGCCCGCCAGTCGATCGAGTGGTCGTTCACCCCAGCCGTTACCGAGACGCTCCAGAAGCTCGTCGACGACTCACTCGACACCGCCTGTTTCGGGGACGACGACGACAGCACGCAGTTCTACTGCTACCTCGTCTCGGACACGCAGCGCAACGACGAGAACGCGAGCTGGTGGGACACCGACTGGTCGAACGTGAAGTACCCCGCCATCAAGCTGGCGGCGGACGGATCGTTCACGACCACCACCCCCGGCACTGCCAAGGCGGCCTGGAAAGACACCACCTACGATGACGACTTCAACGAGGTCGAGACCGACAAGAGCGCGAACGAGGACTACTTCGTCTATGGCGATATCCGCATCGACGGCTCCGAACTGACCATTCAGGACCAGAGCGCAACGACGGATGAGGATGAGCTTCCCGACGCCTCCGACGATGGAGACTCCTGACTCCATCTGACGATCGAACGCACGATTCGTCACCCTGGGCGTTGGCATTGGGGTGACGAATCGTGCGTTTCGGCGCCATCCGGCGCCAAAGCACCGCCTACACGAGCACCGGCTCGTCCTCGCCCTCGTGCAGCGGCACGACCGGGTGGGTCCGCTCGAGCCGAGCGCCCTCGACATCGACATCCGGAACGAGACGGTCGAGCCACTTCGGCAGCCACCACGCGGCGCGACCGAAGAGGTGCAGCACCGCGGGGATGAGCAGCATGCGCACCACGAAGGCATCCGCCAGCACGCCGAACGCGAGGCCGAAGCCGAGCGCCGAGATGATCGAGTTGTCAGAGAAGATGAAGCCCGCGAACACCGACGCCATGATCAGCGCCGCGGCCGTCACCACCGCACGCCCGGCGCGCACACCCGACACGACGGCGACCCGCGCGGATGCCCCGTGCACATACGCCTCGCGAATGCCGGTTCCGATGAAGAGCATGTAGTCCATCGCGAGCCCGAACAGGATGCCGACGACGAGGGTCGGCAGGAAGCTCAGCACGGGGCCTGGGTCGTGCACGTTGAACAGCGCGCCGAGCCAGCCCCACTGGAAGATCGCGGTCACACCGCCGAGCGCCGCGAACAGCGACAGCACGAAGCCGCCGGTCGCGAGCAGCGGCACGAGCAGCGACCGGAACACGGCGATCATGATGAGGATCGACAGGCCGATCACGACGATCAGGTACGGCGGCAGGGCGCGGGCCAGGTAGTCCGTGATGTCGATGTTGCCGCTCGTCGCGCCGGCGACCTGGAAGTGCCCCTCGACGCCGCTCGCGCCCGACGACCGCAGGTGCTGCACCAGATTCTCGGTCGACACGTCGTTCTGCCCACCGCGCGGGATCACCTGGAACACGACGACATCGTGCGAGGTGGATGCCGTCACGGGCACCACCGCGGCCACGTCGCGCATAGCGCTCAGGTGCTCGCCGATCTGCACCTCACGGGCGGTCATCTCAGAGTCCGAGAGCCCCGACGAGACATCCGCCACCACCACGAGCGGCGCATTGAAGCCCTCGCCGAACGCCGCGCGCACCTTCTCGTAGGCGCGGTACTGCGTCGAGTCGGCCGGCTGCGAGCCCCCGTCGGGCAGGCCGAGCCGCATCTGCGTGGCGGGCACGGCGATCGCGCCGAGGACGAGCACGGATGCCACGGCCGTGATCCATGCGCGCGGGGTCGACATGGCCGTGAGCGGTCGGCGCGGCTTCGCGGGGCGCGCACCCTCGGCCGCACCGGCACCGGCATCGGCATCCGCACCGGCATCCGCCCCCTCTGCCAGCCTGCGCCGCACCCGCTTGGGCAGCACGCGCAGACCCGCCAGCCCGAGGATCGCCGGCGTCAGCGTGATCGCGACGAGCACGGCGACCCCCACGGCGAGCGCGGCGGCCGCGCCCATGAGCCCGAGGAACGAGATGCCCGTCACGAACAGCGCCACCAGCGCGACGATGACCGTGATGCCGGCGAACACGACCGCCGACCCCGAGGTGCCGTTCGCGAGCCCGATGGACTCGTGCACCTCCATGCCGCGCTTCAGCTGCTCGCGGTGCCGGTTGAGGATGAACAGGGTGTAGTCGATGCCGACCGCGAGGCCGAGCATCAGCGCGAGGATCGGCGTCGTGCTGTTCATCTCGATGAGCTTCGAGAACGACATCACCACGAGGTAGCTGATGCCGACGCCGACGATGGCGTTGAGCAGCGGCAGACCCGCCGCGATCAGCGTGCCGAGCATGATCGCGAGCACGATGGCCGCGATCACGATGCCGCCCGCCTCGCTCGAGCTGCCGA
The DNA here is from genome assembly GCF_039538245.1 of Gryllotalpicola kribbensis. Classification (NCBI taxonomy): domain Bacteria; kingdom Bacillati; phylum Actinomycetota; class Actinomycetes; order Micrococcales; family Microbacteriaceae; genus Gryllotalpicola; species Gryllotalpicola kribbensis. The sequence continues at coordinate 104,684 of NZ_BAABBX010000009.1, forward strand.
AGCCCTGCTGCGCGAGCTCCTGTGAGAAGTCGACCGTCGTGCCGGCTGGGGCCGCGTCACTCGCGGCGGCGCGGATGTCGCTCGAGACCTCTGGCGAGATCTCGTTCTGCGCCGCGTCCAGGGTGACGGTCACGATCGCCGTGCGCTCGTTCTTCGAGACCTGCAGGGCGCCCTGCGACATCTCGAGAAGCTTCGACCCCTGCGTCAGCTGCGTGCGCTGCTCGTCGATCTTCTTCTGGTTCGCGGTGAGCTGCTCCTGCTGGGTCGCGAGCTGCTGCTTCCCGGCGTCGAGCTGCGCCTGCTGCGCGTCGAGCTGCGGCTTCGCCGCGTCATACATTCCGGATGCCTGCGCCTGCGCGACCGCCGCGTCAAGCTGCTTCTGCCCGTCGCTCAGCTGCTGCTGCGCCGCGTCGAGCTGCTTCTGGCCGTCGCTCAGCTTCTGCTGGGCCGCGGCCAGCTGGGCCTTCCCGTCGGCGAGCTTCTGCTTCTGCGCGTTCACCTGCTCGAGCTGGTCGAAGGGGTTCGCGACCGACTTCACCCCGTCGACCTTCTCGACGGCGGCGATCATGTCGGCGAGGTCGGCCCGCTGGGCATCCGTCATCGCCTGCTTCGCCGTGCTCTGCACGACGATCGTGCCGCTCGCGTGGGTGCCGGCCGCGTCGCTGCCGAGGATCTTCTCGAGCCGGTGCTGCACCTGCGTGGTGGGCGTGTTCGGGATCGTGATGGCGTCGGAGAGCCGGCCACTGCCGATCGAGAACGCCACGACGGCGAGGCCGAGGACGACCGCCCATGCGGTGATGACGATCCAGGCGCGTCGTGCCGAGAATCGGCCGAGGCGGTACAGCAGGCCGGCCATCGGTCCACCCTTCAATCGGTGGCTGCGCCGGGCTGGAGGGCGCGGGTCGTCGCAGGCTGCGGCGACGTCTGCCCTTCATCGCCATCGACTCAGCGCTATGTTCTTCAACGAGACGCTTAGTACCGTAGATCGCGGCCCTGAGGTTCTGCTAGACGCCACGTCTCGTTGTAGGGAGATCTTCAGCTATGCCCAGAGGAGCAGCACGCAGCGAGGCGTCGCGCACCGCGATCCTCACCGCCATCGCCACCCTGATCGACCGCATGGGCTTCGACAATGTGACGATCGAGGCCATCGCGACCGAGGCCGGCGTCGGCAAGCAGACGATCTACCGCTGGTACCCCTCGAAGAACGCGATCGTCGCCGAGGCGCTCGCAGAGGGCACGCTCGTGCCCGAGAGCTTCCCCGTGCCCGAGACCGGCGACGCGCTCGCCGACATCTCGGCGTGGCTCGAGCGTGTGCTGGCGTTCCTCGGCGACGAGACGCATGCCGCCCTGCTCGGCTCGCTTCTCTCGGCCTCGATCGACAGCCCCGAGATCGGCCTGCGGGTGGCCGAGCGGCTGGGCATGGCCAGCCCGACAGTGGCCGAGCGGGTGCAGCAGGCGAGGGATGCCGGCCAGCTGCGGCCCGCGCTCACGGGCGAGCAGATCGACCAGCTGATCTTCGGACTCGTGGTGATGCGGGCGCTCGGACGCGCCCCGTACGTCCCGGGCGAGGCGCACCGACTCGTCGCGGCGCTGCTGGGAGTCGCGCCGGACTGAGCGCGGCGCGGCCGGTGCCGCGCCCCCGCGAGACGACCCACGATGCGGCTGCGTCGGGCCGCCCCACGCGAAACGACCCAAGGTGCGGGAACGCCCAGGGATTCCTGCAACACGAGTCGTCTCGCCGGAGCGCACGGCCGCGAAACGACCCGAGGTGCGGGAACGCCGCGGGATTCCTCCACCACCAGTCGTCTCGCCGGGACGCACGACCGCCGGACGACCCGAAGTGCACGAACGGCGCGAACGGCGCGGGATCCTGCATCACCAGTCGTCTCGCCGGGGCACGCCGCCCCGAGACGACCCACGATGCGGGAACGCCGAGGGATTCCTGCATCACCAGTCGTCTCGCGGGAGTGCACGGCCGCGAAACGACCCGAAGTGCGGGCACGCCGCGGGCCGCAGCCGGCTGGTTCAAAGAGCGAGCGGCAGCTCGCGGCGCTCGTCCCACGGCTCGGACCACCCCAGGTGGTCGAAGAGCGCGTCGAGCAGCATGGCGGTGAATCCCCAGAGCGTGCGCTCGCCCGCCTCTGTCTTGAGCAGGAACGCCGGACCGCGGCGCTCGATCTCGCCGCGGCGGATCACCGTCACCCCGCGGCTCGACGGGTCGAGCAGCTCGGCGACAGGGGTGCGGAACACGGCCGCGCACTCGGCCTCGTCGACGACCTGCACCGGAGAGGGGTCGCGCCACCACCCGAGCACAGGCGTCACGAGGTGCCGCGAGAAGTCGAGCGGAACGACGCCGAGCGACCCGAGCACCTCGACGCCGTCGGGGTCGAGGCCGGTCTCTTCGCGCGCCTCGCGCAGCGCTGCTGCCTCGGGGCTCGCGTCCCCCGGGTCGATGCGGCCGCCGGGGAAGGCGATCTGGCCGGGGTGCGCGCGCAGGGTCGATGCGCGCTCCACCAGCAGCACGTCGAGGTCCCGAGAAACTGGGGCTCCGGTAGCGCGGTCGGCGGGCGAGTCGTCCAGCCTGCCGAACAGCATGAGCACGGCCGCCGCGCGCCCCGGCGACGTCAGGGGTGCGCGCAGGCGCGCGAAGGCCGAGTCGCCGGATGCCGCGAGTGCCGCGAGTTCGGCTCGTGCGGTCGACGCTGGTCTCCATTCGGCTTCGCCGAGTCGGCCAGCGGGGGCGGCTTCGCCGAGTCGACCAGCGGGGGCGGCTTCGCCGAGTCGACCAGCGGGGGCGGGTTCGCCGAGGCGACCAGCGGGGGCGGCTTCGCCGAGGCGACCAGCACGCCCCGCCTCGCCGAGGCGACCGGAGCGGCCCGCGGCGGTCACCGCGGCCCTCCGCCGACGAGCGTGTACCCGAGCGGGATCGCGGAGACGCACATCAGCACGACGCCGAGCGGCAGCGCCGACGGCAGCAAGAGGATGCCCCCGATCAGGAATCCCGCGAACACGACAGCGCCGACGGCACGCCTGACCAGCCGCTCGAGCCGGGACAGGCGGCGATCCAGCGCGGGCGTCGACACCGTGACCATGCCGTCGTTGACGCGGGTGATCAGCGTGTCGATGCGCCCGGGCAGTCGCGCGAAGACGGCGGCCGACGAGACCAGCTCGCGCGCGGCCGACAGGGCGACGTTCCCGCTCTCCTCGCGCAGCAGTCGCGAGGCGAACGGCTCGATGGAGTCCCAGATGTTGAACTCGGGGTCGATGGCGCTGCACACGCCCGAGGTGAGCGAGACGGCGCGGATCACGAGCAGGAAGTTCTCGGGCAGCTGGAACGGGAGAGAGCGCACGACCTGGCCGAACTCCTGCCCGAAGTCGCGGAACTCGCGCGGGTCGACGCGGCGCAGCTGCGCGAACCCCATGCCGCCGAAGCGGTCGAAGAGCTGCGCCATCGCCCGCTCGAGCTCGGCGGTGTCGGCGGAGGGCAGCAGGATGCCGACATCCTCGATGCTCTGAATCAGCCCGCGCTCATCGCGCGCCGCGACGGCGACGACCAGCCGCCGCAGCCCCGCGCGCAGCTCGTCGGTGATCTCGCCCATCATGCCGAAGTCGATGAACGTGAGGCGGAAACCCGGGGTCTCACCGGGCGCCGGGGTCACGAACACGTTGCCCGGGTGGGGGTCCGCGTGGAAGTAGCCCTGCCCCAGCACCTGCTCGAACATCACCTCGGCGAAGACGCTCGCCACCTCGTGCGGGTCGATGCCGGCTGCCCGCAGCGCATCGACGTCGTTGATCTTGATCGCCGTGACATCGGCGAGGGTCAGCACGCGGCGGGTCGTGCGCTCCCAGACGACGTCGGGCACCACGACCCGCGGGTCGCGCGCGAACATCGCAGCGAAGCGCTCGGCGGCGACGGCCTCGTGCAGGTAGTCGATCTCTTCGAGGCTCGTCACCGCGAACTCGGCGACGAGCGCCTGAGGGTCGACGCGGCGCGAGACGACCCTGATGTGGCTGAGCCAGCCGGCGACCCGGCGCAGGGCGGCGAGGTCGACGTCGACGATCGAGCGGATGCCCGGCCGCTGCACCTTCACGATCACACCGTCATGGCCGGCGAGCTGCGCGTCCTGCGCCGAGAGGCGCGCACGATGCGCTTGGCCGAGGGATGCCGCAGCCACCGGCTGCTCGTCGAAGCCGGCGTAGGCCTGCTCCAGCGGCAGACCGAGCTCGCCCTCGGCGAGCTCGCGGATCGCGGGGAACCCCGCCGCGGGAACCTCGTCCTGCAGGCCGGCGAGCTCGCGCGTGATCTCGGGCGGCAGCACGTCGAGCCGCGACGACAGGAACTGCCCGACCTTGATCATGAGGCCGCCGAGCTCGACGGCGAGCACGTGGAACCGCTGCGCGATGCCTGTCATGCGCCGGGCGCGGCCGCGCTCCGCGACGCGCTCGAAGCCGATGCGCGGCAGCACCAGCTCGTACCACCACGTCTGCATCAGATAGCGGAACGCGAACCGCAGGATGCGGCGATAGCGGGCGCGGGTGGCCGCCGTCGCGGGCTCGGCCGACCCCGCGGCGGGTCCGCGCGCTGGCGGCATCCCGTCAGTCCTGAGCGAGGATCGCGTACAGCTTCCGCCGCACCTCGTTCAGCAGCTCGGCCGCCTGCTTCTGCTGCTCGGGCGTGCCCGAGCGCTGCACCTGCATCGCCGCCTGCGCGAGCTCGACGCCGGCCTTCGGCAGCGGGCCGATGCCGAAGAAGTCGTGCTTGCCGGTGCCGTCGGTCGCGGTGGCGCGGCTGGCCGCGGCATCCGCCTCTGCCCGCCCCGTCGCCGTCAGGGAGTAGGTCTTGCGCCCCTCGGTGACCTCGGCCGTGACGACGCCCTCGTCGGCGAGCAGCTGCAGCGTGGGGTAGACCTCGCCCGCGCTCGGCTTCCACGCGCCGCTGCTGCGCGCGCCGATCTCGGCGATGATCTCGTAGCCGTGCATGGGCTTCTCGGCGAGCAGCGCGAGCACCGCCCCGCGCACATCGCCGCCGTGGCCACCGTGGCCGCCGCGGGCGCGCGGGCCGAGGCGCTCCTCGACCGCCGAGCGGAGCTGGTCGAAGGCGTCGGAGAGCGAGCGACCCGGGCCGTGCCCGCCGTGCCCGCCGAAGCCGCGCGGGCCGAAACCCTCGCTCGTGAACGAATTGCTCATGTGGACCTCCCCGGTCACCAAGCCACTAAGTCTCGCCATTTCACGATATGCGGCTGGGGATGCTTTGTCTTCTGGTTCCCGGGAACGACGGGCGCCTCACAGTGCGACCGGAACTACTTCACACTTCCTTGCGTGAGGCCGCCGATCAGCCAGCGCTGCATGAACAGGGCGAGCAGGTAGACCGGGATCATGCCGGTGAACGATGCCGCCGCCATCTGCCCGTACATGACTTCGCGGCCGCCCTGCATGAGGGAGATCCCCACGGGCAGCGTCTGAGTGCTCTCGCTGTAGGAGAGCATCAGCGGGATCAGGAAGTCGTTGTAGACGAGGATGAACGAGACGATGCCGACCGCGACGACGCCCGGTGCGACGAGCGGCAGCACGACGCGCACGAGGGTCGCGATGGGGCCGCATCCGTCGATCTGCGCGGCCTCGTCGATCTCTTCGGGAACGTTGCGGAAGAAATCGTCGAGGAGCCAGATCGCCACGGGCACGACCATCAGGCCTTCGACGAGCGAGAGACCGACGAGGCTGTCCATCAGCCCGACTTTGCGCACGAGGATGAACAGCGGAACGATCGCGACGATCGGCGGCGCCACGTAGGCCGAGACGATCACGGTCATGATGTTCTTCCCGCCCGCGCGCAGCCTGGCCATCGCGTAGTTGGCGGGGATCGCGATCAGGAGCGCGATCACCATCGCCGCCGCCGCCACGATGAGGGAGTTGCGCAGGTAGTCGACCACGGGGAAGCGGTCGAATGCGGAGCTCCAGTTCTGCCACGACAGGCCGGAGGGCACGACGCGATCGGAGAGGATGTCGTCGGGCCGCATGAACGAGACCATCGCGAGGTAGGCGATGGGCAGCAGGAAGAAGACCGCGGCGAGGACCACGACGACCGACTTGAGCGCGCGGGTCCAGCGCGGTGCGAACGACACTCCCCCGCGCCTGCGGGCGGCCGCGCGCGGAGCGCGCCCGATCACGGTTCGGCCGAAGGACTCTGCGGGCATGGTCGACTCGCTCATGCTCGGCTCCCTGCTTTCAGAAGGCGCGAACGCCAGGTGGCGATGGGAAGGACGACGATCGTCACCAGCACGATGAAGGCGATCGTCTGCGCGCCTGCCGCGCCGAGGTCGAACTGCTGCAGAGCCGTGCGGTACACGTTGAAGCTCGCGACGTTCGTGTCGAGCCCAGGGCCGCCCGAGGTCATGACGAAGACCAGGTCGAACACCTTGAACGAGACGATCACCTTGAGCATCAGCACGGTCACGAGACTCGGGAGGACGAGCGGGAAGGTGACGGAGCGGAACGTGCGCCACACACCGGCCCCGTCGACCTGCGCCGCCTCGTAGACCTCCCTCGGCATCGACTGCAGCGCGGCGAAGATGAGAAGCACGCAGAACGGCGTCCATTGCCAGATGTCGACGACGATGAGGCAGATCATCGCGGCCGGGGATGCCCCGAGGAACAGCACCGGCTCACTGATCAGCCCCGCGCCGGCCAGCAGATCGTTGAACAGGCCGCCGGTCGGGGCGAACATCAGCTTCCAGATCACGCCCGCCATCACCGGGGGCGTCATGAGCGGCAGCAGCATGATGACGCGAACCACACGGCCGCCCCGCGTCGCGGTGTCGAGGCTCAGGGCGATGACCAGGCCGATGACCACCGAGAGCACCGCGGCCGGCACGGCGAACTCGAGGGAGCGCAGGATCGACGCCAGCTGGCCGCCATCGGTGAACGCCGTGACGATCTGCCCCCATCCGACCCATGACTGGAACGGCCGCCCCAGCGTCGACTTCGAGAACGAGACCAGCACCGTATAGACCAGCGGGTATGCGGCGATGATGGCCACCGCGGCGAGCGCGGGGGCGATCAGCGCCCAGCCGATCAGCCGGTGGCGGCGTGGTCCGTCGGCGGAGGTGGGGACCGGGGCGGCCGTTGTCATGTCAGTGATCTCCTCGCTGCTTTACAGCGCGTCCCAGGCCTTCTCGGTCGCATCGAGCGCCTGTTGCGGCGTCAGCGAGCCCTGCAGCATCTGGGCGAGGTTGTCGTTGAGCGACTGGATCATCTTGGGCGCGTTGGGCGAGGTCGGCCACGACTGCGCGTTGCCGAGGATCTGGGTCAGGGCGGCGGCGACCACAGGCGTGAAGCTCTTGTACTTGTCGCTCTCGAGCGTCGAGGTGCGCGTCGGGTCCACGCCGCTGCCGGTGGTGGTGACGAGCTTCAGGTTCTCGGCCTTGGATGTCGCGAACTTCACGAAGTCCTTCGCCGCGTCCTGATCAGGCGCACTCGGGCTCACGCCGAGGGCCCAGCCCGCGTCCAGAGGGGCGGCCGTCTTGCCGCCGGCGCCGGCGGGCAGCGGCACCGCGCCCCAGTTGTCGGCGATCTTCGACTGCGACGGATCCTGGGCGAACGTGCCGAGGTCGGTCCAGGCCTCCATCATCCCGATCTTTCCGGAGAGGAAGAGAGCCAGGGCCTGGTCGAAGCCGATCTGCGACGGGCTCGGCGCGGTGTAGGGCGCCGCGTCGACCATCGACTTCGCCGCGGCGAGCGCCGCAGGGCTCGTCAGATCGGGCTTCTGGCTGTCGATCGGCGAGGACGAGAAGGTCGCGAGCCTGTTGAAGAACGTCGACCCGATGTTGAAGGCGCTCTTGTCGCCCATCATCACCGCGCCGTAGATGCCCTTGCTCTTGTTAGCATCCGTGATCTTCTTCACGTCCGCGAGGTACTCGTCCCAGGTCGTCGGCGGCTTCACGCCGTTGTCGGCCAGGATCTTCTTGTTGTAGTAGAGCAGGTGCGTGTCGCCGTCGAACGGCAACCCGTAGGTCTTGCCCTTGTACTGCGTGTACGCGTTGTAGATCGGCGCGATGAAGTCGGACTTGTCGATGTCCTTGTCTTTGTCGACCCAGCCGGTCAGGTCGTCGAGCGCGTCGGCCTGGGCGAGCGCGCCGACCGAGGTGTACCAGTACTGGATCACGTCGTACTGGTTGGCCCCGGACTGCGCGTCGAGGATCGCCTTCGTCTGAATCTGGTCGTACGGCACCACCGTGATCTTGACCTTGGTCCCCGTCGACTTCTCGTAGTCGGCCTGAAGCGCCTTCCCCGCACCCTCCTGCGGCGCGGCGATGAGGACCCGCAGCGTCTTGCTGCCCGAGGTGGTGGACCCGCTGCCGCCCGAGCACGCGGCGAGCGTCCCGGCGGCGAGCAGAGTGGCTGCCGCCGCCATGGCCACGCGCCGAGCGCGTGAGTTCGTGATTCCTGTCGAGATGCGTCGTTGGATCTTCATCGGATTCGTCTTTCGTTGTGACGGGTGGGTTGCTAGGACGTCGGTGTCCAGGGCGCGTCGACCTTGTCGCCGCTCACGCCGGGCGCCTTCACGAAGAAGGCTTCGAAGGGCTCGTCCGCGGTGTTGCGGAAGAAATGCTCGACGCCGGGCGGGCAGCCGATGAAGTCGCCCTGCGCGAGCTCGACGAGCTGTGAGCGGTCGAGCCAGAGCTCCGCGCGACCGCGCAGCACGAGGAACGACTCCGTGTGGCGGGCGTGCGAGTGGTTGGTGAACTCGTCGCCGGGCCGCAGCAGCACCGAGCCGAAGAACGCGTCGCCCTCGTCGACGAGGTAGCCGGGGCCCCAGTCGCCGAAGCGCCGCTCGATCTGGGCGAGATTCCGCTTGGCGGGCAGCTGCGCCATCACGCGCCCTTCTTCGAGTCGAGGTACACGCCGTATGCCTCGTCGGGCGTCGCGTCGTCGTGCACCACGGCGCGGATCGCCGCGATCATGCCGACGGGCGAGTCGCTCTGGAAGATGTTCCGGCCCATGTCGACGCCGGCGGCGCCTGCGCGCACCGCGTTCGAGGCCATGGTGAGCGCGTCGAGCTCCGGCAGCTTCTTCCCGCCCGCCATGATGACCGGCACGGGGCATCCCGCGACGACCTCGTCGAAGCCCTCTTCGCAGTAGTAGGTCTTCACGAGCTGCGCACCGAGCTCGGCGATGATGCGGGTCGCGAGGCCGAGATAGCGGGCGTCGCGGGTGAGCTCCTTGCCGACCGCCGTCACGCCGAGCACGGGCACGCCGACGCGGTAGCCGTCGTCGACGAGCGAGGTGAGGTTCTTGATGCTGCGGCTCTCGTGCTCGCCGCCGATGAACACCTGCACCGCCACGGCAGAGGCGTCCAGCCGCACCGCATCCTCGATCGCCATCGCCGTGTACTCGTCCGACAGCTCCTTGAGCACCGACGGGCCGCCCGAGGCGCGCAGCACGAGCCCCGCGCCCGTCGTCGGCGGCATCGTGGCCCGCAGCGCGCCGCGGGTGCACATCAGCGCGTCGGCGTACTCGCCGAGGGGCGCGATGTTCAGGTCGAGGCGCTCGAGACCCGATGTCGGGCCCTGGAAGTAGCCGTGGTCGAAGGCGAGCATCACGGTGCGCCCGGTGGCGCCGTTGAGCACGCGCCCGAGACGGTGCTGCATGCCCCAGTCGAGGTTGTGCGCGCCCTTGATGGCGTGACCGAAGTCGACGCCCGGGGTCTGCGGCGCGAAGTTCTTGGCGGCGCGGTTGCCGTCGAGGTCAGCCATAGATCGTGTCCTTTGCTCTCGTTGTCGTCGGGTCTGTTCGGTAGGCGAGGCCGCCAGGGGGCGTGAAGAGCGGGGCGATTCCGGATGCCTCTGTCGCCGCCAGCTGAGCGAGGTACACCCGGCGCCAGCGCTCGAACGCGGCGTCGTACTCGTCGATGGCCGCGGGCTCGGGAACCACGATGCGGTCCGATCGGCCGGCGGGCGGCAGCTCGGCGCCGACGCTCGCGGCCGCGAGACGCGCTGCGCCGTATGAGGTCGCCTCTGGGGCGGTCGACGGCCGCACGCTGAGCCCGGTCGTCTCGGCGATGATGCGCGGCCAGAGGACACCGGCGCTCGAGCCGCCCGTGAGCACGAGCTCGCCGGAAGCACGCGCGCGGCCGCCCGTGACCTCGTCGAGGATGTCGAGGTGGCCGCGGGCGACGTATGCCGCCGCCTCCTCGATCGCGCGGACGAACGTGCCGCGGTCGAAGCGCTCGGGCGCGTTGATGTCGAAGCCGACGAAGGCGGGGGCTGCGTGGTGCCAGGCATCCGCCTGCATGATGTTCGACAGCACCGCGACCAGCCCGTTGGAGCCGCGCGGCGCGGCGCTCGCCCAGCGCTCCATCGCGTCGTACGCATTGCCGCCCTCGGCGGTCGCGTCGGGGCAGAACGCGTCGCGGAACCAGCGCATGCTGAGGCCGCTCAGGAAGCTGATGCCCTCGACCATCCAGGTGCCGGGCGTGACATAGCAGCCGGTGCGGATGCGCCGGCCGGGGTCGATCGTCGGGGCGTCGCTGATGTACGTGGTCTGCCAGAAGGTTCCGGCCACGACGGTCGGGGTGCCCGCGGTCGCGCCGATGCCGTGCAGGGCAAGCTGCGTGTCGCCGCCGCCGACGAGCACGGGCGTGCCGGCCGGCAGACCCGTCGCCTCGGCGGCCGCCGCGGTGATGGCTCCGGCCGTGCTGCCGGGCTCCAGCGCCTGCGGAAGAATGCGCGCGGGCAGGTCGACCGCCGCGGCCAGCTCGCCCGACCAGTCACGCGCCGCGAGGTCGAAGAGGGCGCTGCTCGAGCCGCAGGTCGGGTCGGTCGTGAACTCGCCGGTCAGGCGGTAGACGACCCAGTCGCTCAGCATGCCGAGGTGCCGGGCGGCGGCGAAGACCTCCGGTCGCTCCTGCTGCAGCCACAGCAGGCGCGCGGGGGCCGTGATCGAGACCCAGTCGCCGGCGAGCTCGTAGATGCGGTCGGCGAGCCCGCGCCGCGTGAGCTGCTCGGCCTGATCGCGGGCACGGCCATCGGTGTTGGGGCACGCGAAGATCTCGTCGCCGTGCTCGTCGTAGAGCACGAAGCCCTCGCGCATGCTCGAGACGCCCACCGCCGCCACGGGGCGGCCGCGCAGAAGACCGACCACCTCGCGCACGGCCGAGCTGATCAGCTGCCACCCGCCCGTCGTGTCGAAGTCGGCGCCACCGGGGTGGCCGGGGGTCGCTGCGTGGGTCCATTCGCGAGCGGCCCGGGCAACGGCCCGCCCGCCCTCGTCGAAGGCGATCGCGCGCACGGAGCCCGTTCCGGCGTCGATCGCGAGGAAGACGGGGTCGCCGCTCACGCCACGAGCGCCGCTCACTTGCGCCACCTGAGCTCGCCCCCGCTCGTGAACGCGAGGATCTCGTCGGCGAGCATCTGCGCACCGCGCTGCAGGGTCTCGAAGGTCGCGCCGGCGATGTGCGGGGTGATGATGACGCTCGGCTCGGCGAGCAGCTCGCGCCACGGTCCGTCGCTCTCGCACACGTCGAGCGCGGCGCCGCCGAGGTGCCCGGAGCGGACGGCGGCAAGCAGCGCGCTCTCGTCGACCAGCGACTCGCGCGCGGTGTTGATGAAGAACGCGCCTGGCTTGAGGGCGGCGAACTGGGCGTCAGAGACGAGCCGGCGGTTCTCGGCGGTCGCGCGGGCGTGCAGGGTCAGCACGTCGACCTGCGGCAGCAGCTCATCGAGGCTGTCGACCTGGCGGACCCCGGCGACCGACCCGGTCGGCACGAACGGGTCGAACGCGAGCACCTCGAGCCCCAGCGCGAGCGCCCGCTCGGCCACGAGCCGAGCCACGTTGCCGAGACCGACGAGGCCGAGCGTGCGGCCCTTCAGCTCGTACCCGAACCAGCGGGCGCCTTCGAAGGTCGACTCGGCGAGCGCCTCGCCGCTGTCGCGCCGCTGCTGCGCCTCCCGCAGCGAGGGCGCCACGTTCCGCAGCAGATCGATGAGGAATCCGATCGTCAGATCGGCGACGGCCGCCGCGTTCTTGCCCGGAGTCGTCGTCACCGCGACGCCGTGCTCGGCGGCCGCCGCGAGGTCGACGTTGACGGGGCCGCCGCGCGCACAGGCGAGCAGCCGCACCGAGGGGTTCTCTTCGATGACGCGCCTGCTGATCGGCGCCCCGTGGAACGCGACGATGCGGTGCCCGTCGATGAGGGCGCTCACCTCGGCGGGGTCGCCTTCGAACTCGGCGAGGCCCTCGGTCGACCACTGCGGGTCGGTGGTGATCGTCACCGTCGCGATGTCGGGCTCGAGGCCGTTGCGCCGCAGCGCATCGGCGAACACGTCGGCCTTCATGTAGCTGTCGCCGATGATGAGGATGTCGTTGGCCACGCGGTGCTCCTAGTCGTGTTCGTAGCTCAGGGGCGCGGCGAACTGCTCGTCGGCCGCGGCGAGTTCCGGGTAGAGGCCCGACGGCGGCGAGTTGTGCCCGCTGTCGACCGTCACCCGCAGCCGGTCGGTGCGCACAGAGGCCCGAGAGAAGTCGACCGGCTCGTTGTTCTGGTCGTATGCGACGGCTTCGACGACGACGATGGGGTTGCCCTCTTCGATCTCGAGCAGCTGTGCGAGACGCCGATCGGCGCTGACCGCCTCGATGGTGCGGTGCATCCGCGTGATCGTGACGCCGCTGACCCGCTCGAGCGCGGCATACAGGCTCGCGCGCGGCTCGCGCAGGCTCGGGGCCAGGCCTGAGAAGCGCTTCGGCAGGTAGTTGACGACGTGCACCGCGGTGAGCTTGCCGACCGCGCGCAGCCGCTCGACGACGAAGCCTTGGCCGCCGGGGTTGTTCGTGAACGCGGCGGCGGCCCACGGGGGAAGCATCTCGACGCCGGCGCGCAGGATCTGCGAGGTGAGCGCGCTGCGGCCGTCCTCCTGGTATTGCCCGAGCAGGCTCGGCGCGTTCGGCAGGGTCCACGACGACGGCGACGTGGGGGTCTGGACGAACGCCCCCTTCCCCTGTCGCCGCGAGATCAGCCCCGACTTCTCGAGACGGGCCAGGGCTTCTCTGACGCTCGAACGCGAGACGTCGAAGTACGCGCAGAGCTCATGCTCGCTGGGCAGCTGGTCGCCCTGGGTGTAGAGCCGGGTCGAAATGCCATACTCGATCGAGCGCAGCACCTGGAGCCAGATCGGGGACCCGGTTCTCGGGTCGATCGGCGGCAGCTGGGTGACGGTGTCGTTGCGCATGTCCTCGTGTCCTCATTGACAACTGCTGCAACCGTACGGACCGCACTTGTACCGAAACCAGGGACAAGTGCGCTGGCGTTATGGTTTCGTTACCTGGCGCGAATAATCCCGCATAACCAGGGGATTCTTCTGCGCGGCCGCACCCTGGGCGGCGGGCTCGCCCGCCCCACTCGCACCGTTCGGGCCATACAAGCAGACAAGCTGCCCTGCGCTCGGCTCAGCCGCGCTTCCAATGCCAGGTGCCGCTCGCGTAGAGGGTGCACGTGAGCCCGTCGAGGGACCGGTTGTGATCGGCCGCCGAGCAGAACTCGCCAGGGCGCGGGGCCACAGCCGCCGGCGCCGCGGGAGTCGGCGCGGCGGCGCCGGGCGCAGCGCCGGCGGGCGCAGCTGTGGCGGGTGCCGAAGCCGCGGCCGCGGCCGCACTCGGCGCCGGCACGGTGGCGAACTCCGCCGCGGTCACCGCTTGCCCCTGGCATCCGCTCAGCACGGCGGCCATCGCCGCCTTCTCGGCCGGCTCGACCCACAGGCCGTACGCCGCCTTCACAGAGATCTGCCGCGCGACGTAGGCGCACCGATACGACGCCCGCGCGGGCAGCCACGCGGCGGCATCCTTGTCGCCCTTCGACTCGTTCGAGTGCTGGTCGACGGCCAGCAGATTGCCCGCGTCGTTCGCGAACTGCTCGCGCTTGCGCTGCGTCCACGACTGCGCGCCCGTCTGCCAGGCGTCGCCGAGCGGCACGACGTGGTCGATCTGCACGAGGGCCGAGGTCTTCTCGCCGCGCTGGAACGCGATGGCCTCCCCTGTGTACGGGTCGGCGAGGGTGCCCGTGAGCACCTCGCAGTACCGGTTGCGGGTGATGCCCGTCAGGTCGCGCGCCAGGATGTCGTTGCGCGTATCGCACCCGTTGCCGTCCATATCGAGCCAGGCCTCGCCGAAGTCCGCGGTGCGCTGATACTTCGCGCCGCCCTGCGCGTTCCTGACCGGCAGCGCGTCGAGCAGGGCGAGCGCCGTTCCCGGCGCAGCGGCCGGCTTCGCCGAAGGGTGAGCGGATGCCTGGGGCCGCGGCGCCACCGACGGGGTCGCCACCCACAGGGTGGGCGCCGCCGGGGTGTGCGCTGCGCTGCGACCCGCAGCCGCCTCGTGCGAGCCGGCGCAGGCCGCGAGGCCGCCGACCAGCGCCGCGGCGAGTGCGATCACCGCGCTCAGCCGGCCGGCACGATTGCGTCTCACAACTTCGAGAGCCTACGAACGGCGGCGCGGAACGGCGGCCCCCACTCCGCGGGTCGGGCGACTCCGGCAGGTATCCCGCAACTACATTGCTCGGCTATGATGTTGCATTCAGCAACGTCGCGTACCCTGGGGGCATCATGTCGAACGCCACGAGCGAAGCCCCCGCACTTGCCGCCGACCGCGAGCCGGCCACGCACACCGCACCGCGCCGCTCGGTGCTGCCGCACCCCAGCATGTGGAAGCACCTGGGTCTGCACGTGCTCGTGCCCGTACTGCTGGGAATCGGCATGACGCTCGCGTACCTCGGCGCCTTCCATCAGCCGAGCCCGCATCACCTTCCGGTCGCCATCGTGGGAGACAGCGCTCAGAGCGAGGTGTTCGCACAGACGCTGAACAACGAGTCGGACGGCGGCCTCGACGTGCGCAACGTCGCCGACGAGGCACAGGCCGAGAAGCTGGTGCGCGAGCGCACGATCACGGCCGCCTACGAAGCGACCCCGACGCAGGCGAACCTCTACATCGCGACGGCCGCGTCGGCCACCACCACCGAGACCGTGCAGAAGGTCTTCCAGCCGATCGCATTCCAGCAGCACCTGCCCTTCAACGTCGTCGACGTCGTTCCGGTCGGCACGCACGACGCCACCGGCCAGGGCATCTTCTTCCTGCTCGTCGGCCTGTCGGTCGGCGGCTATGCCGTGGCAGCGGCCGTGGCGGCGGTGACGGGGCGGCACGGGCTGTTCGCCCGGGTCTTCGTGCCGGTCATCGCGTCTGCGGTGGTGTCGGCGATCATCGTCGGCATCGCGGCGTATGTGTACCACGTCTTCGACCACAGCGTGCTGCAGGTCTGGCTGCTGTCGTGGCTCTATGACGCGCTCGTCATGTGGATCGGCGTGGCGCTGATGCCGATCCTCAAGAGCTGGACCGTGCTGGCCATGACCGTGCTCTTCGTGCAGCTCAACTTCACCTCGTCCGGCGGCATCTTCCAGAAGTGGATGGAGCCCGGCTTCTTCGCCTCGCTCAACGACTTCTGGGCGGGCGCCGGCTGGCTGAACTCCGCGACCGCGCTCATCTACTTCCCCGGGCAGCGCTTCGGCGGCAACGTCGCGGTGCTCGCCGTGTGGGCGGGTGTCGCCGTCGTCGCCGTACTCGTCTCTCATCTCGTCGTGCGGCGCCATGCGCGCGTCGAGGCGGCGCTCGCCGCCCAGGCCGCCTGAGCCGCGGCCATCCGCGCGCGTTCCGGCGCATTCGCGCGCATTCCGGCGCATCGCGACGCATTCCGGCACGTCGCGACGAGAAGTGGGTACTTCTCACGCATGAGAACCAGGAGTGCGGCACTGGCCGCGGTGGCAGTTACGGCAGCAGCAGTTCTACTGGCGGGGTGCTCATCGGGCAGCGGTGGCGGCTCGGGCTCAAGCAGCACACCGCCGTCGTTCGGCACGAAGGCCTCTGGCACGCTCAACGCGTGGGGCTTCAACAGCCCGGACGAGGTCGGCACCTCGCGCCTCGCCTATGCCAAGAAGAAGCTCGACGGCGTCGACATCAAGATCGATCAGACGGCGTTCGACGCGCAGAAGTTCACCACGCGCGTCGCGAGCGGCAACGTGCCCGACGTGGTTCAGATGGACGCCAACCTCGTTGCGACCTACGCCGCGCAGGGGCTCATCATGCCGCTCGACAAGTGCTTCAGCGCGCACGACGTCGACCCGAGCAGCTACTACTACCCCTCCGTCAACGATGACGTGACGTACAAGGGCCAAATCTACGCGGTGCCGCAGTTCTACCAGCCGCCGGCCATCATCCTGAACAAGAAGGTGATGGATGCCGCGGGCGTGACCCCCGCGCAGATCAACACCTCAAAGCCCGATGAGCTCATCGCGGCGGCGAAGAAGATGTACAAGGCGTCGGGCGGCAACCCGACCACGCTCGGCTTCAACCCCGTCGCGAGCGGGCAGCCTGGCCTGTGGATCCTCGGCTACGGCGGCCGGCTCACCGACGCGAACGGCAAGCCGACCCTCGACGACCCGAAGAACGAGAAGGGCCTCGAGGTGCTCAAGAAGATCACCGACGCCCAGGGCGGCTACGCCAAGATCAAGAGCTTCTCGGATTCCTTCGACATGTTCGGCGCCGACAACGAGTTCGCGAAGAACCAGGTCGGGGCAGAGATCGACAACCAGTGGTACGTCAACGTGCTCGCGCCGTACGCCAGCAAGCTCGACATCACCGCCGTTCCGTTCTACGCCGCAGACGGCAAGCCGTTCACCGTCGCCAACGGGCAGGGCTTCGTCATCCCGACCGCCGCGAAGAACAAGGACGCCGCGTGCGCGTGGGCGGTCGACCTGACGAGCCCGGGGGCGTGGGATGCCGCAGGCGCCGCTCGCGCGGCGAAGATCGCCAAGACGCCCGGCGCCTTCAACACCGGCCTCTTCACGGGCATCCCCAGCGTCGACAAGAAGCTGCGCGCGCAGTACGTGAAGCCGAGCGGCAATGAGGGGTTCGACCAGACGATCGCGACGTTCTACGACATCGTGGGCGACGGGAAGTCGTTCGGCGCCTCGCCCGCCGGTCAGCAGATCAACACCGAACTGCAGAACGTGATCTCGTCGGTGCTGCTCGGGAAATCGTCGCCTGCCGACGCGCTGAAGAAGGCGCAGGCCTCCGCCCAGCGCGCGTATCAGCAGGCGACGAAGTAGCGCGCCGGCTACCCGAAGATCTCGTCGACCGCGGCGGCGAGCTCGTCGTTCCAGTCGAGGGCGAGCCCGTCGAGGATGCCGGCCCAGTGGTGCTCCTTGCTGACGCCGACGATGGGCGCAGTCACCAGCGGGTGGTGGAACAGCCAGGCCATCGCGAGCGCGGCGGGCGACGTGTCGCGGGCTGCCGCGAGCCCGTTGAATCTGGCCACCTTCGCCATGGCTTGGTCGTCGTCGAGGAACGGCGCCGCTGACGAGGCCACGCTCGCCCGGTCGCCGCGTTGCGGGCGCTCGCCGTTGCTGTAGCGGCCGGCGAGCAGCCCGTTGGCGAGCGGTGAGAAGGGGGTGTAGGCGAGGCCCTCGGCCTCGACGATGGGCAGCACCTCCGCGTCGTCGGCGCGGGCGAGCAGCGAGTACTGGTTCTGCACGATCTCGGGCCGCGCGAGCCCCAGCCGATCGGCGGTCTCGAGCGCCGCCGACAGCGCCGCCCCGTCGACGTTCGACAGCCCGTAGGCCCTGATGGTGCCGCGCTCGACGGCGTCGCTGAAGACCGGCAGCGACTTCTCCCACGGGGTGCGGCCGTCGACCTGGTGGGCGACATAGAGGTCGACGCGGCCGATCACCTCGATGCTGTGCCGCAGCTGCCGGTCGACGCGCTCGGGGTCGAGGTTCGGGCCGTCGGGCGTGATGCCCGTCTTGGTCTGAATGAGCACCTCGGAGCCCGGGCGGCCGCGGTTCCACACCCCGACGATGCGCTCGCTCTCGCCGCCTGCGTAGACATCGGCCGTGTCGAGCACCTTGACGCCCTCGCGCACCGCGCGATCGATCAGCTCGAGACCCTCGGCCTCGGGCAGCCCGATGCCCGGCCCGGTCGCGCCGGCGATTCCGCCGAGGCCGCCGGTGCCGAGCAGGAAACGGCCGAACTGAGCGCGGCGGTCTGCTGCCGACGATGCGATCCAGGTCATACGGATTCCTCTTCCGATCTCTTCCGATCTTGTCGGTTCGAGAATCGAACCGACTGTACTGACCTCACCGTAACAGACTCGGTCAGGAATCCGAACTCACTCGAGCGCGGGCCATGCCTCGCGTCACCTCACTCACCCGTGCGCACGCGGGGCGTCGCGTGGCGCTCGCCCCACTCGCGCAGCCCGGCAAGGACGGGCAGCAGCCCCTCACCGGCGGGCGTGAGCAGGTACTCGTCGCGCGGGGGCTTCTCGGAGTATCTCCGACGCTCGACCACCCCGGCCTCCTCGAGCTTGCGCAGGCGCTGCGCGAGCGTTTCACGCGGGGCACCCGTGTTGACCTGGATGTCCGTGAATCGCCGCACCCCGAATCCGAGTTCGCGCACGACGAGCAGAGACCAGCGCTCCCCCACGAGCTCGAGCGCATCGGCGATGGAACACACGCGCGGGCGGCCGAGATTAGTCGGTTCGGTTGCCTGACTCACTCGGACACTCTAGCGCCGCCACCCATAGCAGATGCCCCGTCAGGGCGTCGTCAGGGCATTGCGGCTGTGGAGAACGGGGTAGCAGCCCCTGGTCGTCTGCCCGCCCAGCAGCAGCCGGAAGTCGCGGTGCCGGCGCAGTGCGGCTGGCTGCCCCTCGCCCGGCGCCTCCGGGTTCTGCGCCCCCGGCCGACGTCTGCGGCCTGCGTGCGAGGCGCAATTGTCGGCCGGGGGCACGAAACCGCTACCCCTTCCGGCCCTGCGTGGCCACGCCCTCGACGAAGTAGCGCTGCCCGAAGGCGAAGATGATCAGCATCGGAAGTGTGACGAGCAGCGCCGCGACCATGACGTACTGGTAGTCGCCGTGGCCTCCGTTGGTCGGGCTGAAGGTCGTCATGGCATACGAGATGCCGAGCGGCACCGTGAACTGGTTCACGCTGCCCGCATTCAGATAGATCAGCGCGGCCTGCAGATTGTTCCAGCTCGCCTGGAACTCGAAGATGAACACGATGATGAACGACGGGATCGACAAGGGCATGGCGATCCGCCGGAACAGCCCCCAGTAGGACGCCCCGTCGACCCGGGCCGCCTCGAAGATCTCCCGCGGCAGCCCCAGGAAGAACTGCCGCTGCAGGAAGATGTAGAACGCCGAGCCGAACAGGTTCATGCCGAAGAGTGGGACCCACGTGCCGAGCAGCCCGAGGTACTTCCAGATCAGGTACTGCGGCACCATCGTCACGGCGCCGGGAAGCATCATCGTCGCGAGCACCAGGCCGAACAGAAATCCGCGCGCTGGGAACGTGAAGTAGGCGAAGCCGAACGCGACGATCGAGCTCGAGATCGCGACGAGCCCGGCGGCGAGCACCGCGATGACGACGCTGTTGAAGAGCCACGAGAGCAGCGGCAGCTGATGCCACACCTCCGCGTAGTTCGCGAGCTGCAAGGTCCGCGGGATCAGCCTGTTGTCGAAGACCTCGCCGCGGGTCTTGAGGCTCGCCGCGAGCAGCCACGCGAAGGGGTAGAGGAATAGCAGGCCGAACACGCCGGCGACGACCCAGAGAAGCGCCTTCCCGATGACCCCGCGGCCGCGGTAGAACCCCGCTCCGCGGACGGTGCGGCGGGTGGCATCCTTCTCGTCACCGGCCGCGTCGCCGTATTCCGCAGCCAGCGAGGCGGACCCTGGCGCCTGTGCGACGGACATCACTTGTCCCCCTCGTAGTAGACGAACCGGTTGCTGAACTTCACCTGCACCAGCGTGATGATCAGGATGATCACGAACAGCAGCCAGGCCATCGCCGCCGCGAAGCCGAAGTTGAACTGCCGGAACGCCTGCTGGAACAGGTAGATGCCGTAGAACAGCGAGGCGTCGCTCGACGCATTCGTCTGATCGCGCCAGAACAGCAGGTAGGCCTGGTCGAAGATCTGCAGCGCGGCGATCGTGAGCACGATCACGTTGAAGAAGATCGCCCCCGAGATCATCGGAAGCGTGATGTTGAAGAACTGGCGCACCGGGCCCGCGCCGTCGATGGAGGCCACCTCGTAGAGGTCGCGCGGCACGTTCTTGAGCGCCGCGAGGAAGATCACCAT
Organism: Gryllotalpicola kribbensis; assembly: GCF_039538245.1. Classification (NCBI taxonomy): domain Bacteria; kingdom Bacillati; phylum Actinomycetota; class Actinomycetes; order Micrococcales; family Microbacteriaceae; genus Gryllotalpicola; species Gryllotalpicola kribbensis. The sequence continues at coordinate 124,856 of NZ_BAABBX010000009.1, forward strand.
CGTGCCGCTCACCCCCCACAGGGTCATCAGCACGATGGACGGCTTCACCCACGCCGGGTCGACGAGCCATTGCGGGCCGGGGATGCCGAAGAAGCCCAGTGCCTTGTTGATGGCGCCGGTGTTCCCGTTCAAGAGCAGCAGGAAGACCGACGCCGTCGCGACCGCCGGCGTCATCTTCGGCAGGTAGAAGATCGTGCGCATGATGCCGGCGCCGCGGCCGATCTTCGACAGCAGCATGGCGAGGAAGAGGGCGAAGACGATCTCGAGCGGCACGGCGAGCACCGCATAGAAGAGCGTGTTGCCGAGCGACAGCATCACGCTCGGGTCCTGGAACAGCTGCTGGTAATTGCTGAAGCCGGCCGGGGTCGCGCGGTTGGTGGCGAGGTTGTAGTCGCTGAACGAGATCACGAAGCTGTACACCATCGCGCCGAGCGTGAAGACGAGGAATCCCACGATCCACGGGCTGATGAAGAGGTAGCCCGCGATCGCCTCGCGCCGGTTGTACTTCCGCACGCGGCGAGACCCAGGCGTGCTTCTCGCCGTAGCTGTTGTCATATGCGTTCGATTCCCCCGCAGAGAAGAAGGGAAACGCTTCTCGACGCCCGTTGCCGCTTCGAGGCAGCGCCCCCGCTCGGACCGCGGCCGCCGCCGCCGCCGGTAGCCCCTCCCCATTCACCCGAAGTGTGAGTTCGGGTTGTCTCTTCGCGACGAAGAGGACCCGAACTCACACTTCGGCGGGGTTCGGCGAGGGTCGGGGGTCGGGGGCCGAGGGTCGGGGAAAGCAGACAGCTACTTCAGCCCTAGGTAGCTCTTGTAGGCCGCGTAGTTCGCCGTCATCGCGGCGCCGTTCCGAAGCGTCTTGTCCGGCGACATGTACGAGGTGAACTCCCACTCGGTCAACGGGATGCCCGCGGCGCCGAGCGCCTTCAGGTAGGGCGCCATCTTCGACACGGGCACCGCCCCGTTCCCGTCCGTGAGCGGCGTGTACACGGCGGCCCAGAGCCGCATGCGGCCGGCATCCGTCAGCTTCTTCGCCGCCTGGAAGGCCGCGACCTCCTGCGCGGGCGTCCACGCGGTCATCTCGAAGCCGTCCTGCAGATTGAGCACGTCGACGTGGGATGCCGAGATGAGCGGCGCGAGCTCGGCGACGAACTGCTGCGCGCTGAGTCCAGACAGGATCGCGGTCGGCATCGACGGCGAGACCATGACCGGCTTCTTTCCGTCGTGCGTGTGCAGGTAGTCGCTCACGGCGCCGAGATACTTCCCGAACTGCGTCGCGCGCGCCGGGGTGGCGACGTTCACCTGGGCGGGCTCGGTCGGGATGTACCAGCCGGCGATCGACGAGCCGTACTTGGCGTACAGGTCGTGGGCGACCTTCTGCTGCGTGGCCGTGAAGCTGTTCAGCCAGCTCTGGTTCGTGAACTTCGACATGTCGTTCACCGCGTCGGGCGCGACGGCGAGACCGAGCCAGACGTGCATGCCCGCCTTCTTGGCCGCCGCGATGATCTGCGGCACGGCGCTGTTCCACTGCGGGAAGCCGAGAGATGCGGATGCCGGGTACGCGGCATCCTTCGCGTCATAGTGCACCGACCACTCGATGATGACGTCGGTGTCGCCCGCCGCCTTCTGCGCCGCCATCGCCGAGGCGATCTGCGCGGCGTCGTTCGAGCCGTCGATGAAGTACGGCGACCAGAACGCGGCGCGGAAAGCCGGCGCCGCCGTCTTCGTGGTCGACAGGGCGGGGACCGCGACGCGCGTCGCGACCGACGTAGTCGACGAGGTCGAGGCGGATGCCGCCGCGGCAGGCTGGGCGCCGAGAAGACCCCCGGCGAGGGCCGCGACGGCCGCGACGGCGCCGGCGATGCCGCGCGCAGATGTGCTGATGTTCTTTGGTGAGGCCTTGCTCATGAACGAATACCCCCGTATCGAGTCCGACACTGGGTGGATTCGTCGTGCGTGCACGTGCAGAGACATGCGTGCACTGTCGACCGAGATCGACACACGCGTCAATGCATTGACTCCGTGCGATGCGCGAGGCGCGGCTATTCGGGTTCCGCCACCTCGTGGGTGGCATCGCCGCCAGCGCCTGCGGCCCGGGTGGCCGCGGTTGACCACATTAGGAGGTCACGTCTGACGAGGAACCGAGAAATCGTCTGTATAGAAGCTGAGAGCCCCTTTCGTCCCTGCCGGCTCTAGGCGACCGCGGCGAAGTCGTCCGTGAAGACCAGCGGGTGAAAATCCCGCACTCGCGTCCCCACGCCGAAATGCGCGGCGATCGCCGCGACCACGCGCGCGGTCGCATGGCCGTCGCCGTAGGGGCTGACCGCGGCCGCCATCTCGGCGTAGGCCAAGCCGTCGTCAAGCAGTCGATTGAGATTCGTGCGGATGACGTCGCGGTCGGTGCCGACGAGCGCGGCGGCGCCCGCGGCGATCGCCTCGGGCCGCTCGGTCGTGTCGCGCGTGACGAGCACGGGCTTGCCCAGGGCGGGCGCCTCCTCCTGCACGCCGCCCGAGTCGGTGACGACGACATGCGCGGCGTTCAGCAGGGCGCAGAACTCCGGGTAGTCCTGCGGCTCGATGAGCAGTGCGTCGGTGCGGTTGCCGAGCACGGGCAGCAGCGCGGCCCGCACCGTGGGGTTGGGGTGCATGGGCAGCACCACCGTGACGTCGTCGTGTGCGTCGAGCACATCGGCGAGCGCTGCGGCGGTGCTGCCCAGCCCCTGCCCCCAGGATTCGCGACGGTGTGCCGTCACGAGGACGATGCGCCGCCCGGCGTCCACCGCCGCCGCGACGGCGGGTGACAGTCGCCCCGAGGCGCGGTCGACGGTCTCGAAGAGCGCGTCGATGACGGTGTTGCCGGTGACGGCGATGGCGTCGGCCGGCACGTTCTCGGCGAGCAGGTTGCCCTTCGCGCTCGCGGTCGGCGCGAGGTGCAGTGCGGCGAGCTGGCCGGCGATGCGGCGGTTGCCCTCTTCCGGGAACGGAGAGGCGAGGTCGTGCGAGCGCAGCCCTGCCTCGAGGTGGATGACGGGGATGCCCTGGTAGTACGCGGCGAGCGCGGCCAGCGCCGATGACGACGTGTCGCCGTGCATGAGCACCGCGTCGGGCCGGCGCTCCTCGAACAGCGCGAGCAGCGCGGCGAACATGCGCGAGGAGAGCTCGGCGAACGACTGGCCCGGGCGAAGCATCCCCAGATCGCAGTCAATGTCGACGCCGAAGAACTGATTCATGCGGTCGAGGATCTCGCCGTGCTGGCCGGTGACGGCCACCGTGGTGCGGAAGCGGCGATCGGCGCGCAGGGCGCGCACCACGGGGGCGAGCTTGATGGCCTCGGGGCGGGTGCCGTAGACGACCATGATGTGCGGGTTCGACATGAGAGTTCCTAGCGGTGTGACGGAGCGGTGGACGATGTGGCGCGGGCGGCCTCGGCCGCGCCGCGATGGGCGCGGCCCGGTGCCTTGACGGCCAGTTCGAGAACGAGGACGACGACGGTCGGCACGAGGAAGACGGTGACCCAGGCGACCACGTCGGGGCCGGGCGCCTCGGGCGTGCGGATCACGCCCGCCCAGAAGGGCACGGCCGCGGCGGCGACGACGACCAGAACGGCGCCGGCGGTGACCCGCCCGACGAGCCCGACGCGGCGGCGCACCAGCACCGAGACGGCGAGCACGAGCGCCGCGAGGTGCACGAGCGCGATGAGTGCGGGTACGGCGGTGAACGCCGGGGCGAGCGCGCCGCTGTCTGCTGCGACGGTGCCGAGGGCGTCGTCCACCGCGGCGACCGGGTCGCTCGCCGGTGTGCCGCCCGGGTTCGCCGCGGCGAACATGGCGGCCACGGTGATCACGAAGCCGGCGAAGAGCAGCGTGATCGCGCCCCAGGCGAACGTGATGGGCGGAAGCGCGAGACGCGCAGCCGCGATGAGGCGGCTCTTCGCGGTAGGTGCGGCGGCGCGACGGGTGTCGGCGCTGCGCAGGGCCGCCCGGCCCTGAGCTGCGCGGCCGGCGGCGCTGCCGGGGTTCGCCCGGCGCCGACGCGGGCGGGGGGACCGCGCGTGCGCCGGCGCCGGGCGCGAAGTGGAGGCGACGTCGGCGGTGAAGCCCGTCATGAGTGCCGTCCACGCTGGGGAGTGCTGCGCATCGTGGCGAAGCGCAGCAGCAGGATCACGGCCGCGATGAAGCCCGCGATGACGAGCAGCGACCCGAGGTAGCGGTGCACCAGTTCGAAGCCGTCGGAGCCCCACGTCTGCATGGCGATCGCGGCGAAGCCGTAGCGCAGCAGGTTGCACAGGGTGACGATGCCGGTGCCGATCGCGAGGCCGACGAGCACGCGGCCGAGGGCGAGCGGGCGCACGAGCAGCATGAGACCGGCCGCAGCCAGCAGCGGCGTGACGAGGATCACGGTCGAGCACAGCGTCGTGATCTGGAATCCGGTCACCTGCTGTGTGCCGAGCCCGAACCAGACGATCGAGCCCGCCGGCGCGGTCCGGCCGTGCACGAACGGGTCCATCAGGAACGCGGCGACGCGCGCCTCGACATCGCGGAACTGCTCCTGCAGCGCGAGCAGGGTCGCGGCGAGCGCGATGAGGGCCAGGGCGACGAGAACGGATGCCGCGCGGCCGGCGACGCGCGCCGGGCGGTTCAGGGCGACGGTGCTCATCGGACGACCTCCAGCTGCGGTGCGGCGGCCGGCGCAGCGCTCTGCGGCGCGTACTCCGCGATGCGCTTCGTCTTCGACCAGCCGTTGCGGCCGAGCACGAGCCGCACGAAGGCGCGGATCACGACCACGTAGCTCTGGTACATGTACAGCCAGTAGCCGACGGCCCAGCCGAGGGCCGTGAGGATCGATCCGCGGCGCTCGTCGCGCTTCCAGTAGATGAGCGCCCACAGCGCGAACGGCAGCACCCCGGTGAGCAGCATGAGCGGCACCACCCAGGCGGTGGTGGCCAGCCAGGTCTCGAGCCCGCCGGGGGCGATCGCGCCCTGCGCGGCCGAGATGAGGAAGACGAGCGGCCAGAGCACCGTGCCGGCGAGCTGCAGGAACGGCATCAGCATGAAGTACGCGGCCTCGATCGCCCCCGCGTTCGTGAAGTTCCGCGAGAAGAAGATCTGCGAGAGGTACTTGGTGCACTGCATCCCGCCCTGGCACCAGCGGGTGCGCTGAGTGAGCAGCTTCCCGGTGAAGGGCAGTGCCTCCTGCGCGACGTGGGTGTCGTGCAGATAGACGTTGCGGAAGCCCGCGAGCATGACGTGGATGCCGAGCTCGTAGTCCTCGAGCAGCGAGCCGTGCCACGGCGTGTCCGCCGCGCCGGCGATCGCATCGAGCGTGGCGAGGCGCGTGAACTGGCCGTTGCCGCCGAGCCCGACCGAGAGGGTGTGGCCGCGCAGGCACTGCATCGCGGCGATGGTGGTGCGGAACTCGATGTCCTGCATGCGCACCAGGTAGTGGCCCCACCACTGGCGCAGACCGCGCGCCCCGGGGATCGGCCGGTCGTCGTTGCGGTTCGACATCCACACCGCGGCCTGGGCGGCACCGGTCGTCGGGTCGCCGAAGGCCCGCGGGCCGGCCGCCTGGTGCAGGGCGTTGGGGGCCAGCTGCCCGTCGGCGTCGACGACCACGATGACGGTGTGATCGCGGTCGGCGTCGGCGGGAAGCCAGCCGTTCAGCGCACGGTAGGCCGCGTTCAGCGCGGCGCCCTTGCCCTGGCGCGCCTCGGGCAGCCGGCGGCGCACCAGGTGGATGCGGGCGTCGGCACTCGCTCGCATCGAGACGAGCTCGGCCGTGGCATCCGTCGAGTGGTCGTCGACGATCCAGACGTGAGCCAGCGGGAAGTCCGTGACCAGCCGGTCGAGCGTGTCCTCGATGACCGCCTCTTCGTCGCGGCACGGCACGAAAACGTGCCAGGCGAAGGCGGCCGGGTCGCCGTCCTCGTCGCGCTTCCTGCGCAAGAAGGGCACGAGGATCATGCAGACGTAGCTGAGGAAGATCACCAGCATCACGAAGGCCAGTGCCTGCAGCGACTCGCTCGCGGTCATCGCTTCGCCCTTCCTGCCCGGCGCCCACGGCGGGCCGCCTGGGAGAGGCGGCCCGCCTGGGCGGCCGGCACGGGGAGTGTGTCGGCCGCCGTCCGGGCGGATCGACCGGCCCCCTCGCCCGCGTGCCGCGGGTCGCGGCTGCGGGCGAGATAGGCCGAGCGGAGCAGGAGCAGGCCTGCGGCCATCAGGGCCGCCACCGCGATGAAGTCCGCGGCGAACGGCACACTGGTGCCTGTGGTTGCCAGCACGCCGCCTGTTGCGAGCGTGCCGCCGATCCGTGCATACATGGCGTCGTCCCCCTTGACGCTGACTGACTGTTGTTAGTTGCCCGCGGTCTGGGCGAGGGCGCTGCGGCGACGGGCGAGCATGGTGCCCCCGACGATCGCGAGCCCCAGGGCCAGAGCGCCACCGGCGATGCCGGCGCTGGCGGAGTTCACCACGGGCACGGCGACGAGGCCGCCGTTCGGGCCGACGGTCGCGTTGGCGAGGTTCACCTGGCCGAGCGAGCAGTTCGGGCCGAGGCCGAGCTGCAGGGCGGTCTCGGTGAAGGAGCCGTCCTCGTGGTGGGTCTGCACGTTGACCTTGAGCTGCGCAGCCGCGGTGAGGGCGGTCGACAGCGGAGCGACGAGGTTGGCCGTGAGCCCCGACAGCAGCGGCGTGATCGTGGCCTTCGCGGTTGAGATCGCGGCGGTCAGCGGCAGCCCGACGAGGCCGAGCCCCGAGGCGGCCGTGCTCAGCGAGGTGAGCGTGTCGTTCACCATCTCGGTGACCTTGTTCGCGACGGCGACCGGGATGTACTGCACCAGGTCGGTGCCGGCCGGCAGGTCGTTGATGCTCGAGACGCCGGCGACCTTGAGCAGGTCGTCCATCGTGATCGTGATGGTGTTCCCGGCGATCGGGTCGTCGATGTCGACGCCGAGGCCGCTCGCCACCCCGAGCACCGTCTTGAGCGGTGCGTCGAGCGTCGCCAGCACGGGGCTGAGCACCGTGCCGCCCACCTGGATGGTCTTCGCCTCGGCCGTGTACGAGCCGGTCTGCGTGCCGTCGGCCGTCTGCTTGGCGGATGCCGCGAGCAGGCCCCACTGCACGTCGAGCGTCGCCGGGTCGGTGGCCGGGTCGCCGATCTTGATCTCGGCGTTCGAGCCGGGAGCCGGGCTGCCGATGTTGCTCGGCGTGACATCCGTACCGATGCCCGCCAGGCTGCCCGCCTGCGTGACGGCGCCCGAGAAGGCGACCGACGAGCCGTCGCCGTTCGCCTGCGCATACTGGCCGACGCCGCCCAGCTGGATGATGCCCTGGTCGCCGAACAGGTTCACGCCCTGGATGGGCAGGCTCAGCGAGCTGAGCGCCGTCGGGTCGAGCGGCGTGTCGCTCGTCACCGCGTCGCTGCCGTCGGTGTTGACGGCCTGCGCGCCGGCGAGCGACGCCACGCTGTCGAGCATGTCGGTCGTGAGCAGCGTCGTGTCGATGAGCCGGCCGTCGGCCTGCGAGACGACCGGTGCCGCATTCGCGCCGGACGGAATGACCAGAGCGAGCGCGAGCCCGATTCCGGTCACAGTGCCGGCGATGCCGATGCGGCGCCCGGCTGGACTGTTGGTGTGCATGTCTACCTCCCCCGAAGGTGGTTCCGGCGGCGACCGTCTCGCCGTGGACCGGAATGGGTCGAAGCTAAGAAGCGCCTCGGGGCCGGGTCTTCGGTAGTCGCTACTGAGCCGCCACTGAAAAGTTGCGGGCTGCGCTTTCCGTATCCCCCCGTTGTGGGGCAGACAACAGAGGTATCCGCTCGGTAGAGATGACGTAGCACGTGAAAACACCGCGCTTGTGCAAACACCGCACCTAAAAAGCACCGCACCTAAAAAGGCACCGCACCTGATCGATCTGGGGGGAACGATGGAGGACGGGAAACTGATCGGGCGCAGCCATGAGCTGCGCGTCGCGAGACAGGCTCTCGAGAGCGGCAGGGGGCTGCTCGTCACCGGCGTCGCCGGCATGGGGAAGACGCGCTTCCTGGCGGAACTGAGCCGGACCATGACGGATGCCGGGGCATCCGTTCTGCTCACGAACAGCGCGAACGCCGTCGTCGATCTCGCGGCGCTCGAGGCGCGGCATCCGGTCGTCATCGTCGACGACGCGCACCGGCTGGACATCCGGCTGCTCGAGCTGCTCTGCGAGGACGCGGGGCGACGTGCCATCACCCTGTGCCTCGCGGGCCTGCCGATCAGCGAGGTCGACCCGGCGCAGGCCGCGGCGCTGTCGCCGGTCGTGCACGCCTGGATCTCGGCGACGGGGGCACCGCGCCTGCGGCTGCCCGCCCTCGCGGGCCCCGACGCGATCGAACTCGCGGAGGCCTGTGCCGCACCCCACGCGCTGGGCGCGTTCTGGGGCGAGAAGATCCGGCGCATGAGCGGTGGCCTGCCCGCGCTGATCAAGGTCTACGTCGCGGATGCCGTGCGCAGAGGCCGTCTCGCCCAGCTGCCCGAACTGCTCGACCCCGAGGCGCGCGAGCTTCCGCCCGCCGAGGCGATCGAGCTGCTGCGCCCGCGCCTCGCGGGCCGAGACCGCTCGCTGCTGAGCGCGCTCGCCGTGCTCGGCCGTCTGAGCGGAGTCACCATCGACCGGGCCCGCGAGATCGTGCGGCGCGGCGACATCACGGCACTCGTCGACGCCGAGCTGCTCGAGATCGGCGCCGACGAGGCGGTGCACGTAGCGCCGGCCGTCGCCGACGTCGCTTCGAGCCTGCTCACCGCCGAGCAGGAGAGCACGGCCCTCGAGCACGCCGCCGACATCCTGATGCGCTTCGCCCCCGAGGGCAGTCGCTCGCCGATCGAAGCCGTCTTCCTGGTGGGCACCTGGCTGCGATTGAACGCATGCAGCGCGCTCGCCAGCTACCCGGCCGGCGAGGTGCGCGAGGTGCTGCTTGCGGCTGCACGGCTCTACACCCGGGCCGGCCGCGCCCAGCAGGCTCTGGCGCTGCTCGCGCGCTGCCCCCGCACAGCAGGCGGCGACGCCATGACGCTGATCGAGCGCGCCCGGGCGAGCGCCGCGCTGCACGACCACGACGGCGCACTCGCGCTGCTGCGCGAGGCGGAACCCCTCGTCGCGGACGAGCGCGAGGCGCGCATGCTCCTCAACCGCTACAACTGCGTGCTCGTCTGGCACCTCGGCGACAAGCGCGCGTTCGAGGCCGTGACGGCCCGGGCGCAGGACTGGCTGCCCGGCTCGCCCGCCTGGCGCAGCGAGCTCGCGCTGCCCGACCGTTTCCGCGAGCTGGCCCCGGGCGAGGGCGGCGCAGACGCCGCCTCGGTGTCGTCGTACCTCGCCGCGCTGCCTGCGCACCGCGGCACCCGCGCCTCGGCGCTGGCCGCGGGCTTCCTCGGCCGGGTTCTCGCGAGCTCGCAGGACGGCGACGACTGCGACGAGCTGCTGCGCATGGCGAGCCTCGAAGCGTCTGAGACCATCGGCGGCGCGGTGCGGTCCTCTGCCGCGCACACGGCGACGTTCCAGGTGCGTGCGTGCCTGCTGATGGCCGCGCTCGTGCGCCACGAGGCGCCCGACGCACTGCCCGCGATGCTGCGCGACGTCGTCGCGACCGCGACCGCACTCGGCGGCCAGAGCGTGCAGAACCTCGCCTTCGCGAAGTGGTTCGAGGCGCTCTGTGCCGAGAGCGCCGGCGACGCCGACGCGGCGCGGCGCTCGCTCGCCGCCATCGACACGAGCACGGTTCCCGAGCGCCTGCAGACGTGGATCGAGATCGAGTACGCCCGCGCTCTCGCTCTGACGGGTGACGTCGCCGAGGCCCGCACTCTGCTGCGCAGGGTCGCGCCGACCGTGCGGGCGAGCGGCGACAGCCGCGCCGCCTTCGCGCTGGCACGCGCCCGCGTGAGCCTCAAGCTGGGCGCGGGTCAGGCGACCCAGGCGGCCGTGCTCGCCCGCACGATCGCAGTGCGGCTCGAGCCCGCGAGCCCCGCGCTGGCCGCTCTCGTGCTCGACGAGGCACAGCGCCGCACGCCCGCGACGCAACGGGCCGAGGCGCTGCCGGATGCCTCGGCCGCAGCGCCGAGCCGGGGTGCGGGCGCAGACCGGGGAGAGGACGTGGGCCGGGGCGAGGGGCCGACCTCCGATCGCACAGCGGTCATCACGCCCATCGCGCCCGCCCTGCATGCGGCGGCGTGGAAGCTGCTGAGCGCACGCGAGATCCTCGTGGCCCGGCTCGCTGCGACGGGACGCACCAATGCCCAGATCGCGGCCGAGCTGTACCTCTCGGTGCGCACCGTCGAGTCACACCTGCATCACGCCCGCGTCAAGCTCGGAGTCTCGGGCCGCGACGGCCTCGCCGCCTTCTTCCGCGCCTCCTCCCCCGCCCTCGAGCAGGCGCTGTAGCCGACCCGTCGCCTCGAAGCCTCAGCAGCAGGGACCGGGGCGCGGCGCAGCGCAGCAGCGCGCGGCGCAACCGGTCAGCGGCCGAACGCCGCGACTCCCGACCTCGTGCCGAGAAGCAGCACGCCGCCGGCGAACGACGGCGTCGCGAAGTTCGGCACGGGCCCCGTCTCGAGGTGCGTCGTGCCGCGCCCGGAGGATGCACCGAACGCCACGAGCCCGCCGTCGGGGTACGTGGTCGCCCAGACGGTGTCGCCGACGACGATGGGAGCGCTGTTCGCTCCAGAGACGCGCGGGCCCAGCTTCCACGATGCGGTCTCGATGACCTGGATGCCCCCGCCGCGGCACGGCACGAACAGCCGCTTCGTCACGGGGTCGTAGGCGGGGCCGCCGTCGGGGTCGCTGCCGCACACCCCGCGCACCTCGGCGACGCGCCCGAGGTCGGAGGAGCGCAGCGCGTAGCCGACATCCGTCTTGCCCACGGCGAAGACGACGCCACCCGGAAGGAGCACCGGGTTGCCGGTCGCGAGGTCCTCGTCGCCGCCGGCATCCGGGTCCTTGAACGCGGCCGCGACCTCGAGGCGCGGCGTCAGCTTCACGACGCTCTCGGTGTACTGCAGCCTGTCCTGGCCGGGCGGGAACGGATTGGCATTGCCCGTCGTCACGTAGACGCTGCCGTCGGCGCCGATCGCGGGTGCGCCACCCGAGAGCCAGATCGCGCCGCCCTCGCCGTCGGGCGCGACCTTGAAGCTCACGAGGTCGCCCTTCGCGGTCTCGGATGCCCCGACAAGCCACCCGTGATAGAAGCCGCAGTCGCCGATGTTGCCGCCGTAGCCGATGTAGACGCGGCCGTTCCCGACGGCGAGCCCCGCGCGCTGCAGCAGGTGGATCGGCTGCTCGCCCGCACCGAGCGGAGGGTCGACGTTCTCGCTCAGCATGACCGCCCCGTCCGAGACGGCCAGCCCGACGAGGCGATGGTGCACCGCCCCGTCGCCGTCGACGACCTCGCCGACCGCGAAGACCTCGCCGCGCGCGGGGTCGATCGCGAGCGAAGAGGTGATGCCGAGCGGGTCGATGTTGCCGCAGCCGGCGCGACTCGCGACGTTCGTGAGCGGCGTGCCGAGCGAATACGACCACAGCTGCCGCCCGGTCGTGCGGTCGAGGGCGACGACGCGATCGCCTTCCGTGCCGGCGATCACGGTGTCGCCGATCGCGACCGGCTGGCCGTACACCGCGGCCCCCAGGTCTGCCGTCCACAGCCGCCGTGCGTTCACGGGCGACGGCCCCGCGACCGCCGCTGTGCGCGACGGGTCGCCGTGGTAGCTCGCCCACAGCGGGGTTCGCGCGACGGGCGTGGTCGCCGTCACCGAGGGCGTCGGCGATGCTGGCGCAGACCGGCTCGGCAACGCAGGCGGCGATGACGCCGCGACGTGCGAGCCGCCGCCGGTGCACGCCGCGAGCACAAGAGCCGCGGCCGCTCCCCCGAGAAGGAGGAGCGGCCGCGGCATCCGATGCCCCCGAGCGCTCATGCGCTCAGTCTGCGCTCGTTACGGCAGGTAGTACATCGGGTTCGGCAGCTTGAACTGCTTGCCGTGCGCCGCGCCCGTCAGGTCGGAGTACTGGTCGCCGAAGTCGGCCACGATGTCGTAGCCCTGCGTCTCGATGTGCGCACGGGTGCCCGACTTGTACTCGATGGTGGTGCAGCTGGCGGCCGCGCAGCTCAGATACGACGGCGTGGTCGGCTGCTTGAGGAACAGCTTCGAGTCGTCGATCGTGCCGTAGCCCGTGCTCGCGAGGTTGGCCTCGGTCGCTGCGCGCTGGGCCTCGGGGCGCCCCGTGATGAAGAACACCGTGTAGCCGTGCGCCTGCGCGAACTTGTAGAGGCCGACCATGCCGGGCACGGCGGGGAACGCGCCCGCGTTCACCCAGTAGCCGTTGATCGTGGGGTTGTAGCCGAACGCGTTCGCGATCTCGTAGTCGTAGGTGTTCAGCAGCGTGTCGTCGACGTCGAAGACGATGGCCGGCTTGGTGCCGTGGGCGGGGCGGGCCTGCGGCGAGGTGAGGTACTTCTCGGCGCCCGCGACGATCTGCGCCATCTGCTTCGCGTAGTTCGAGGTGCTCGACGGGATCGTCGCCGTGACGTCGTCGCCGACACCGGGGATGTCGTAGGTGGTCGTGGCCGAGCCGTAGTAGGCCTTGATCTGGTCTTCGACGATGCCGATGTTCGGCTCGGCGTTGCCGTCCTTCGGAACGTAGGAGTTCTCGGCGAGCGCGCCGGCCGCCTGACGATCGACGACGGTCTGGTTGGCGGCGGCGGGCGAGCCGGGGTGGGCGCTGGCGGCGAAGGTGCCGCCCAGAACGAGCCCACCGGCGGCGATGGCCGCGCCGATGAACAGGGGAAGGCGTTGGGAAGTGCGAGTCACAGTGGCCCCCGATCGGGTGTAAGGAAGGTGAACTGCTGGTGAACATAGCAGGCTCACGGTTCGCGTACGTTACGGCCGGGTCGCGTCAGCTCCGAATGGCGAAGGCGGTCTCGTGCACGACGGGGATCTCGGTGACCTCGACCGACGCCACGCGCGCCGCCTGCGGCCCGCGGTCGAGCCAGGCGAGCATGCGCTCGACGACTCCGGACTCGCCTTCGATCTCGGCCTCGACCGCCCCGTGCGGCGTGTTGCGCACCCAGCCGGCGAGACCGAGCTCGAGCGCGTGATCTCGGGCCGCGTAGCGGAACCCGACGCCCTGGACGTCGCCGGTCACGACTGCACGCACACGCCTCATCGCCGCGCCGGCCCTTCGGTGGCGGTGCCTAGCTGGACCGCGAGAAGACGTTCATCGGCAGGGCGAACGACAGGGCGATCGCGACGATGCCGGCGAAGAAGACCGGCGCCTGCCAGCTCGGCAGCTCAGGCGCGACGGCGAAGAGCACGAAGCCGCCGGCGAAGAAGATGGCGGCGATCACGAGCTTGATGACAGTCATGGGTCCTCCTGCCGACAAGCCTACCGGGCAGACTGGGGCGCGTGGACACGACCACCTCCTATCTCGACGCCTGGCAGCTGACGACGGATGCCTCGACCGTCGCGACCCGCAGCAGCGAGGTCACCTTCGTCCGCACCGCGGACGGAACTCCCGCCGTCCTGAAGCTCGCCCGCGTTCTCGAAGAGCAGCGCGGGAACGCCCTGATGGCATGGTGGTCCGACAGAGGCGCCGGCGCCTCGGCGCGGGTGCTCCAGCAGCTCGGCCCCGCGGTGCTGCTTGAGCGCGCAGCCGGCCCGCGGTCGCTCACCGAGCTCGCGGCACAGGACGACGACGCGGCGACGCGGGTGCTCGCCGAGACGGCGGTGCGGCTGCACGTCGAGCCGGACACGAGCGTGCGGCTGGTGCCGCTGCGCCGCTGGTTCCGAGACCTGCTCGAGACATCCGATCATGCCCTCGCCGACGCGCGCGAGACGGCGCTGCGCCTGCTCGACGCCCCGTGGGACGAGGTCGTGCTGCACGGCGACATCCACCACGGCAACGTGCTCGACTTCGGCTCGGCCGGCGCGCCCGTCTGGAAGGCGATCGACCCGAAGGCGCTCATCGGCGAAAGCGGCTTCGACTACGCGAACCTGCTGTGCAACCCGCCCGAGACGTTCGCGGCGAACCACGAGGAGGCACGGCTCGCGCGGCGCATCGAGGTGGTGGCATCCGTCACCGGCGTGCCGGCCGGCCGCCTGCGCGACTGGCACACGGCCTGGCACGCGCTCTCGGCCCTGTGGGGCTAGCTAGTGCCCGATGTCGGGCACCGTCTTCGGCCGCACGATGAACCACAGGCTCAGCACCGACAGCGTCGAGGTGACGATCATGATGGCGCCCATGGGCAGCCCGCTGGTCAGGTGGAACAGGCCGACGATCGGGGCCACGATGCCGGCGAGCACGAACTGGAAGGCGCCGAGCAGTGAGGCCGCCGTGCCCGCCTCGTGCGGGTGCGAGTTCATCGTGAGGACGCCGACGGTCGGGAATCCGAAGCCGCACGCGCAGATGAAGAACCAGAGCGGGACCATGACACCCCATTCGCCCAGCCCGGCGGCGCTCGTGAGGACGATCGCGATCGCGGCGGCGAGCATGACGGCGGTCGACCAGGCGAGGATCCACTGCGGGGGGATGCGGTGCGAGAGCCGGCCCGCCGTCTGCACGCCGATGATGATGCCGACGGAGTTGACCGCGAACAGCAGGCCGTACTGCTGGGCGCTGAAGTGGTAGAGGTCCTGGAAGAGGAAGGTGCTCGCCGAGAGGTACGCGAACAGCCCCGAGAAGTTCATGGCGCCGACGAGCACGATGCCGATGTAGATGCGGTCGGTGAGCACCGCCTTGTAGCGTGCGCCGGTCGTCGCGTGCACCGAGCTGTGCCGCGCGGACTTCGGGCGCGTCTCGACGATCCAGAGCGCGACGCAGCCGACGACGAAGGCGCCGTAGGCGGCCAGCACCCAGAAGATGCCGCGCCACGGCATGATCAGCAGCAGCTGCGAGCCGAGCACGGGGGCGATGACCGGGGCGAGGCCGTTCACGAGCGCGAGGTTCGAGAGCATGCGCACGAGCGGCCGCCCGCCGAACAGGTCGCGCACCATCGCCTGCGCGACGACGCCGCCTGCCGCCGCGCCGAAGCCCTGCAGGAAGCGGAAGATGCTCAGCACCTCGATGTTCGGGGCGAGCGCGGCGCCGAGGCAGGCGAGGATGTGCAGGCTCGTCGCGAGGATCAGCGGCAGCCGCCGGCCGACCCGATCGCTCCACGGGCCGACGAGCAGCTGGCCGATGCCGAAGCCGACCGTCGTCGCGGTGAGCGTCAGCTGCGTGAGCGAGGTCGTCGTGTTCAGGTCGACCTTCAGCGTCGGCAGGCTCGGCAGGTAGGTGTCCATCGTGAACGGGCCGAGCGCGGTCAGCGCCCCGAGGATCAGCACGTAACTGAGGCGCTGGCGCCTGCTGAGCGCGTCACCGGGGTGGCGCAGCGGTGCGGGCTCGTCAGAGGCGGCGAGCGTCAGGTCGAGAGGAGCGGTGGAGGTCAAGCGAAGTCCTGTGCGAAGAGGTGCGTGGTCTGCGGCGCACCGGATTCGTTCAAGATCGAATCGATTCGACGGCGCACGTCAATGCTACGCGAATTCCGGGTCGTCATTAAGGGGGCGAATGCACCCCCGTTGGGGCGCGTTTTCGACGACCGGGCGCTCGCGCGGGCTATGCGGATGCCCCGCCGAGCGATGCCGGGTCGGAGAGCAGCGCCTCGAACGCGAGCTCGGAGGCGCCGATCAGCAGGATGTCGCTGCCGAGGCGCGTGCGCGTGATCTGCACGCCCTCGAGCGTCTCGGGCAGAGTGGCGCGGGCGACGGCCCTGTCGAGCACCGCGCCGTCGGCCTGGTAGATCGTGGCGAGGAATCCGCCCAGCACCACGAGCCGGGGGTTGAAGAGCGTGAGCGCGGTGCTGAGCGCGATGCCGAGCAGCTCGAGCTGGCGGTGCACCTCGGCCCGCACGGCCGGGTCGTCCGAGGCGAGGATCGCGGCCGTCAGCCCGTCGGCGTCGATGCTCGCGCCCTCGAGCCCGAGCGCTGCGAGCAGCCGCGCGCGGCTCACCTCGGCCTCGAAGGTCCCGGCGAGCCCGCCGGAGTCGACGGCGTCGCTCGACCCGACGCGCACGTGCCCGAGCTCGCCCGCGTGGCCGGCCGCGCCGGTGAACGCCGCGCCGCCGAGGATCACTCCCCCGCCGATGCCGCTCGAGCCGCCGTTCACATAGATCAGCTCGCTCACCCCGACACCCGCGCCGAAGACGTGCTCGGCGTAGGCGCCGAGCTGGGCGTCGTTCGACGCGCGGACCGGCAGTCCGGTGGCATCCGTCAGCATCTGCGCGAACGGCACGTCGACCCAGCCGAGGTGCGGCGCCCGCCGCACCAGCCCGTCGGCGGGGCGCACGAGGCCGGGCATGGCCACGCCGACGCCGACGACGCGCTCGACGGATGCCGTCTCGATGAGGCCGGTGATGGCGCCGGCCGCCGCGGCGACGGCCTCGTCGGGGCTCGGCACGTGATCGAGCGCGACGCGACGGCGCTGCTGCACCCGCCCGTCGAGCCCGACGAGGCCGACGGTCACGGCGTCGATCTCGGGATTCACCGCGAGCGCCGCGATGCGCGGATTGGGCGAGATGACCGGGCTCGGCCGCCCGACCCGCAGATTCGCGTTCGGCCCCGACTCGGTGACGAGCCCCAGCTCGACGAGCTCGCCGACGAGCGCGCCGATGGTCGACCGGTTGAGGCCGGTCTCACGCGTGACATCCGACCGCGACACCGGGCCGACATGGTGGGCGATCGTCAGCACGGTCGACAGGTTGTGCATGCGCACGCTGTCGAGGTTGTTGCCGCGCCTGGTCGTCACCCGCACCTCATCTCGTCAGCCGCTCGTCGCATCGCGCGCATCGCGCGCATCGCTCGCCTCCGAGCATCCCACGAAGTCGGCGGGGATGCCCCGGCCGCGCGCCGCACCCAGGGCGGGTCCCGCGGCTACGCCTCCGGGATGGTGCCGGTCTCGGCGAGCCTCGTGTACCAGAGCGCGCTGTCCTTCTTGGTGCGCACCTGCGTCGCGTAGTCGACGTAGACGATGCCGAAGCGCTTCTCATAGCCGAAGGCCCACTCAAAGTTGTCCATCAGCGACCAGACGAAATACCCGGTGAGCGGCACGCCGGCCTCGATCGCACGATGGGCGGCGACGAAGTGGCGCTGCAGGAAGTCGATGCGCTCGGGGTCGTGCACACGGCGCTCGCCGCCCTCTTCGACGAGCACGTCGTCGTAGGCGGCGCCGTTCTCGGTGATGACGAGGTCGTACTCGGGGTAGAGCTCGTGGGTCGAGACGAGCAGGTCGTAGAGGCCCTTCGGCTCGATGTTCCACCCCATCGCCGTCACGGGGCCCGGCTGCGGCGCCCACTCGACGCGGGTCGCGCCGGGGAAGGGCGTGCCCTCGGTCGAGTGCTCGGCGCCGCGGCGCACGGTGTCGGTGTTGTAGTAGTTGATGCCCACGAGGTCGATCGGCTGGTGGATCAGCTCGAGGTCGCCGTCTTCGACGAACGACCAGTCGGTGATGTGCTTCGTGTCGTCGAGCAGGTCCTGCGGGTAGCGCCCGCGCAGCTGGGGGTCGGTGAAGGCGCGGTTGCGCAGCGCCTCGATCTGGCGCTTCGCGTCGACGTCCTCCGGGTTGCTCGGGTCTGCGGCATAGACGGACGCCAGGTTGTTGGTGACCGAGTACCTGGCATCCGCCTTCGTCACGACCTTGCGCAGCTCGATGAGCGCGAGCCCGTGCGCGAGGTTGAGGTGGTGCACGGCCTGCAGGCTGGCGAGCTCGCTGCGGATGCCGGGCGCGTGGTGGCCGTTGGCGTAGCCGAGGTAGGCGGCGCACCACGGCTCGTTCAGCGTGGTCCACACCGAGACGCGGTCGCCGAGGCGCTCGCCGACGACACGGGCGTACTGCGCGAATGCATAGCTCGTCTCGCGATTGGTCCAGCCGCCGCGGTCTTCGAGCGCCTGCGGCAGGTCCCAGTGGTAGAGGGTGACGACGGGCTCGATGTCGCGGGCGATCAGCCCGTCGATCACGCGCTCGTAGAACGCGAGGCCGGCCTCGTTCACGTCGCCCGTTCCGTCGGGGACGATGCGCGGCCAGGCGATGGAGAGGCGGTATGCCCCGAGCCCGAGGCTCTTGATGAGGTCGAGGTCCTCGTCGACGCGGTGGTAGAAGTCCACCGCCACGTCGCCCGTGTCGCCGTTCGCGACCTTCCCGGGGGTGTGACTGAACGTGTCCCAGATGCTGGGCTTCCGGCCGTCCTCGGCGACGGCGCCCTCGATCTGGTAGGCGGCGGTGGCCGTGCCGAACGTGAAGCCCTCGGGGAACGTCAGGCCGCTCTCGCGGAAGTCGTCGGTGGTGCTCATTACGAACGTGAACCTCTCCATTGATGTCGTCGTCGTGCCGCCCACCCCGAGAGGTGAATCGGTTAAGCGGAGTCTATCGGGATGTCGCCGGCGAGGCCGTGGCCGGTGGCGCTGCTCGGATCCTCTGCGCGCTGCTCGGGTCCGGACAGCGTCGAGCGGATCTGAGCAGCGCGAGCGCGGGTGACCGCCGCGAAGTTGGTCGCGATCGTGCGGGCGACGGATGCCGCGAGCGGCTCGGCCGCCTCGGCGAGTGCGCGCACCGCCTGCAGGTCGACGCCCTCTTCCGCCGCGAAGTCCTCCTGCTTCCACCTGACGAGATCGGCCGCCGCCACCTCGGGGTGGAACTGGAGGCCCCAGGCGCTCGCGCCGAGGCGGAACGCCTGGTTGGGGTGGTCCACGCTGCTCGCGAGCAGCACGGCGCCGGCGGGCAGGGCGGTGATCGAGTCCCGGTGGTTCTCGAGCATCGAGATGCGGCGAGGGACGCCCTCGAGCAGAGGGTCGCCGGCCGAGGCATCCGTCACGCAGATCGCGGTCGACCCGCGCTCGGGCCGCCCGTGGCGGCCGCGCACCTCACCGCCCGCGACCTCGGCGAGCAGCTGGCCGCCGAGGCAGATGCCGAGGGTCGGGATGCCCGCCGCGAGCGCCTCGGCCGCGAGTGCCCGCTCGCGCGCCAGCCACGGCGCGCGGGCGTCGTCGCTCGGCAGGAACGCCCCGCCGAGCAGCACGAGGCCGTCGAAGCCGGCGAGCGTCGCGGGCAGCCCGTCGGCGCCGCGGCGCAGCTCGAGCTCGAGGCCGTCCGCGTGCCACCACGCGCCGAACCGCCGCACCCCGCTGCCGTCGGAGTTCTGCACGACGAGCACGCGGGGTCTCATGCGCCGATCGTAGGGGCTGCTGCTCGCATAGGGTCGAAGCATGCCGCTCACCGACATGTCGCTCGCGCAGTTGCGAGCCTTCACCCCGACCGTCCGCGAGCCGGAGGACTTCGACGCGTTCTGGCGCGAGACCCTGGCCGAGGCCCGCACCGCGGCGGACCTCGCCGGAGCCGCGGCCGCCGCCCGCCGCACCCCGGCCGACACGCCCATCACCGAGCTCATCGTCGAGGACCTCACCTTCCCCGGGTGGGGCGCCGAGCCGATCAAGGCGTGGGTGGCCCGCCCGACGGGGCGCGAGGGCGAGAGGCTGCCCGTCGTCGTCGAGTTCAACGGCTACAACGGCGGCCGCGGGGTGGCGGGCGAGCGCGTGCTCTGGGCGCTCGCGGGCTATGTGCACGTGTTCATGGACACCCGCGGCCAGGGCTCCGGCTGGGGAACCGGCGGCGAGACGCCCGACCCCCACGGCGCGAACGCCGCCGTGTCGGGGTGGATGACCCGGGGCATCCTCGACCCGAGGCAGCACTACTACCGCCGCGTCTTCACCGACGCCGCGCGCCTCGTCGACGAGGTGCGCACGTGGGACTTCATCGACCCCGCGCGCGTCGCCGTCACCGGCGGCAGCCAGGGCGGCGGCATCGCGATCGCGGCCGCGGCGCTCAGCGACGACATCTGGGCGCTGATGCCCGACGTCGCCTTCCTGTGCGCGTGGGAGCACGGCACGGATGTCGCCATCTCGGACCCCTATCAAGAGCTCGCCCGCTACCTGTCGGTGCACCGCGACCACACCGAGACGGTGTGGAACACGGCCGCGTACTTCGACGGGGTGAACTTCGCGAAGCGCATCACGGCGCCCGCGCTGTTCTCGGTCGCGCTGATGGACACCGTGGTGCCGCCGTCGACGACCTTCGCCGGCTTCAACGCGCTGGCGTCGGCCGACAAGGCGATCGAGGTGTACCCGTACAACGGCCACGAGGGCGGTCAGACCTTCCAGTGGCAGAAGCAGGCCGCGTTCCTGGCGAACCGGCGCGCCGGGGTCTAGGGTCGCCCCTCCAGCCGCCAGTAGGCCTGGTTCCAGCGCGTGACGTTCTCGACGTCGCGCGCACGGGTGTGCTCGTCGATCGCGAACAGCTCGACGCCGAGCATGCGCGCGAGATCCTCGAACGCCTCGAGGCCGACCGCCGTCGACATCACCGTGTGATGCGCAGCGCCCGCCGTGAGCCACGCGGTCGCAGAGGTCTCGAAGTCGGGGCGCGGGCGCCACACCGCACGGCCCACCGGAAGGTGCGGCAGCGGCGCACGGGGCTCGACGACGTCGACGACGTTCGCGGTGAGCCGGAAGCGGTCGCGCAGGTCGGCGAGGGCCACCACGACGGCGGGGCCGGGGTCGGCCGTGAAGACGAGCCGCACGGGGTCGTCTTTGCCGCCGATGCCGAGCGGGTGGATCTCGAGGCTCGGCTTCGCCGAGGTGAGCGACGGGGAGACCTCGAGCATGTGCGCACCCAGGATCGTCTCGTGACCGTCGACGAGGTCGTAGGTGTAGTCCTCCATGAGGCTCGCACCGCCGGGCAGGCCGACGCCCATCGCCGCGGCGGCGTGCACGAGCACGGCCGTCTTCCAGTCGCCCTCTGCGCCGAAGCCGTAGCCCTCTGCCATGAGCCGCTGCACCGCGACGCCCGGCAGCTGCTTCAGCGCGCCGAGGTCCTCGAAGGTGTCGGTGAAGGCCCCGAAGCCGCCGTCGGTCAGGAAGCCGCGCAGGCCGACCTCGATCGCGGCGGCGTCGCGCAGCGACTGGTGGCGCCCGGCGCCGGGCTTCAGCTCGTCGACGACGTCGTACGACGACAGGTATTCGTCGACGAGGGCGTCGATCTCGGCATCCGTCGCCGCCTCGACGCGCTGGGCCAGCTCGTTCACGCCCCACGTGTTCACCTCGACGCCCAGCTTCGCCTGCGCCTCGGTCTTGTCGCCCTCGGTCACCGCGACCTGGCGCATGTTGTCGCCGAAGCGGGCGACCTTGAGGACGCTCAGCGCGTGGCGGCCCGCGGCCGCGCGCATCCAGGTGCCGACGCGCGCCTGAACCCGCGGGTTCGAGACGTGGCCGACGACCGACTTGCGGCGGATGCCGAGCCGGGTCAGCGCGTAGCCGAACTCGCGGTCGCCGTGGGCGGCCTGGTTCAGGTTCATGAAGTCGAAGTCGATCTCGCCGTACGGCAGCTCGACGTTCGCCTGCGTGTGCAGGTGCAGCAGGGGCTTCGCGAGCAGCTGCAGCCCGGCGATCCACATCTTGGCGGGGCTGAAGGTGTGCATCCACGTGATGACGCCGATGACGCGGTCGTCGGCGTTCGCGTCGAGCACCGCGCGCCTGATCTGGTCGGCGCCGGTGAGCACGGGCTTCCACACGATCTTGACGGGCACATCGGATGCCGCGTCGAGCGTCGCCACGAGGGACTGCGACTGCTCGGCGACCTGTCGCAGGGTCTCTTCGCCGTAGAGGTGCTGGCTGCCGGTGAAGAACCAGACCTCGAAGTCGTCGTATGAGGTGATGGGAGTGGTCACAGTGATCCTTGGGGCTTCTGTCCGTAGACGTTCTGATAGCGGTCGAAGAGGGCGTCGATCTTCTCTTGCGGAATCGGGATCGGCTCGCCGAGCTGGCGGGCGAGGTGGATCGTGCGGGCGACGTCCTCGGTCATGACGGCCGCCTTGACCGCGTCGCGGGCGTCCTTCCCGATCGTGAAGACACCGTGGTTCTGCATCAGCACCGCGCGCGAGCGGTGCCCCTCGAGGGTCGCGACGATGCCGCGGCCGATCGAGTCGTCGCCGATGATCGCGAACGGCCCGACGGGGATCTCCCCGCCGAACTCGTCGGCCATTCCGGTGATCACGCACGGGATGGGCTCGCCGCGCGCCGCCCAGGCCGTGGCGTACCCCGAGTGCGTGTGCACGACGCCGCCCACGTTCGGCATATTCCGGTAGACGTATGCATGCGCCGCGGTGTCGCTCGAGGGCGCGTGCTCACTGCCCGGGGTGCCGGGAATGACGTTGCCGTCGAGGTCGCAGAGGATCATGTTCTCGGGGCCGAGGTGGTCGTAGTCGACGCCGCTCGGCTTGATCACGAACAGGTCCTCGCCGGGGACCCTGCCTGAGATGTTGCCGCCTGTCCACACCACGAGCCGGTAGCGCACCAGCTCGGCGTGGAGCGCGGCCACCTCCTCGCGGACCTTCTCGATCGCGCTGTCACGTCCGCTCGGGGCCGTGGCCGTCATGCCGTCTCTCCTTCGTCGCCGTCCGTGCGTTCTGTCCTGTCTCCGCCCTCGTCTCGGTCGCCGCCGGCGGCGACCGCCGCCCGCTCGATGTCGAGCCCCGCGCGGAACCGCGCGAGGAAGTCGTCGAAGCCCGCGACCGCGCCCGGCTCGGGGTCGACGGCGCTCGCGTCGTCGCGTGCGAACACGCGCTGCTCGAGATAGGCACTGAGGCTCAGCTCGTCGGCCGCGTCGAGATAGGCGGCGAGCAGCGCGATGCCCCACGCGCCGCCCTCGCTCGCCGAGGCGCGCACCGCGACGGGCACGTTCAGCGCCGCGGCGAGCGCGCGCTGCGCGACGTCGGCGGTGCGGAAGACGCCGCCGTGGCCGAGCATCCGGTCGACGCGCACGCCCTCGCCGCCCAGCACCTCCATGCCGAGGCGCAGCGTCGCGAACACCGAATAGAGCTGGGCGCGCATGAAGTTCGCGAGAGTCAGTGAGCTGCCAGGCGTGCGCACGACCAGCGGGCGCCCCTCGTCGAGCCCCGCGATCGGCTCGCCCGACAGGAAGTTGTAAGCGAGCAGCCCGCCGGCGTCGGCGTCACCGTCGGCGGCTGCCCCGAGCAGGGCAGCGAAGACGGTGTCGCTGTCGGCGGCCGCGCCGAGCCGTCGCGCGAACTGGCCGAAGACCGACGCCCACGCGCCGAGCTCGCTCGCACCGTTGTTGCAGTGCACCATGGCGACGGGGGCGCCGTCGGGCGTCGCGACCACATCGATCTCGGGGTGCACGGCCGCAAGGGCCTGCTCGAGCACGACCATCGCGAACACGCTCGTGCCGACGCTGACGTTCCCGGTGCGCGGGGCGACCGCGCCGGTCGCCACCATTCCGGTGCCCGCGTCGCCCTCGGGCGGGCAGAGGCGGATGCCCGGCTGCAGCGTGCCGCTCGGGTCGAGCAGCGCCGCGCCCTCCGGCGTGAGGGCGCCCGCGTCGGCCCCCGCCGGCAGCACCTCGGGCAGCAGGGCGGAAAGGGACAGCTCAGGCAGGCGGCGGCCGATCAGCTCATCGGCGACGCGCAGCTTCGCCGCGTCGTAGCCGCCGGTCGCCGGGTCGATCGGGAACATGCCGGAGGCGTCCCCCACCCCTGCGACGAAGCGCGCGGTGAGGCGCCAGTGCACGTAGACCGCGAGCGTCATGAGCTTGTCGACGTGCGGCACGTGCGGCTCGTCGTCGAGCACCGCCTGGTAGAGGTGGGCGACCGACCAGCGCAGCGGCACGTTGAAGCCGAGCGCCTCGGTGAGCTCGGCCGCGGCCGGCCCTGTCGAGGTGTTGCGCCAGGTGCGGAAGGGAACGAGCAGCTCGCCCTCGTCGTCGAAGGCGAGGTAGCCGTGCATCATCGCCGAGACGCCGATGGCGGCGAGCGTGGCCGGGCGCACCCCGTGGCGTGCCTCGGCCTCGGCCGCGAGTTCGGCGTAGGCGGCCTGCAGGCCCGACCAGACGGCGTCCAGAGAGTAGCTCCAGCGCCCATCGACGAGCTCGTTCTCCCACTCGTGGCCGCCGACGGCGAGCACCGTCGAGTCCGGGCCGATCAGGCAGGCCTTGATGCGCGTCGAGCCGAACTCGACGCCGAGGCTGGCCTTCCCCTCGGTGATGATCTGGCGGACGTCTTCCGTCACAGTTCCGGCACAACCCCTTCGTCGTCGCACAGCGCCCGCTCGGCCGCTGCGACCGGTCACTGTCGCGGGAATGTGACCGGTTCGCAAGAGAGGCTATGCGCAGGCATCCGCTCGCGTCAAAATCGCGTCATCCCTTCGGCGCGGATGCCTGTGAACCGGTCACATCCGTGTCGGTACGCTCTTCGTGTGACCGGTCAAGCAGATGCGCCGTCCGAGGTGCCGCACGTCGCCAACATCCGTGACGTCGCGCGCGAGGCCGGGGTCTCGTACCAGACCGTGTCACGGGTGCTCAACGGGCACCCGAACATCCGGGCAGAGACTCGGCAGCGGGTGCTCGACGCGGTGGCGCGTCTCGACTTCCGGCCGAACCGCGCCGCCCGCATGCTCGCGACCAGCCGCAGCCACACGATCGGAGTGCTGGCCGCGATCAACGGCTCGTACTACGGCCCGACCAGCAGCATCGCCGCCATCGAGGACGCGGCGCGCGAGGCCGGGTACTCGACGATGCTCGCGAACCCGCGCGTCGTCGACGCCAGCTCGCTGCGGGAAGCCGTGCGCCACCTCATCGACGAGGGGGTCGAGGGCATCGCGGTGCTCGCGCCGCAGACGCGCACCGCCCAGGTGCTCGCCGACCTCGGCGCCCCGATCCCCATCGTCACGATGCAGACCGAGCTGCGCGATGCCGACGCGGGCCTCTCGGTCGACAACGAGCTCGGTGCGGCGATCGCCGCGCAGCACCTGCTCAGCCTCGGGCACCGCCGAATCGCCCTCGTCGCCGGGCCCGACGACTGGTCGGAGGCGCTCGCACGCACCCGCGGATTCGAGGGCGCGCTGCGCGATGCGGGGCTCGAGCCGGCCGCCGTCGCCGCGGGCGACTGGACCGCCGAGTCGGGCTACCTCGCCTTCCAGCAGCTGCGCGGTCACGGGTTCACCGCCGTGTTCTGCGCGAACGACCAGATGGCGCTCGGGCTGATGCACGCCGCCGTCGAGCGCGGGCTGCGGGTACCAGAGCAGCTGTCGGTGATCGGCTTCGACGACGTGCCGGAATCCGCCCACTACCTGCCACCGCTCACGACCATCCGTCAGGACTTCGACGAGCTCGGCCGGCGCGCGGTCGCCACGCTGCTCGCCCGGGTCGAGGGCAGTCCGCTCGAGTTCCCCACGGCGCTGCCCCCGCGCCTCACGGTGCGCGCGTCGACGATGGGGGCGCCCGTCTGACGCGGTGCCTGCCGCCCGCTGGTCGCTTCGCGGCCATATGTGATCCAAATGTGATCACATTTTCCGGCCGCCCAACTCGGCGCGTCGGATGCAAACCCCTGATAAGAGCGCAGTTATCTCCCACACGCCATCGAGCGGATCAGAGGCCGACGAACTCGCGGGCGCGCGTGCGCGACAGTGCCTGCGGCTCGACGGGGACTGGACCCCGCGAGCAGCTACTCCGCCGGGGCAGAGCTGCACGTCGTGCGCTCGCGGGGGTACAGCGTGCCGCGCGATATGAGCGTCATCGGCTTGGAGCGCGTGGTGTCGCTTCTCGATGACGGCGAGTCCCCGGTCGACTCCCGGCTGATCTCCGCGCGCCTCGCCATTCGCGAATCGACGACGGCTGCCGTGCGCGCCGAGGGCTGACCGCGCTCTAGCTCGAACTTTCATTTGATTTTTTTCGCCAGCTGTGGCACATGAGTTTCGAATCTGTGTTATGCTGGGTGATGTCCCCGCGCCACGAGGATGAGAGTACGGATGCCGCAGGCCGAGCCTGCCTGGCGTTCGGAGTGTGACCTGGAAGGGGTCGTGCCGTGGCTGCTGTGGGGCAGGGTCTGCGTGAGGCGTTCGAGCGCGTCACGGCGATGATGCCGGCTGCCACCGACCTTCTGAGCGATGACCAGCTGGTCGGTTTCGCGCAGGCGGTGGAGGCTCTTGTTCGGCAGGCCGATGCGCTGAGCATCGCCGTCGCCCGCGAGTTCGACCACCGCACCGATGAGACGCTCGGTGAGGACTCGCTTGCCCGGCGGCTGGGGGCGCGGAAGGCCTGGGGTGCGCTGGAGACGGTGACGCGCACGTGCGCGAAGGACGCCCGGGAACGGGTGCTGGA
>NZ_BAABBX010000010.1:0-194875 GCF_039538245.1 Gryllotalpicola kribbensis
CATAATCAAACCCAAGCTGACCCGCACGGTGTCGAGAAACTCCACCACTCAACGGGACGCGGCCCCCAGTCGTGCGGCGAGTCGTGCGGCGACAGTAGATGCCGCATCGGGCTCGTGCCGCTTCCGACCGACGACATTCCTTGGCGTAAAGGTCGTCGCATATCGGCCACAACTGTCGCCACTTGAGGCGCCGGCCGTCGTATTCCGGCACCTACTGTCGCCGCGCGAGCCAGCGCCGCCCGATACCGACAACGACTGTCGCCGCGCGAACCCTCGCCACCCGATACCGACATCCACTGTCGCCGCACGAACCCTCGCCACCCGATACCGACAACGACTGTCGCCGCGCGAGCCGTCGCCGCCCGATACCGGCATCTACTGTCGCCGCACGAGCCAGCGCCGCCCGATACCGACATCCACCGTCGCCGCACGAGTGGGCGCAGCGGTCACAGGGCGCCGCAGCCAGAGGGCGCAGCGGTCACAGGGCGCCGCAGCCACGGCGTGCAAAGGCCCAGGGCGGCCGTGGGGACGACGCCTTCGCCCCACGCCACGCCACGTCTCGTCACGTCAGGGCGAATGCGGCCATGAGGGCGACGGATGCCGCCGCCGCCAGCATCTCGACGCGGCCGGCATGCCGCCGTGACCGCCAGAGCGACCACCCGCAGTACACCGCCGCCGCCGCGAGCGCCACCGGCGTAAAGCCGACCCCGACCCCGAGCCCGTGTTCGTGGCGCATGCCCGCCATGGGCGCGGCGGCCGGGGCATCCCCCATCGCCCCCATGCCCGCCATCGCCCCCATGCCGGCCATCGCGATCGTGAGCGCCGCCATCACGACGAGCCCGAGCGCACGGTGCGCGGCGAGTGGGGTGCAGCAGCGCGCGCCCCGCCCCGGCACCGCGACGACGATCGCCAGGGCGAGCTCGAGGGCGACCCAGGCGTCGGCGGGCACCACGCCGAGCGTCGGCACCATGGTGTCGAGCATGCCGAGCACCATGACGGCCATGGCGGCCGGGCCACGCCAGGCGACTGCTCGCCTCGCGCCCCGGCGGCCACGGGCCGAGCCGAAGACGGACTCAGTGGTGGTCATGCCCCGCATGCCCCGAGTGCCCCGCATGCCCCGCATGCCCCGGCGCGCAGTGGTCCGACACGGTGGGCTTCACGTTGAGGGCGGGGTTCCTGTCGAAGAACCCATACGGCTTCATCGTGAACTTGACGTAGTCCGTCGGCATGACGGGCCAGTCCTCGGGTCGCGGGAAGTGCGTGAGGCCGAAGGTGGTCCACAGCACGATGTCGTCGCCGTCGAGGTTGCGGTCGGCCTGCTGCCAGGCGGTGATGCCGTCGACCCCGGGGTTCTGGTTCACGAACTCGCCCGCGGGGTAGCGCTCGTCCGAGGCATACTGCGTCACCCACAGGGTCTTCGTCGTGTATGCGGCGCGCTTCGCGATCGACGAGCCGGGGTCGGCGAGCAGCGTCGGCGACTGCTCGACGTGCAGCACGTAGCCGGGGTGCTGGCCGAGGCCGTTGACCTTCTCGGTGTTCGAGATCATCCAGTTGCGGCTGACGGCGCCCTGGGCCTCGAGCGCTCCTTCCGCCTCGGAGGAGATGCGCCGCACCGACTTGGTGAACGCGTTCCCGTGCTCGTTGCCCGGCCCCATCGGCAGCCGCACCGCGTCGATCTCGTCGACGGCGTTGGCGAGGCCGTCGACCGTCATGTCGAGCCGCGCGCTGAAGAGGTGCTGGTGGTAGGGCGCGCCGACGCCGGGGGCCACCAGCGTCGCGTAGGGGTAGTCCAGGTCGCCCGTGTGGGCGGAGGGGAACAGGATGCCGGTGAGCTTCGCCTCGAGCTCGATGGTGCCGTCGAGGTAGAGGTACCAGTAGAAGCCGTAGTCGTAGTTCCCGACGGTCGTGAAGAACGAGATCACGAGCCGGCGCGAGCGGCGCACCTCTGACTCGCCCGTGAACACGTCGGTGTGCTTCCAGAGCACGCCGTAGTCCTCCTCGTGCATGCAGATCGCGTTCTCGATGACGCGCGGGTTGCCGAGCTCGTCGGCCAGCGTCGCGTCGAAGTAGCGGATCTCGCCGAGGCAGTCGCAGCCGAGGGTGAGCGAGTTCGTGTAGCGGCCGAAGACGTACTCGCCCGTGTCGAAGTAGTTCTGCCAGTAGCGCGACGGCGAGGGGTCGCCGTAGGGCACGACCATCTCGGCGATCGACCCGCGGTACATGATGGGGCGGACTTCGCCGCCGCGGTCGGGGTCGGCGAAGGCGAGGTTGCGCAGAATGAGCCCCTCGCGGGCGTCGAAGCCGATGTCGAGGCTCCAGTTCGCCCACTCGACGTGCTCGCCCGTGACCGTGAAGCTCGGCCCCTCGGGCTGGGTGATCTCGAGCGGCTTGAGCCCCTCGAGGTCGGCCGGGCGGCCCTCGGGCAGGTGGTAGTTCGCCGATGCCTCGGGCACGGGCGCGGCATCCGTCTCGACGATCTGCAGCAGCTCGTGCGAGATCACGTCGACGTACGCGCACAGCCCGTCGACGGGGTGAGCCCACGGGTGGTCGTGCTCGTGGTCCATGCGGAAGGCGAAGACGCGGATGACTCGGCGCCCCTCCTCCCCCGGGATCTCGTAGTAGCCGGGCGAGAGCGGCACCTGGACGACCTGATCCGGCGCCACGCCCTTGCGCGCGAGCGCCTCGACCCAGCGCGGGTCCTCGTTGACGATGTCGGCGATGTCGGCGAACTCCTCGTCGAGGATCGGAACCTGACCGCGGCTGCCGTCGATCGGCACGCTGGCGACGACGGCGGCGTCCGTGAGCGACACGGTGACGTCGAGGGATGCCCCGCTCGCGCGGTCGAGCAGCAGGGCGCGCACCTCGCGCGCGGGCAGCGGGCCCGTGCCCTGCTGCCACGCGAGCACATCGGCTTTGTCGGGCTCGAGCAGGCCGACATACGCGTAGCGCGTGGCCGTGGTGACAAAGCCGGCCGCCGCGATGATCTCGCTGGCAGCCGCGATCTCGGCCGCCGTCAGGCTGGCGAGCGGGCCGCCCGCAGGGGCTGGGGATGCCTGACCCTCGCGCTCGTGGTGGGCGTGGCTGTTCTCGGTGATGGTCACGGTCGTTACTCCTCGATGGTGCTGATGGTGTCGATGACGTTCTCGTAGGCGCCGGGTCGCTTCGCCCTCATGACAAGGGCCTGCACGACGCCGAAGACGGGGAAGGCCGCCATGACGGCGAGGAACGCGATGGTCAGGGTGCCGAAGACCGGGTTGCCCTTCGCGTCGGCGTCGCCGATGAGCAGGGGGAAGTTCTGGGCGATGATCACGGCGACGGCGGCGAGGCCGAGGAATCCGATCACGGGTGCAATCCAGGTCTTCCAGACGCCCGCCCTGATCTTCTTGACGGCGAAGTAGGAGATGACGGCGAGGCAGGTGAGCCCCATGAGCACGACGATCGCGAAGGTCGAGATGCCGCTGAACCAGGTGAAGACCTGCAGCACGGGGTCGAGCTGGAACAGCGCGAACGCCACGGTGAGCACGGCGGCGGTCACGGTCTGCACCATCGACGACGTGTGCGGCGAGCGGTGGGTGGCGTGCACCTTGCCGAGCGCGCCGGGCAGCACCGCCGCGTTCGACATGGAGTGCTGGTAGCGCGTGATCACGTTGTGGAACGAGAGCACGCAGGCGAACATGCTCGTGATCATCAGGATGTTGACGATCCAGCCGCCCGCGGCGCCGAGGTACTGCGTCGTCACGGTGCCGATGAAGGCCGACGGGTCCTTGGCGAGCTCGCCCATGAGGTGGCTCGGGCCGATGCCCATGACGAGCGCCCACGACGCGAAGGTGTAGAATACGGCGATGACGATGAGGGCGACATAGGTCGCGCGCGGGATGGTCTTCTGCGGGTCCTTCGCCTCGTCGCGGTAGATCGCCGTCGACTCGAAGCCGATGAAGCCGGCGAGCGCGAACATGAGCGCGAGGGCCGGTGCCCCGCTCAGCACATTCGACGGCAGGAACGGCGCGGCCGAGAGCCCCTCCGCGCCGCCGGTCGCGACGACGGCGCCGGCGAGCACGAGAACGACCCCGATCTCGCAGACGAGGAAGACGCCGAGCACCTTCCCCGACAGCTCGATATGCCGATAGCCGAGAAAGCCGACGATCGCGACGACCGCCAGTGAATAGAGCCACCACGGCAGCGTCGGTCCGCCGAGCGAGCCGACGAAGCCGCTGATCACCGCGCCGACGTAGCCGTAGACCGCGATCTGAACCGTCGTGTAGGTGAGGATCGCGAGCCATGCGGCGGCGAGGCCGAGCGGGCGGCCGAGGCCGTAGCCGACGTAGGTGAAGAACGCGCCGGGCCGTGGCACGTAGTTGCTCATGGTCGACAGCCCGACGGCGAAGAACAGCAGGATGACGCCGCCGATGAGGAACATCGTCGGGGCGCCGATGCCGTCGCCGAGGAGAGCGCCGACGGGGAATCCGCCCCCGACGACGGTGAGCGGCGCGGCGGCCGCGATGACCATGAAGACGATGGATCCGACGCCGAGACGGCCCGAGAGGGTGCGGGCGGGGCGTTCGGTCAGGGCAGATGGCGCTGCGGGAAGGGCGGTGGGGTCCGCGGTTGTCATACGAGCCTCCTCAGGGGTGTGACGCCCATGCTGGGCGCGGCCCGTTTCGCCCGAATGACCCGGCCGTAACGCTCATCGCGCTGCGAACGAGACAGGCCGGGGCATCCGTCTCAGTCGCGGTCTCACGGCCGCGACGCACCGGAAACGCGCGCGCAACACGGCGTTGAGACCCTGACGGCATGACCGCGCAGAACCCGCCCGACCGCCTCGTCGCGCTCGGCCGTGCGATCGCACGGCCGCCCGTGGTCGCGGGCGTCGCGCGGAACAGCCCCATGGCGGGGCTCGAGCGCCGCACGGTCGGCTTCGTCGACGTGCTCGCCCAGTCGATCGGCGCCGTCGCGCCTGCGGCGGGCACCGCGACCGTTCCGGCGCTGATCGCCGTGCAGGCCGGTTCCGGCGTGCTCATCGCGGTCGCGGCCGCCTGGCTGCTCGCGATCTGCGTCGGGGCGACCCTGAACCAGTTCGCGCTGCGCCTCGCAGCCCCCGGCTCGCTGTACACCTTCACCGCGAAGGGACTCGGCGCCGGGCCCGCGTTCGCGGCGGGTGCGGGGCTCCTCGTCGGCTACGGGTTCATCGCCATGTTCGGCGTCGTCGGGGCGGCCTACTTCCTGCAGAGCTTCCTCGCGGTGCTGGCCGGCTCGTGGGCCGCCTCCGGGTGGGTCGCCGCGGCGCTGCTCGTCGGGGTCGGCGCCGTCTGCTTCGCGGTGCTGCGGCGGGGCATCCGCCTGTCTGCCCGAGTCACGCTCGTCATCGAACTGGCCTCGCTGCTCGTGATCCTCGCACTGCTCGCCGTCGTCCTCAGCCGCCTGTCTCCCGCGGAGCTGGTCGCGCCGTTCACCGCCCCGCGCCCCGCAGTGGGCGGGGTCGTCGCGGGCACGGCGGTCGCCCTCACGGCGTTCGTCGGCTTCGAATCGGCGGCGTCCCTCGGGCGCGAGGCGGCCCGTCCGTTCCTCACCGTGCCGCGCACGATCCGCTGGACGGTGCTCGGCGTCGGCGCCGTCTATTTGCTGTCGTCGTACACCCAGCTGGCGGGCGCGGGCGCGTTCGGCATCGCGTTCGACGGCGGCCAGGCGGTCGCACGACTCGCGAGCGATACGGATGTCGCGGCCGTCGGCACCCTGCTCGACCTCGGCCTCGCCGCGTCGTTCACGGCGTGCGCCATCGCGTCGCTGACCGCCCTCGCCCGCGCGGTGTTCACGCTCGGCCGCGAGGGTGTGCTGCCGCGGGCGGTCGGCCGCATCGAGCCGCTGCGCAAGACCCCCTATCGGGCGCTCGCCCTCGTCGTGCCCGTCACGGTCGCGGTGCCGCTCGTGCTGCACGCCGCCGGGTGGTCGCCCTGGCAGTCGCTCGAGTTCCTCATCGTGGTCTCGGCGGCGGGCTATCTGTTCGCCTACGTGCTCGCGACCGCCGCGCTGCCCGCGTTCCTGCGCCGCATCGGCGAGTCGAGCGCCCGAACCGACCTCGTCGCGGTCGTCGCCGCGGGCGGGCTCGGCGCGGTGCTCATCACCTACCTCGCCGTCTCGGTCGAGGGCGAACCCGTCGCGGTGATCGTCGTCGGCGGCCTCGCCGTGCTCGCCGCCCTCTGGTACCTCTACGTGCGCCGTACGCGCTCGCGCGCCCTGGCCGGGGCGGGGCTCTTCGACCACACCACGTCGTCCGACCTGCTGGGCGGCTCATGAGTCGGCCCGGGTCGGACCCCGGGCTGACGGGGCGCCAGCCGAGCGCGGTGCACGGCGCGCTCAGCGTGCTCGAAGAGGTGGCGCGCGCCGGGCCGGGCGTCACCGCGCAGCAGATCTCGCGCAGTCTGGGACTGCCGCGCGCGACCACCTATCGCCTGCTCAACCTGCTCGTGCAGGACGAGTACCTGGTGCGCATGCCCGACCTGGCCGGGTTCGCCCTCGGGCACAAGGTCGCGCTGCTCGCCGGTCTCGCCGCGGCGGCGGCCCCGGCCGAGAACCCGCACGACATCGTCGTCGAGCTGCGCGGGCGCATCCGCGGCGGCGTGCATCTCGCCTCCTACCGCGACGGCGTGCTCGAGCTCGTCGACGTCGACCCCGACTTCCCGCTCTCCGACGAGCGCCGCTTGCTCTCCGACCTGTCGTCCTCGGCCCTCGGCACGCTGCTGATCGCCGAGCGGCGCCACGACCCCCTGCCGTTCAGCTCGCGCCCCACGCCCGCAATGCCGGGGCGGGGCTGCTTCGCGGCGGCCCTGCGTGATGCCACCGGAGCTCTGGTCGCCGGCGTCGCCCTCGCCCTTCCCGAGCAGCGCCTCGCCGAGCCCGAGTCGCTGCTCGAGCTCATCGCCCCCGAGTGCCGCCGCCTCGAGGCCGCGCTGCGGTAGGCGCCGCGCGTAAAACGCACGATTCCGCGCACGCGCGGGGGCGGTTCATAGGAGCAATCGTGCGAACTGCGCGCCGCGCCTACATCCCCCTCCCGCAGACCTCAGTCCGTGGCGTCCCCGTCCCGCATCTGCAGCAGCGCCGCGACGACGCCGGGCAGCGCCCGGGCGATGTCGAGCGCCGCAATGGGGCCACCGCCCGAGGCCTTCACCGCCGCCAGACCGTGCAGCGCCGCCGCCGTCGCCGCGAGCTCGGCGAGCGCCGCATGGCCGCGCTCCTCGATGTCGGCGGCGTGCGTCGCGAGCAGCGCGCCGAGGACTCCCCCGAGCACGTCGCCGCTGCCGGCGGTCGCGAGCCACGGCGTTCCCAGCGAGACCGAGATGGGCTCGCCGCCGGGCGACGCCACGTGCGTCACGGCGCCCTTGAGCAGCACGGTGACGCCGAGCGTCTCGGCCGCGCGGGATGCCGCGGCCGCGGCATCCGCCCTGATCTCATCCAGCGTGAGCGGCGACGTCGTGCGCTCCAGCGTGCGCTCGAGCTCGCGGTAGTGCGGCACGATCACCGCGGGCCCGGCAGCGGCGTCGACGCGGTCGAGCGCGCCCGCGTCGATGACGAGCGGCACGCCGTCCATGAGCGCGGCGCCGAGGTGCGTGTTGTCGTCCATGGTGCGCTGCGCGGCGCCGGGGATGCCCGAGCCGACCAGCCACGCCTGCACGCGGCCCGTGCCCGTGACCACCTCGGGGCGCTTGCGCAGCACGAGCCCCGTCGGGGTCGGTGGGCCGACGTAGCGCACCATCCCGACGCCGGTGCGCACGGCGGCCTCGACGCCGAGCACGGCGGCCCCGGGGAAGGCCTCAGAGCCGGTCGCGACACCGAGGACCCCCCTCGTGTACTTGTCGTCGCCGGCGACGGGTGCCCGCAGCATCCGCGCCGTGTCCTCCGGTGTCCACACCCGCTCTGCCGTCATGTGACCACGATAGGTTCGTGAGCGTGAGCTCGCCCATCTCCCTTCCCGGCCGCACCGTCGTCTTCGACTACGGCGAGGTGATCTCGCTGACGCCGACAGAGGCAGACCGCGCGGTGATCCTCGACCTCGCGGGCGCACCGGCCGAGCCGTTCTGGCGGGCATACTTCGCGCACCGCAACGGGCTCGACCAGGGCACCGCCGACGTGGCGGCCTACTGGCGCGCGATCGGCGCCGAGCTCGGAATCGCGTGGTCCGATGCGCGCATCCACGAACTGTGGGCCGCCGACTTCCGCTCGTGGCTGTCGGTGAACCCGGGCACGGTCGAGGTGCTCGCCGATCTCAAGGCGGGCGGCACGCCCCTCGCTCTGCTGTCGAACGCGGGCCCCGACTTCGGGTCCTACTTCCGCCATGGGCCCCTGTCGGACTGGTTCGACCGCTTCTACGTCTCCGGCGAGCTGAAGCTGCTGAAGCCCGAGGCGGCGATCTACCGGCACGTGCTCGACGACCTCGGAATCTCGGCGGAGCAGATGGTGTTCACCGACAACAGGGCCGACAACGTGGCGGGTGCCGAGGCGCTCGGCATCACGGGTCACGTGTTCACCGACCCTGCCGCGCTCCGCGTCTTCCTCAACTCGCTGGCCGAGTAGCCCGCGCCAGCTCCCACCCGCTGGTCGAGTAGCCCGCGCCAGCCCCACCCGCTGGTCGAGTAGCCCGCGCCAGCCCCCCGCCCGCTGGTCGAGTAGCCCGCGCGAAGCCGGGCGTATCGAGACCCCCACTCCGACAGAAAGCACCGATGCCCTCCCAGCTCTTCACCCCGATCACCCTCGGCCCGATCGCGTTCGCGAACCGCGTCTTCATCGCGCCGATGTGCCAGTACGCGGTCGAGAAGCGCGACGGCGTGCCGACCGACTGGCACCTCGTGCACCTCGGCTCGCTCGCGTCGGGCGGGGCCTCGCTCGTGATCACCGAGGCGACGGCGGTCTCGCCCGAGGGGCGTATCTCGCCCGAGGACACCGGCATCTGGAACGACGAGCAGAAGGACGCCTGGGCCCGCATCGTCGGCTTCGTGCATGAGCGCGGGGCGAAGGCGGGCATCCAGCTGCAGCACGCGGGCCGCAAGGCGTCGACCTTCCGGCCGTGGGGCGCGGCCGGCCGCCACGGCACCGTGCCCGCCGCCGACGGCGGCTGGGCGCCCCTCGGCCCCTCGGCCGTCGCCTACCCGGGCTACGACACCCCGCAGGCGCTCGACGCCTCAGGAATCGACAAGGTCGTCGCCGACTTCGCCGCGGCCGCTCGGCGCGCCCTCGACGCGGGCTTCGACGTGCTCGAGCTGCACGCCGCGCACGGCTATCTGCTGCACCAGTTCCTGTCGCCGCTGTCGAACACCCGCGACGACGAGTACGGCGGGTCGCTCGAGAACCGCGCACGCCTGCTGATGCGCGTGGTCGACGCCGTGACGGATGCCGCGGCCGGCCGCGCCGCCGTGTTCGTGCGCTTCTCGGCCACCGACTGGGTCGAGGGCGGCTGGAACGAGGCCGACACCGCCACCGTCGCCCGCTGGGCGCGTGACGCCGGCGCCGACTTCTTCGACGTGTCCACGGGCGGCAACGCCCACGCCGACATCCCCGTCGGGCCCGGCTACCAGGTGCGGTTCGCGCACTACGTGCGCTCGCTCGCCGAGGTGCCGGTCGGCGCCGTCGGGATCATCACCGACGCCGCCCAGGCCGAGCAGATCGTCGCCTCGGGGCAGGCCGACGCCGTGCTCATCGCCCGCGAAGCGCTGCGCGACCCGCACACCCCGCAGCGCTGGGCACGCGAGCTTGGCGCCGACGCACCCGAGCTCTGGCAGCCGCAGTACATCCGCGCCCGCCGCTGACCCTCACCCCGCCTCTGCTCACCTCACCTCTGCTCAGCTCACCCGAAGTGTGAGTTTGGGCTGCCTATTTGCCCGCGAAGCCGCCCGAACTCACACTTCGGGTGAATAGGGGCGAGGGCGAGGGCCGGCGGGCTCAGTCGCGCCGCGTCGCGTCGTGCACTTCGCCGACGAGCTCTTCGAGGATGTCCTCGAGGAACAGCACCCCGACCGCCTCGCCCGACGCCTCGGTCGTGCGCGCGATGTGCGTGCCCGAGCGGCGTAGCACGGCGAGCACCGACTCGATCTCGGCATCCGCGTCGACATCGACGAGCGGCCGCACCGACGAGGGCGGGATCGGCAGCTCGAACGCATCGCCCTCGAGGTCGAGCACATCCTTGAGGTGCACATAGCCCACGGGCATCCCCTGCTCGTCATCGATGACGTAGCGGCTGAAGCCGTGCTTCGCGACCGCGTGCTCGACGTCGGCCGGCGTCGCGGAGCGCGGCAGCCTCTCGATGTCGACGAGCGGCACGCTCACCTCACGGGCGGTCTTGGCGCTGAACTCGAAGGCGTTGCTGAGCGCACCGGTCGAGTCCTGCAGCAGGCCCTCGCGCGTCGACTGCTGCACGATGGTCTCAACCTCTTCGAGCGTGAACGTCGACACCGCCTCATCGCGCGGCGTCACGCCCGTGAGGCGCACCACGCCGTTCGCCGCCCAGTTGAGGGCGTGGGTGATGGGCCCGAAGACGCGCCCGATGCCGACCAGCGGCGGCGCGAGCAGCACGACGGCGCGGTCGGGGAACGAGAACGACAGGTTCTTCGGCACCATCTCGCCGAGCACGACGTGCAGGAACGAGACGACCACCAGCGTGATGATGAACGACGTCACGTCGATCACGCCCTCCGACAGACCGGTCAGACCGAGCGGCCCGTGCAGCAGGTGGTGGATCGCCGGCTCGGACACGTTCAGGATCAGCAGCGAGCAGACCGTGATGCCGAGCTGAGTGGTCGCGAGCATCAGCGTCGCGTGCTCCATCGCCCACAGGGCGGTCTTCGCGCTGCGCTTGCCCCGCTCGGCCGCGGGTTCGATCTGCGACCGCCGGGCGCTGATCACCGCGAACTCGGCGCCGACGAAGAACGCGTTGCCGAGCAGCAGCACGAACAGCCAGACGATTCCTGCCCAGTCAGACATCGGCCTCACCCGCCTGCGCCGCGCTGTCGATGTCGACGGATGCCTGCGGCTGCCGTGTGAAGACGATGCGGTCGGCCCGGCGGCCGTCGAGTGCGGTCACGCGCAAGGTGCCACCCTCGACCGGAACGGTGTCCCCGAGCTCCGGCAGCCGGCCGAGCTGCGCCATGAGGAATCCGGCGACGGTCTCGTAGCGCTCGTCCTCGGGCACCTCGACGCCCGCGCGGTCGAGCAGCTCATCGGGGCGCAGCAGGCCGCTGAACTCGATCTCGCCGCCCGGGCCGGGGGCGAGATCGACGTCGTCGGCGCCCGTGTCGTGCTCGTCGGCGACCTCGCCCACGAGCTCTTCCACGAGATCCTCGAGGGTGGCGACGCCTGCCGTGCCGCCGTATTCGTCGACGACGACGGCCATCTGCAGACTGCGCGCGCGCAGCTCGGCGAGCAGCGAGTCGAGGTGCATGGTCTCGGGCACGCGCAGCGCCTCGGTCTGCAGCGCGCTCACGGGCACGCGCCCGCGGCGGTCGTGCGGAACCGCGACAGCGTGCTTGACGTGCACGATGCCGGCGATGTCGTCGATGCCGTCGTCGATCACGGGGAAGCGCGAGTGGCCGGATTCCCGGGCCAGCGCGATCACGTGCTCGGCGGTGTCGTCGCGCTTCACCGCGTCGAGCTGCGGCCTCGGCGTCATGACGTCGCTCGCGACGCGACTCGAGAACATCAGGGTGCGGTCGAGCAGGCTCGCGGTGTCCTGCTCGAGCACGCCCTGCTCGGCCGAGCGGCGCACGAGCGAGCTGAGCTCCTCCGCGCTGCGGGCCCCCGAGAGCTCTTCCTTCGCCTCGATGCCGAAGAGCGCGAGCACCGCGTTGGCGCTGCCGTTCAGCACGGCCACCGCTGGGCGGAACACGCGGGTGAACACCGTCTGGAACGGGATCACCACGCGCGCGGTCGCGATCGGCAGCGCGAGCGCGAAGCTCTTCGGCACCAGCTCGCCGAGGATCATCGACCCGAGCGTGGCGACGACGATCGCGACGATCGACGAGGTGACCGCGGCGGCGGCATCCGCCAGGTTCAGCGCATCAAGGGCGGGCGCGAGCAGCCTGCCGATCGACGGCTCGAGCGTGAAGCCCGTGAGCAGCGTCGTCAGGGTGATGCCGAGCTGGGCGCTCGAGAGGTGGGTCGAGGTATGCCGCAGCGCATCGATCGTCATCGAGAGCCGGCTCTCGCCGCGCTCACGCCGCGCCTCGAGCTCGGCGCGGTCGAGGTTCACGAGCGCGAACTCGCTGGCGACGAAGAACCCCGTGCCGATGATCAGCGCGATACCGATGAGCAGCAGGACCCAGTCAGGCACGAGTGCGCACCGCCCGGGGCGTCACGGGCTGAGGGCTGAAGGCGCTCGCAGACGGGGGCTCCATACGCGGCCAGTCTATCGGCGTCGCCCGCGCATGCCGCCGCCCGCGGCGTCGCGCCGCCCTTCTCGGACGACTTTCCCGGTTGCGCTGCTCGGATCCTCTTCGCGCTGCTCGGATCCGGACAGCGCGAAGCGGGTCCGAGCAGCGCGACCCCCGGTGGAAGGCCGCGCCGGCACCCGCGTCTTGCCCAGCACAGCTTGCGAACTCGCGAGATTGTCCACGGATGCCTGTTCCGCGGTCTCACTGTCACGCGCCGGTGCTCCACCATCGACGGCATGAAGCACGCGGATCACGCCATCGCTCTCGCCCACGAGTTGGGTCTCATCGTGAACTTCGACGCGCGTGAGCGCCGCGTCGACTCCGACGCCTTGGCCCGAGGCGTCGAGCGCGGAACGCACCTGAGATTGGTGCCCGGCGTGTTCGTCGAAGCGGCCGTTTGGAACGCTGCCGATCGCTTCACGAGGTTCCGTATGCGGTTTCTCGCGGTGGCAACGACCATGGAGCCCGATGTGGTGTTCTCACACCTCACTGCCGCGACCTGCCTGGGGCTCCCGGTGCTGGGCGAGCTTCCCGACCGCATCGACGTGACGATCCCGCCATCCACCGGCGGCCGCAGCAGCGGCAATGTGCGTCGGCACGCAGCGGTTCTCTCCGACCAGGAGATCATCAGAGTCGGCGGCTTCCTCGTGACGAGCCCCGCACGAACCGTCGCCGACATTGCCCGTTCCGAGTCCTTCACGCGCGCAGTAGCGACCGCGGATGCCGCCCTGCGCATCAAGCGGAAGCCGTCGCCACTGCTGACGCTCGACGAGTTCGCTCAGGTGGTGGAGCTCGATCGCAACCGATACGGCGCGGCGAAGCTGCGGCGCGTGGCTGCTTTTGCGACCACTCTTTCCGATTCAGTACGCGAATCGGAGAGCCGCTGCCTCATTCATCTCGCCGGATTTCCCGCGCCGGTGCTGCAGCAGGAATGGCGCGACCATGACGGGCTCGTCGGCTATTCGGACTTCTGGTGGCCCGATCACGGGCTGATCGGCGAATACGACGGTCACATCAAGTACGTGAAGCCAGAGTTCATGAAAGGCCGAACGCTCTCAGAGGTCGTCGAAGACGAGAAGCGACGCGAGGACCGGATGCGCGCCCTCGGCCCCCGGGTGACCCGCTGGGTGACCACGGATCTCACCCTGGCGCGGCTGACCGCCCATCTCACTCGTGCGGGCCTGCCGCTCATTCGAGCGCCGCGACGCGCCTGACTCATCGGCAGGTGGCCTTTGCCTCGGCATCCCCTCGCGTTGCACTTGCGCTGCTCGAATCCTCTTCGCGCTGCTCGGATCCGGGCAACGTCAAGCGGATCCGAGCAGCGCAACCGGAACGGCGCGGGGAGCGGGGCGCGCAGCGCACCCCCTCACCACGAGACCGGCAGCGCCTTGCCCTCCTCATAGCCGGCAGCCGACTGCAGCCCCACGAGCGCGCGCTCGTGGAACTCCGGCACGGTCCGCGCGCCCGCGTAGGTGAACGACGAGCGCACCCCGGTCGTGATCATGTCGAGCAGGTCCTCGACCGAGGGCCGCTGCGGGTCGAGGTAGATCTTCGACGACGAGATCCCCTCTGCGAACAGCTCCTTCCGGGCACGCTCATACGGCGACAGCCGCGCGAACCGCGCCTGCACGGCCTTGTTCGACGCCATGCCCCAGCTCTCCTTGTAGAGCCCGGCGGCGTCGCTGCGCAGCAGGCCGGGCGCCTCGATCGTGCCCGCGAACCACGACCCGATCATGACGGATGCCGCACCTGCGGCGAGCGCGAGGGCGACGTCCCTCGGGTACCGCACTCCCCCGTCGGCCCACACGTGCGCGCCGAGCTCGCGCGCGGCCTCCGCCGTCTCGAGCACGGCCGAGAACTGCGGCCGCCCGACCGCCGTCATCATGCGGGTCGTGCACATGGCACCGGGCCCGACACCCACCTTGAGGATGTTCGCGCCCTCGGCGACGAGGTCCTGCACAGCCGCCGCCGTCACGATGTTCCCTGCCACGAGCGGCAGCCCCAGATCGAGACCGGCGACGGCGCCGAGCGCCCGGCGCATTCCGTCCTGGTCGCCGTGGGCGGTGTCGAGCACCAGCACGTCGACGCCCGCATCGCGCAGCGCGCGGGCCCGCCCCGTGACGTCGCCGTTGATGCCGATGGCGGCGGCGACGAGCAGCCGCCCCTGCGCGTCGACCGCCGGCGGGTAGATCGTCGATCGCAGCGCCGAGGTCTTCGAGAGGGTGCCGATCACACGGCCCTGGCTGATCACGGGCGCGAACTCGACGCCGGCGGCGTCGAGCAGATCGAAGGCGGCGCGACCGTCGGGCACGTCCTCGGCCTCGAGCGCGGTGAGCTCGCCGTGCACGAGGTCGCCCAGCCGGGCATCCGGCGGCACGACCGCGAGCCGCGTCGCGAGCACCGCGCCG
The DNA here is from genome assembly GCF_039538245.1 of Gryllotalpicola kribbensis. NCBI lineage: Bacteria > Bacillati > Actinomycetota > Actinomycetes > Micrococcales > Microbacteriaceae > Gryllotalpicola > Gryllotalpicola kribbensis. Next base: position 14,819 of record NZ_BAABBX010000010.1, read on the forward strand.
GCGTACGTGTCGTCGGCATCGTGCAGCACGACGCCGAGCCCGTGCACGGCCGGCACCCGCTCGAGCGCGTCACTGGCCGTGTCGTCGGGCGACATGATGATGGGCGTGTCGTAGGCGACCGGCTGCTCTTTGACGAACCGGATGCCTGCCGCGAGCTCCTGCGGAGGGAGATCCTGGGGCAGCACGCCGAGCCCGCCGCGCCGCGCGAGAGTCGCCGCGAGGCGCGGCCCGGTGACCGAGTTCATGTTGCTCGCCACGATCGGGATGCGCGCGCCCGTTCCGTCGCCCGGGGCGAGGTCGACGTCGAGCCGGCTGGTGACGGCGGAGCGGCTCGGCACCAGGAAGACATCGGAATACGTCAGGTCGTGCTGGGGCGCTTGGCCGTAGAACCTCATGCCTCAACGCTATGCCGCGCCGGGCAAGTCGGGCACGGGGCGTTGTCCACAGGGCTTAGGCTTGATAGTCGTTGGGCGCTGGGGCCGGAAAGGCCCCGGCCTGATGAAGCAGGACACCAGACGTCAATGGAGAAGGTGGGCGATCGGCTGTGGCAAGCCAGCTGACTGGCACGGAAGAGGGACAGTTCGGAGCCAACGACTGGCTGGTCGAAGAGCTCTACGAGCAGTACCTCGCCGACAAGAATTCGGTCGACCGGTCGTGGTGGCCGATCTTGGAGCAGAAGGCAGCTGAGGCCGCGGGGGCTCCCGCTCAGGCCGCGCCGGCTCAGGCATCCGCCCCCGCTCAGCAGGCGCCCGCCCAGCCCGAGGCACCTGCCCAGCCCACACAGCCTGCCCAGGCACCCGCCCCCGCCCCGCAGGGGCAGCCCACGCAGCCGGTCGCACGCACGACGTCCGTCGCGCCCAAGCCGACCCCGGTCCCGGCCGACGCCCCGGCCGTCGCCCCGAAGAACGACGGGCCGGCCGAGGCCAACGAGGTCACTCCGCTGCGCGGCATGTCGAAGACGCTCGCCGCCAACATGGACGTGAGCCTCACGGTGCCCACCGCGACGAGCGTGCGCACGATTCCGGCGAAGCTGATGATCGACAACCGCATCGTCATCAACAACCACATGGCCCGCACGCGCGGCGGCAAGGTCAGCTTCACCCATCTGATCGGGTGGGCGCTCATCAAGGCGCTGAAGCAGTTCCCCAGCCAGAACGTCTTCTACGACGTGATCGACGGCAAGCCCTCGGTCGTGAAGCCCGCCCACATCGGCCTCGGCATCGCGATCGACCTGCCGAAGCCCGACGGCACGCGCTCGCTTCTCGTCCCGGCGATCAAGCGCGCCGAGACGCTGGGCTTCACCGACTACCTCGCCGCCTACGAGGACCTCGTCAAGCGCGCCCGCGGCAACAAGCTGACGGCCGACGACTTCTCGGGCGCCTCGGTGAGCCTCACCAACCCGGGCGGCATCGGCACCGTGCACTCCGTGCCGCGGCTCATGAAGGGCCAGGGCTGCATCATCGGCGCCGGCGCCCTCGAGTACCCCGCCGAGTTCCAGGGCGCGAGCCCCGAGACCCTCAACGACCTCGGCATCTCGAAGACCATCACCCTGACGAGCACCTACGACCACCGCGTGATCCAGGGCGCGGGCTCCGGCGAGTTCCTCAAGATCGTGCACGAGCTGCTGGCCGGCGGCCAGGACTTCTACCAGGAGATCTTCGCCGCGCTGCGCATCCCCTACGAGCCGATCCTGTGGGCGCAGGACATCAACGTCGACCTCGCCCACCAGGTCAACAAGACGGCGCGCGTGCACGAGCTCATCAACTCGTACCGGGTGCGCGGGCACCTGATGGCCGACATCGACCCGCTCGAGTACAAGCAGCGCACCCACCCCGATCTCGAGATCGCGAGCCACGGCCTCACCTTCTGGGACCTCGACCGCAAGTTCGTCGCGGGCGGCTTCGCCGGCAACTACGGCGAGATGAAGCTGCGCGACATCCTCGGCGTGCTGCGCGACTCGTACTGCCGCACCGTCGGCGTCGAGTACATGCACATCCAGGACCCGGCCCAGCGGCGCTGGTTCCAGGACAAGCTCGAGCGCCCCTATGTGAAGCCAGGGCACGACGAGCAGCTGCACATCCTCACGAAGCTCAACGAGGCCGAGGCCTTCGAGACCTTCCTGCAGACCAAGTACGTCGGCCAGAAGCGGTTCAGCCTCGAGGGCGGCGAGTCGACGATCCCGCTCATCGACGAGCTGCTGCAGGGCGCGGCGGATGCCGGGCTCGACGGCGTCGCGATCGGCATGGCCCACCGCGGGCGCCTCAACGTGCTCACCAACATCGCGGGCAAGACCTACGGCCAGATCTTCCGCGAGTTCGAGGGCGAGTTCGACCTCGCCGGCACCGGCGACGTGAAGTACCACCTCGGCACCGAGGGCACCTTCGTCTCTCCCGACGGCAAAGAGGTGCCGGTCTACGTCGCGGCGAACCCGAGCCACCTCGAGGTCGTCAACGGCGTGCTCGAGGGCATCGTGCGCGCCAAGCAGGACAGGCGCCCCGCGGGCACCTACACGACGCTGCCCGTGCTCGTGCACGGCGATGCGGCGCTCGCCGGCCAGGGCATCAACGTCGAGGTGCTGCAGATGTCGCAGCTGCGCGCGTACAAGACCGGCGGCACGATCCACGTCAACATCAACAACCAGGTCGGCTTCACGACGTCGCCGAGCGAGGCGCGCAGCTCCGTGTATTCGACGGATGTCGCAAAGACGGTCCAGGCGCCGATCTTCCACGTGAACGGCGACGACCCCGAAGCGGTGGTGCGCGTCGCGAAGCTCGCGTTCGAGTACCGCCAGGAGTTCGGCCGCGACGTCTTCATCGACCTGATCTGCTACCGCCGCCGCGGTCACAACGAGGGCGACGACCCGTCGATGACGCAGCCGCTCATGTACGGCCTGATCGAGGCGAAGCGCTCGACCCGCAAGCTGTACACCGAGGCGCTCGTCGGCCGCGGCGACATCACGGAAGAGGAGTACGAGGAGGCGCATCGCGACTTCCAGGCCCGCCTCGAGCGCGCCTTCGCCGAGACGCACGAGGCGCAGACCTCGCCGATCCCCGTGGTCACGCAGCTTCCGAAGAACGACGAGCCGGCGACCGGCGAGCTCGAGACGACCGGCGTCGCGGAATCCGTCGTGCGTGCCGTGGGCGACGCCTTCGACAACGTGCCCGACGGCTTCACGGTGCACAAGAAGCTCACCTCGCTGCTCAAGAAGCGCGTCGACATGAGCCGCCAGGGCGGCATCGACTGGGGATTCGCCGAGCTGATCGCCTTCGGCTCGCTCGTGCTCGAGGGCACCGCCGTGCGTCTCGTCGGCCAGGACTCGCGGCGCGGCACCTTCGCGCAGCGCCACGCGGTCTTCCACGACCAGGTCAACGGGCAGGAGTGGGTGCCGCTCGCGAACCTCGCCGAGAACCAGGGCCGCTTCTGGGTCTACGACTCGCTGCTCTCCGAGTACGCGGCGATGGGCTTCGAGTACGGCTACTCGGTCGAGCGCCCCGACGCCCTCGTCCTGTGGGAGGCGCAATACGGCGACTTCGCCAACGGCGCCCAGAGCGTGATCGACGAGTACATCGCCGCCTCCGAGCAGAAGTGGGGCCAGCGCTCGTCCGTCGTGCTGCTGCTGCCGCACGGCTACGAGGGCCAGGGCCCCGACCACTCGTCGGCGCGCATCGAGCGCTACCTGCAGCTCGCCGCGCAGAACAACATGACGATCGCGCGGCCGTCGACGCCGGCGTCGTACTTCCACCTGCTGCGCCGCCAGGCATACGCCCGCCCGCGCAAGCCGCTCATCGTGTTCACTCCAAAGGCGATGTTGCGCCTGCGCGGTGCGACGAGCGACCTGTCCGAGTTCACCTCGGGCCGCTTCCAGCCGGTGATCGACGACCCCGATGTGAGCGACAAGGGCGCGGTGCGCCGCGTGCTCGCCTGCGCGGGCAAGATCTACTACGACCTGAAGGCCGAGCTGGCGAAGGCGCCCAACCCGCAGATCGCGGTCGTGCGCCTCGAGCAGTTCTACCCGCTGCCCAAGCAGGAGCTCGTCGGCGTGCTCGACAGCTACCCCAACGCCGAGGTCGTGTGGGTGCAGGACGAGCCCGAGAACCAGGGCGCGGCCCCCTACTTCGTCGATGCGGCGCGCCGCGCGGGCAAGCGCGACATCTCGGTGGTCTCGCGCCCGGCATCCGCCTCGCCCGCCGTCGGCACGGCCAAGCGCCACGCGGTCGAGCAGGCGAAGCTGATGGCGGATGCGCTGACCGTCTGACCCTCGTACGCGAAGGGCCCCGATTCCTTGAGGAACCGGGGCCCTTCGTCGATGCGCGCCCCCGCCTTCCGCGCCCGCGCTGCTCAGATCCTCTCGACGCTGTCCGGATCCGAGCAGCGCGAAGCGGATCCGAGCAGCGCGATCACGCGGCCGGCCGGCCATCGCGGCCCCCGCGGGCTCCGCGATCAGCGCGCGCTACGCGTGCGTCTGAAGCGCCCGCAACTTGGTGAGCACCTGCACGCGCAGCTCCTCCGGCGCCGTCTCGCGGCAGGCCCGCTGCACGGCCTCGATCAGCACGACGCCGACCTTGTGCTCGCCGGCGCAGTCGGCGCAGGTGGCGAGGTGCTCGCGGATGTCGGCCGCATCGTCGGCCTGCAGCTCGTGGTGCAGGTATTCCTCAAGGTCCTTCTTGGCTTTGTCACAGCCGCAGTCGGTCATCGTGTACTCCTGGCAGGTGGGGTCTGTGCGGCGCTCCCCCGGTCGCGCGCGTAGTCGGAAAGCAGATCGCGAAGCATCCGCCGGCCACGGTGCAGGCGGCTCATCACGGTCCCGATGGGTGTCTTCATGATGTCGGCGATCTCCTGATAGGAGAAGCCTTCGACATCGGCGAAGTAGACGGCCATCCGGAAGTCCTCGGGGATGGCCTGCAGCGCGTTCTTGACGTCGGAGTCAGGAAGGTGGTCGATCGCCTCCGCCTCGGCGGAGCGGGCCGCGCGGGCGGTCGTCGACTCTGCGCCACCGAGCTGCCAGTCCTCGAGATCCTCGATGGGGGTCTGGTACGGCTCGCGCTGCTTCTTGCGGTAGTTGTTGATGAACGTGTTCGTCAGAATGCGGTACAGCCACGCCTTGAGGTTCGTGCCCTGGTGGAACTGCGCCCAGGCCGCGAAGGCCTTCACGAAGGTCTCCTGCACGAGGTCCTGCGCGTCAGACGGGTTGCGCGTCATGCGCAGGGCCGCCGCATACAACTGGTCCATGAAGGGAAGCGCCTGCTCTTCGAAGCTCCGCTCCGCGGGAGTGTCGCTCGAGAGCTCGAGGTCGTCTGTCATCGCGGCCAATTCTACGGCCCAGGCATCCGTCGCTTCGCTGCCGACGACGGGCCGCTCGATGAGCGCTGATGCGGGCACTGGCGTCCTTTCGTTGGTGCGATCAAATCCTCGATATCCTGCAACCGATGCAGTTCCGCACCTATTCCGCGCCCGAGTTCGATCCGTACGGCGACAGCCGCCAGACCGAGACCTCCGAGCTGTGGGCGGCGCCGTTCGCGGGCGCGCCCGTCGACGCCGACGTCGCCCTGCCCGGCTCCAAGTCGCAGACGAATCGCGAGCTGGTGCTCGCCGCTCTCGCCGACGCGCCCTCGGTGCTCACCGCTCCCCTGCACTCGCAAGACAGCGACCGCATGGTCGAGGCGCTCGCGGCGCTCGGCACGGGCGTCGAGCGGATGCCTGAGCCGGGCCCCTTCGGGCCCGATCTGCGCATCGTCCCGGCCGCCGAGCTCACCGGCTCGACCACGATCGACGCGGGCCAGGCCGGAACGGTCATGCGGTTCATCCCGCCGGTCGCCGCCCTCGCCCTCGGCCCCGTGACGATCGACGCCGACGAGTCGGCCCGGGGCCGCCCCATGCACGCCATGGTCGACGCGCTGCGCGCGCTCGGCGTGGACCTCGCCGACGAGGGCCGTGCCGCCCTGCCGTTCACGGTGCACGGCACCGGCCGGGTCGCCGGCGGCGAGATCACGATCGACGCGTCGAGCTCGAGCCAGTTCGTGTCGGGGCTGCTGCTGTCTGCGGCGCGCTTCGAGAACGGGCTCGTGCTGCACCACGCGGGCGAGCGCCTGCCAAGCATGCCGCACATCGAGATGACGATCGCCGCCCTCGCGGCCCGCGGCGTCGAGGTCGAGACGCCTGAGCTCGGCACCTGGGTCGTGAAGCCGCAGCCGGTCGGCGCGCGCGACGCCGCGATCGAGCCCGACCTGTCGAACGCCGCGCCGTTCCTCGCGGCGGCGGTCGCGACGGGCGGTCGCGTCACCATCGGCAACTGGCCGGCCAAGACCACGCAGGTCGGCGCCGACCTCGCGAGCTATCTGCCGCTGTTCGGGGCCGAGGTCGCCCTCGACGGCGACCGGCTCACGGTGCGCGGCACGGGCGAGATCCGCGGTGTGACGCTCGACCTCTCCACCGGCGGCGAGCTCGTGCCCGCCCTCGCGGCCCTCGCCGCTCTCGCCGACGGCCCGAGCGAGTTCACGGGCATCGGGCACATCCGCCACCACGAGACCGACCGCCTCGCCGCGCTCGTCGCCGAGATCAACGGCCTGGGTGGGAAGGCGACCGAGCTCAAGGACGGGCTGCGCATCGAGCCCGCCGAGCTGCACGGCGGCGTCTGGAAGTCGTACAAGGACCACCGCATGTCGACCGCGGGCGCCCTGATCGGGCTGCGCGTCGCGGGCGTCGAGGTGCACGACATCGGCGCGACGGCGAAGACGCTGCCGCAGTTCCCCGAGCTGTGGCGCCGCATGGTCGCCGGGCCCGAGCACGGAGTCCTGCCCGCTTGAGCTGGTGGTCCGACGACGAAGACGACGACGAGCCGTACGGCGAGTACGACGAGTCGTCCGTCCGCGTCAGGCCCAACCCGAAGGGCAACCGACCGCGCACCAAGCAGCGCCCCGAGCACGGCGACGCCGTCACGGGCCGAGTGCTCGCCGTCGACCGCGGCCGCTACACGGTGCTGCTCGATGAAGACGAGCCGAGCGAGCATCAGCTCACGGCATCCCGCGCCCGTGAACTGCGCAAGCAGGCGATCGTCACCGGCGATCGCGTCGACCTCGTCGGCGACACCACCGGCGGCGAGGGCACGCTCGCGCGCATCGTGCGCATCGGGGAGCGCACGACCCTGCTGCGCCGCTCGGCCGATGACACGGACGCCGTCGAGCGCATCATCGTCGCCAACGCCGACCAGATGCTCATCGTCATCGCGGCCGCGAACCCCGAGCCGCGCGTCCGCCTCGTCGACCGCTACCTCGTCGCCGCCTACGACGCGGGCATCGAGCCGCTGCTGTGCATCACCAAGACCGACCTCGCCGACCCTGCGCCGTTCCTCGCGAACTTCGGCGCCCTCGACCACCTCACGGTCTTCACGAGCGCGCGGGGCGCCATGCCGACCGCCGAGCTCGCGGCCGCGCTCGTCGGCCATACGACGGTCGCGGTCGGGCACTCCGGGGTCGGCAAGTCCACCCTGGTCAACGCGCTCGTGCCCGACGCGAACCGCGCGACCGGGCACGTGAACGAGGTCACGGGGCGCGGCCGCCACACATCGAGCTCGACCGTGTCGCTGCGCGTCGAGACGGATGCCGGCCGCGGCTGGATCATCGACACCCCCGGTGTGCGCAGCTTCGGTCTCGGGCACGTGGACCCGGCCAACATCCTGCGCGGATTCCCCGACCTCTTGGCGCTCGCGCAGGAGTGCCCGCGCGGCTGCACGCATCTGCGCGACGCCCCCGACTGCGCGATCGTCGAGGCCGTCGAAGAGGGGCGGCTGGGCCCCGCCGGCGCGGTCCGCCTCGACTCGCTGCAGCGCCTGCTGCAGACCCTCGCCCCGGGGGTCGGGGGCCAGAGCGGCGAGGAGGGCCGCTAGTGGCCCGCGTGACCATCGCGGACATCGCCGAGCGCCTCGGCCTCTCGAAGGCATCCGTGTCGTACGCCCTCAACGGCCAGGCCGGCGTGAGCGAGCAGACCCGCCAGAAGGTCGTCGCGATGGCCGCCGAACTCGGGTGGCATCCCAGCTTCTCGGCACGCGCCCTGTCGCGCTCGCGCGCCGACGCGATCGGCATGGTGCTGCGCCGCGACCCGGCCCTGCTCGGCACAGAGCCCTATTACATGCGACTGCTCGAAGGCGTCGAGGACGTGCTTTCCGAGGCCGGGCAGAGCCTGCTGCTGCGCATGGTCGGCACCACCCCCGGCCGCGACACCGCCGTGTACGAGCGCTGGGCTGGCGAGGGCCGGGTCGACGGCGTCATCGTGCTCGACCGCGCGATCGACGACCCGCGCCCCGCGCTGCTCACGCGGCTCGGCCTGCCGTTCGTGCTGCACGGCGTCCTGCCCTCTGGGGCGGGCGAGCGCATCGAGGACCAGCATCGCGACGCCCAGCTGATCGTCGCCCACCTCGATGAGCTCGGGCACCGCCGCATCGCGCACATCACCGGCCCCCTCGGCCTCGCGCACGAGGTCGACCGCCGCACCGCCGTGCGGCACGAGAGCACCGCCCGGGGCATCGCCGTGGAGTTCGCCGAGGCCGACTACACCTTCGACACGGCGCACGCCCGCGTGCTCGAGCTGCTCTCGTCAGGCATCCGGCCCACCGCCCTCGTGTTCTCGAACGACGTGATGGCCGTCGCCGGCCTGCGCGCCCTGGCCGATGCCGGCGCACACGACGTCGCGGTCGTCAGCTGGGACGACTCGATGCTGTGCCAGTTCTCATACCCGACGGTCACGGCGCTCGAGCGGTACCCCGACCGCGCCGGGCGGCGCAGCGCCGCCATGCTTCTCGAACTGCTCGACGGCCGCAGCTGGAGCACCGCCGCGCCGAGCCCGAGCACCCTCGTCGTGCGCGAGACCAGCACGCCCGCGCCGCGGCCTTAGGGTCGAAGGGTGACTTCTGCTCCCGTTGCCGGCCGCCTCTCGGCGGGCGACCCCGCGCCCGCGTTCTCCCTTCCCGATGCCTCCGGAACCACCGTGTCGCTCGCCGACTTCGCCGGTCGCCACGTGATCGTCTACTTCTACCCGGCGGCGCTCACGCCCGCCTGCACGACGCAGGCCTGCGATTTCCGCGACGGGCTCGCAGCGCTGACGGATGCCGGCTATGCGGTGCTCGGCATCTCGAAGGACCCCGTTGCGACGCTCGCGAAGTTCGCCGAGCAAGAGCACCTCAACTTCCCGGTGCTCTCCGACGAATCCCTCGAGGTGCACCGGGCCTACGGCGCCTGGGGCGAGAAGCAGCTGTACGGCAAGACCGTCACGGGGGTGCTGCGCTCGACCTTCGTCGTCGGGCCGGACGGGGCCCTCGAGCACGCCCTCTACAACGTGAAGGCGAAGGGGCACCTCGGCATGCTGACGAAGAAGCTCAAGCTCGCGTGATGGCGGGCGGGTTCGGCGCAGTCCGCCCCGTGGGTCGACTCGGCGCAGTCCGCCCCGTGGGTCGACTCGGCGCAGCCGAATGGAGACCTACGCCGCGTTCCCGCGCAGCGCGCGTGTGACCCCCGGGGTCAGCACCAGCACGATTCCCGCGAGCCCGAGCGTGAGCAGCACGGCCCCCTCGAGCGGCCCGGCGAGCAGCCCCTGCAGAGCGCCGACGCCGACCACGAGCTGGATGATCTGCCACACGATCGTGAGGCCGCGCGACCAGCGCTTCTCGAGCCACACCCCGACGGCGGCGAGACCTACCCACAGGAATCCGATCACCAGGCACGCGACGAATGCGAAGCCGTCGGCTTCGACCTGAGCACCGTGCGTCGCGAACTGCACTATGGTGAGTGCGGTTGCACCGAGCACCAGCACCGCCTCGACGCCCAAGACCACCGCGAGCGCCGTCACAGCGCCGCGGGATCCCTTATCAGATGCGGGTTTCCGGCTGGTGTTCACAGTGTTATCCCACTCAAAACTCTTGATCTGGCTCTTGCCCCCATGGGAGGATACAGGGGTCCGGTTAATCGCTCACGGGGCTGTGGGCAGGTCAAAAATCCCCACGATCTTTCGGCCCTGATCCGGTCGTCATCACTGCCGACGAGGCGACAACCCGAATGCCTGCGTCTGCTTTCATGCAACAAAAGGAGCATCCCCATGGACTGGCGCGACAAGGCCGCATGTCTCACCGCTGACCCCGAGCTGTTCTTCCCGGTCGGCAACACGGGCCCTGCCGTCGACCAGATCGAGAAGGCCAAGCAGGTCTGCGGCCGTTGCCCCGTCACCGAGGTCTGCCTGCAGTACGCCCTTGAGACCGGCCAGGACTCGGGCGTCTGGGGCGGGCTGTCCGAAGACGAGCGCCGCGCACTCAAGCGCCGCGCCGCGCGCGCCCGCCGCTCGGCCTAGCGCGCGCCGGCGCCCCGGCGGCCCAGCGCCGCTTACCCTCACCCGGCCGGCGGCCCGACGCCGTCACATGGCTGCGCGCGACACCTAGAACGCACGATTCCGCGTACGCGGGGGGTGCATCGGTACGCGCGAGCGTGCGGAATGCGCGCCGCGCCTACGGCCGTACGCACCCGGCGCGCCTCAGGCGCCGGCGGAACCGCTGGTCAGGAACCGCAGCGGGATCTCCACCGTCACCTCGGTGCCGGTGCCCATCATCGTGTGCCAGTCGATCGATCCGCCCAACTCGCCCTGAATGAGGGTGCGGACGATCTGCGTGCCGAGGCCCGCACCGACCTTGCCCTCGGGCAGGCCCGTGCCGTCGTCGACGATCTTCACCGTCAGCTGCTCCTCGCTGCGCTCGGCGATGATCTGAACCTCGCCAGAGCGGTCGGCGAGGCCGTGCTCGACGGCGTTCGTCACGAGCTCGGTGAGTGCGAGCGCGAGAGGGGTCGCCGCCTCGCTCGGCAGCACCCCGAAGCGGCCCTTCTTCACGGGGCGCACCGAGGTGTTGTGCCCCGCCGCGACCTCGGCGACGAGCAGCAGCACGCGGTCGAACACGTCGTCGAAGTCGACCGCCTGCGCGAGTCCGGTCGACAGCGTGTCGTGCACGACCGCGATCGCGGCGACGCGGCGCTGCGCCTGGCCGAGCGCGTCTTTCGCCTCGTCGGAGTGCGAGCGACGCGCCTGGATGCGCAGCAGAGAGGCCACCGTCTGCAGGTTGTTCTTGACGCGATGGTGGATCTCGCGGATCGTCGCGTCCTTCGTGATCAGCTCGCGCTCCTGATGGCGCATCTCGGTGACGTCGCGCACGAGCACGATCGCGCCGACGCGCTCGCCCCGGTTGCGGATGGGGATGGCGCGCAGCGAGACCGTCACCCCGCGCACGTCGATGTCGGTGCGCCACGGCGCCCGACCCGTCACCACGAGGGGCAGGGATTCGTCGAACGCGGTGTGCCCCGTGAGTAGCTGCGTGGTGACCTCGGCGAGCGACTCGCCCTCGAGCTCGTCGGTGAACCCGATGCGGTTGAACGCCGACAGTGCGTTCGGGCTCGCGAAGGTCGTGATGCCCTCGACGTCGAGCCGGATGAGGCCGTCGGACGCGCGCGGTGCGCCACGGCGCGGACCGCTCGGGGCGCCCAGGTCGGGGAAGTCGCCCGAGGCGATCATCGCGAACAGGTCGTTCGCGCAGTCGTTGAAGGTGAGCTCTTGGCGACCGGGGGTGCGCGCCTCGCTCAGGTTCGTGTGGCGCGTGAGCACGGCGATCGGGGAATCGGTCGTCTTGGCGCTGCCTGCGCCGAGGCGGCGCAGCACCGGCACGGCGCGCACGCGGGTCGGCGTCTCTTCGTACCACTCCGGGGCGCTCGAATCGACGATCTGCCCCGTCTCGAACGCCTCGGTCACCTGTGTGCGCCACTCGGGGCGGATCTTCTGCCCGACGATGTCGCGGTAGAACAGCGTCGCCGCGCTCGATGGGCGCGAGTGCGCGACGGCGATGAACCCGTCTTCGGTGGGCACCCACAGCACGATGTCGGCGAAGGCGAGATCGGCGAGCAGCTGGGCGTCGCCCACGAGCATGTGCATCCACTCGATGTCCTCGGGGGTGGAGCGCCCGTGGGCGATGACGAGGTCACTGAGGGTCGACACCCGACAATTCTATGGTCGGCCGCGACGCGGCCACCGGGGCCGGCAGAGAGGCTCGCGCATGCTTCGAGCGGATGCCTCGACGGCGGCTCGGCTGAGGGGTCGCCGGTAGACCGAGCAGCGCACCGTGCACGAATCCACGAATCTCCTCGCGCGCTGCGGAGCGCGGAGCCGCGATCGCAAGCGGCGCCGCCGCCAGCATCGCAGCGTCGAAGGCCGGCGGATCGTCGGGGATGAGCGCCGCGGGGGCGATGCCGCCGAAGCGCTGCAGGGCCCCGCTCACCTGCCCGGCGGGGTTCCCGCCCAGAACGGAGGCGCGCAGCCGGTTCACGACGAGACGGTGGCGGGCGCCCGGGGCTGCGGCCACGGCATCCGCCCAGCCGCGAAGCAGCCGCGACAGTCCGAGCGGGTCCGCGAGCCCGACGGCGACGAGCTGCGTCGCGTGCTCGAGCACGGTCAGGGTCGCCGCATTGCGCCGCGGGGCGAACAGATCGCTCGCGATCTCTTCGTCGGCCTCGAGGTTGAAGCCGACATCGACGACGACGTGGTCGAACCAGCCCGCGGCCGCGTCGACGACGCGCCCCACCCGCTCGCTGCCGAGCTCGGGCCAGCGGCTCGCCCGGGCGATGCCGGTGAGCACGGCGAGCGCGCCCTGCGGCATCGGCACGTATTGCGCGACGCGGTCGAACTCTGCCCGGGTGAGGGCGTCGTTCCCGGCGAGGCGGCACGCGGCGGCGAAGCCCGGCGTCTCGTCGAGCAGTCCGAGCCATGGTGCGACGGCGCCCCCGTAACTGTCGGCATCGATGAGCGCGACATTGCTGCCGAGCAGAGCCAGCTCGGCCGCGACTGAGACAGCGAGCGAGGTGCGACCCGGAGCCCCCGTCGGCCCCCAGACCGCGATGACCGAGGACTGCCGCATCGGCGCGCCCGGCCCGGACTCGACGCTCGCCGTGCGCACGCCCCCACCCGCGCCGGGCGCACCGGAGGCGGCGGACGTGAGCAGCCGCTCGAGCTCGGCCCAGCTCGCGGGCTCGATCAGCACCTCGGGCGCGCCCGCGCGCGACGCGACGTCGCGCTCGTCGACCGTCTGCGCGAAGACGACCAGGCGCACGCCGGCGGCTGCGGCCGCGGCGCAGAGCTCAGGGGTGAGCCGCGACCTGGCCGCCGACACGAGGGCGAGCTCGACGTCGTGCGCGGCCAGCGTGGCCGCGAGCTCGCCCGCGGTCTGCACCCGCGCGACGACCGCGTGGCCGGCCTGCAGCGCTCCGGGCAGCAGTGCGTCTTCGGCGTGACGGTCAAGGCTCAGAGCGAGCTGGGCCATCTCGGTCCTCCCCTTCCCCTCACGCGTCCGCCGGCAGCACCGTGATCGCGTCGCCGTTGGCGAGCGACTCGAGCACTTCGGCGGTCGCGTCCTTCGGGACGCGCACCTCGACCGCGACGCCGCCGGTCGCCCCGAGGCCCGAATCGCGCACGACCCGCACGACGGTGCCGTCGGGCACGAGCACCCGCGGCGCCGCGAACTTCGGCGCGCCCGTGCCCTCCCCCGTCGCCGCAGCCGACCAGACGTCGACGGCACTGCCGATGTCGATCGACGCGGGCAGCTCGCCGTCGACGCTGATCACGACGCTCGTCCTGCGCTGGGCGGACGCGGCGCCGAGGGCGCCGACCGGCACCAGCTCGCCCGCGGCGATGGTGCGGGTGACGACCGTGTCGGACTGGGGCGCAGCCCGCAGGTATGCCGAGGATGCCGCGCCCAGTCGCACCCGCACGCCGACCAGGTCGCTCGCCGAGACCTCGTCGCCCGCCGCCAGGGCGTGCCGTGCCGCGAACACCTCGACGCTGCGGTCGGAGGCGACCACGAGCCCGGCCACGCCGGCCACCGACGCGATGACCAGCACGATTCCGAGAAGGAAGCGGGGCTCGCGCCAGGTCGGGCGGGGTCGGGGCACGGTCGGCGGTGTGCTCATGACCCCATGCTGGCGAATCCGTCAAGCCCCGGGGAAAGTTATCCACAGTGACGCTGGATCGCTCGGATGGTCGACACAATAGAGGACATGACCAGCCACTCCGCAGGCGATGCCGTGCGTTTCCTGACGACGGCCGACTGCGCGGAGATCCTGAACGTCGAGCTCGCCGACGTGACCGCTCTCGTCGAGACGGGCGAGCTGCCCGCGATCAAGGTGGGCCCGCAGTGGCGCATCGAGCGCGAGGTGCTCGAGTCCTACATCGCGAGTCTCTACGAAGAGCAGCGCCGTCGCGCCCTGTGGGAGCAGTCCGACTTCGCGAGCCTCACCGAGCTGTCGGGCGGCACGATTCTGCGCCCCGGCGACTGACGCCGCCGCGGCCGCTCCAGCCGCCGTGGTCGCCCCCGGTCAGAGCCGCAGCAGCGTGACCGCCGTGAGGGCGACCATGCGGTGCTCGATCACGCTGGACTCGCGTCGCACCGCCCCTCGCTCGTGCACGGCGAGATCGAAGTGGTCCGCACCGACCCGGTCGATCGTGCCGTGCAGCGGAACGGGTTCCGCGCGGCCCAGCACATCGAGCGGAACCCGCCGACGGGCGAGATCGCGCAGCACCACCCCGATGCCGATCTTGGCCGAGAGTCCGCCGGCCGCGGGCGGCTGCTGCTCAGGCATCTGCTCTCTGCTCTGGCGAAGCCGCGCCGCGCTCAGCGTGACCGACGCGATCGACCCGAGCGGCACCACACACTCGCCCCCGCCGTCGAGCTCGGCCGCGAGCCAGTCGCGCCCCACCGTCACCGGCGCGATGTCGACGGCCAAGCCGTCAACGAGGCGCAGGCGGATGCCCGGCCCGGCCTTCCCCGCGAGAGAAGCCAGCCGGTCGCGCAGACTCGTGCGGGCGGCGCGCAGCCGCTCCTCTTCGCCGCGCTGCTGCGCGCCCTCTGCGTCGAGCCGGGACTCGAGCTGAGCCTCGAGGTCGTCGAAGAGCAGATCGAAGCGCATGGGGGCGACGCTAGCCGGCGCCGAGGCGCGGCGGAAAAGTTATCAACAATGGAAAAAACCTCTGGCGCTGGCGCCGTGACCCATGAAAGGGTCACAAACACTCGACGACCGTCTCGTCGAGCTCGCACAAGCTGGGGGAAGAATGGCGAACGCACAGCGCCATGAGCGGTTCGATGTCGACGACTACTTCGGGGTTCAGCGCACGGCGGATCTGCCCGATCCTGAACCCCTCATCACCAACCTGACGCGCTGCGTGATCGAGATCCTGGCGGGCGCCCGCGAACTCGAGCAGATCGCGCGCTGGATCACCGACGACGTCTACACGAAGCTCGCTCGCCGGGTCAGCTTCGCAGCGCGGTCGCGGGCGCTGAAGCGGGCACCCGCGCAACGGCCGCGATTGACGATCCTCTCGATCCGCACCTTCGAGCCCGACGCCGGCATCGTCGAGGCGACCGTCGTCGTTCAGATGCCGCAGCGCGTGCGCGCCGTGGCGCTGCGCCTCGAGGGGCTCGACTCGCGCTGGCGCGCGACGAGCATCAGCGTGCTGTAGCAACCCGCTCGGCGGCGCGCGCGACGTCGATCAGCGTGCTGTAGCAACCCACTCCGCGGCGCGCGCGTCTCGGGCGAGCCGACCGCGCACAGTCGCGCCCGGTCGCGGGTGGGCTGTTCGATCGTGCGGTGATGCCGGGCGTCGTTCTGCGCCCTCGTGCCCCTGCGCGGCGACATTCGATGCCGGAATGCGCCCACGCAGTTCCGCGCGGCGACACTAGACGCCGGAATGCGCCCACGCAGTTCCGCGCGACGACACTAGACGCCGAAACGCGCCCCGCGATTCCAGCCCGGCGACACTAGACGCCGAAATCCCGCGGGAGAACGGCATCTACTGTCGTCCGGCGGGAGATCTGCGTCGCAAAAACGGCATCTAGTGTCGCCGCGCAAGTACCGGCAGGGCGCAAATCGGCGTCTAGTGTCGCCGCGCGAGAACCCGCAGGGCACAAAACGGCGTCTAGTGTCGCCGCGCGGGAAGGCCCTACCGCTTGCGGTTCTGGGCGCGGCGCTGGGCGCGGTTCTGCGGCTCGTCCTCGGAGGCAGCGGCGTCGCCGGTGCGCTGACCGAAGGCGCCGCGAGCACCGCCCTGCTGCGCGGCGGGCGCCTGCGGCTCCCCCTGCTGCAGCTCGCGGCGGCGCGCCGCGCGCTCGGCGCGCTCGGATGCGGCGCGGTCGACTTGGCCGCTCTGGCCGCGCACCTCGACCCCGCCCGAGTCGCTCGGAGCCGAGTACGACAGACCCTGCTGCTGCGACTGGTCGAGCCCCTTCGCGGCGACGCCCGAGACCTCGCCGGCCGCCTGCGTCACCTCGACCTCGAGGTTGAACAGGAATCCGATCGTCTCTTCGCGAATCGCGCCCATCATCTGCTGGTACATGGCGTAGCCCTCGCGCTGGTACTCGACCAGCGGGTCGCGCTGCGCCATGGCGCGCAGGCCGATGCCGTCCTTCAGGTAGTCCATCTCGTAGAGGTGGTCGCGCCAGCGGCGGTCGATCACCGAGAGCACGACGCGGCGCTCGAGCTCACGCATCGCGGGCGCACCGAGCTGCTCCTCGCGGCGCTGGTAGGCGACGTGCGCGTCGGAGAGGATCTCGCGACGCATGAACTCGCGGTTGATGCGCCCCTTCGACCCGGCCTCGGCGACGACCTCGTCGATCGTGATGCCGACGGGGTACAGCGTCTTGAGCTCGCTCCACAGGGCGTCGAAGTCCCAGTCGTCGCCGTTGCCCTCGCCGGTGTGCTCGTCGAGTACCTCGTCGACGACGTCGTCGAGGAACTTCTGCACGCGCTCGTGCAGGTCGTCGCCCTCGAGGATGTGGCGGCGGTCGGCGTAGATCGCCTCGCGCTGGCGGTTCAGGACGTCGTCGTACTTGAGGACGTTCTTGCGGATCTCGGCGTTGCGCGCCTCGACCTGCGCCTGGGCGCTGCGGATCGCGCGCGAAACCAGCTTGGACTCGATGGCGAGGTCGTCGGGCGTGGATGCCCGGCCGAGCAGCGACTCGGCGGCGCCGGCGTTGAACAGGCGCATCAGGTCGTCGGTGAGCGACAGGTAGAAGCGGCTCTCGCCCGGGTCTCCCTGGCGGCCCGAGCGGCCGCGCAGCTGGTTGTCGATGCGGCGCGACTCGTGGCGCTCGGTGCCGAGCACGTAGAGCCCGCCCGCTTCGCGGACCTTGTCGGCCTCTTCGGCGGCGGCCGACTTCAGCTTCTCGAACGTCTCGTCCCAGGCGGCCTGGTACTCGTCGGGCGTCTCTTCCGGCGACAGCCCGCGCGCGTTGAGCTCGGCGACGGTGAGGAACTCGACGTTGCCGCCGAGCATGATGTCGGTGCCGCGGCCGGCCATGTTGGTCGCGACGGTGACGGCGCCGAGGCGGCCGGCCTGTGCGACGATCGCGGCCTCGCGAGCGTGGTTCTTCGCGTTGAGCACCTCGTGGCGCACGCCGCGCTTGGCGAGCAGCCGCGAGAGGTACTCGCTCTTCTCGACCGAGGTGGTGCCGACGAGCACCGGCTGGCCCTTCTCGTGCCGCGCGACGATGTCCTCGACGACCTGCGCGAACTTGACCTCTTCGTTCTTGTAGACGAGGTCGGGCATGTCCTTGCGGATCATGGGCTTGTTGGTCGGAATGACGACCACGCCGAGCTTGTACGTCGACATGAACTCGGCCGCCTCGGTCTCGGCGGTACCGGTCATGCCCGACAGCTTCTTGTACAGGCGGAAGTAGTTCTGCAGCGTGACGGTGGCGAGGGTCTGGTTCTCGGCCTTGACCGGCACGCCCTCCTTCGCCTCGATCGCCTGGTGGATGCCCTCGTTGTAGCGCCGGCCCATCAGGATGCGGCCGGTGTGCTCGTCGACGATGAGCACCTCGTCGTTCATGACGACGTAGTCCTTGTCGCGCTTGAACAGCGCGTTCGCCTTGATCGCGTTGTTGAGGAACGAGATCAGCGGGGTGTTCGCCGACTCGTAGAGGTTGTCGATGCCGAGGTAGTCCTCGACCTTCGCGATGCCGGGCTCGAGCACGCCGACCGTGCGCTTCTTCTCGTCGACCTCGTAGTCCTCGCCGGGAACCAGCCGGGTCGCGAGCCGCGCGAACTCGGTGAACCACCGGTTCGCCTCGCCCGACGACGGCCCCGAGATGATGAGCGGCGTGCGCGCCTCGTCGATGAGGATCGAGTCGACCTCGTCGACGATCGCGAAGTTGTGGCCGCGCTGGACCATGTCGGATGCCTGCCACGCCATGTTATCGCGCAGGTAGTCGAAGCCGAACTCGTTGTTCGTGCCATAGGTGATGTCGGCGGCGTACTGCTCGCGGCGCTCCTCGGGCGTCTGGCCGGCGAGGATGACGCCGGTCGACATGCCGAGCGCGCGGTAGACGCGGCCCATGAGCTCGCTCTGGTAGCTCGCGAGGAAGTCGTTGGTGGTGATGACGTGCACGCCGCGGCTCGGGATGGCGTTGAGGTACGCGGCGGTCGTCGCGACGAGGGTCTTGCCCTCACCGGTCTTCATCTCGGCGATGTTGCCGAGGTGCAGCGCGGCGCCACCCATGATCTGAACATCGAAGTGGCGCATGCCGAGCACCCGGCGCGCCGCCTCTCGCACGGCGGCGAACGCCTCAGGCAGCAGATCGTCGAGGCTCTCGCCCTCGGCGTAGCGCTCGCGCAGCTCGACGGTCTCGTTGCGCAGCTCGTCGTCGGTGAGCTCCTTGAAGTCGTCTTCGAGAGCGTTGACGGCGCGCGCATAGCCTTCGAGTTTGCGCAGCAGCCGGCCTTCGCCGACGCGCAGGACCTTTTCCAGGACTGAGGCCACTGAAGAACTCCACTTGTTCGAGAGCGGGGGATCCCGGTCAGTCTAGACGAGCGGGTCACGCCCGCCCTGAACGGACAGGGAGAGGGCGGCGGATGCCTCAGGCATCCGCCGCCCCGTGAGATCGCCGCTACTTGACGGACTCGAGTTTGCGGGCGGCCGTGGCGGCCTCCTGCAGCTCGTCGGCGTTGTCATCGAGCTGGATCACGCCGTAGTCCCAGCCCTTGCGCCGGTAGACGACGCTCGGCCGCTCGGTCTCTGCGTCGATGAACAGATAGAAATCGTGCCCGACGAGCTCCATGTAGTAGAGCGCGTCGTCGACGGTCATCGGAACGGACGCGAAGGTCTTCGTGCGGATGACGACGGGGCAGTACTCGTCCTTCTCGTCCTCCGCCGCCTCGGACTGCACCGGGACGGCGCCCGTCGCGAGCTGCGTGAGCGCGTTGCCCGAGATCGGCGTCACGTCGGTCTGGGCGAACGCACCGCTCGCCGCGTCGTGCAACGAGGTCTGCCGGTGCGCGCCACCGCGGTGCACCTTGCGGCGGTCCTTCGCGCGGCGCACGCGCTCGAGCAGCCGGCCGATGGCGATGTCGAACGCCGCGTATTTGTCGGCGGCCGTCGCCTCCGCGCGGACCACGGGCCCGCGCCCGACGAGCGTCAGCTCGACCCTCTCGTCACCGGGCGTTCCGCCCCGCGTGGTGAGACGGGAGAGCTTGATCTCGAAGACAAGAGCTCGCTCGGCCAGGTGGGACACCTTCTCGGCCTTCTCGGTCACGTACTCGCGAAAACGGTCCGTGATCTGGGCGCCGCGTCCGACGATGTCGATTTCCATCGCAACCTCCTGTTCTCGGTGCGTTCCCACCGTGGTTGCCGGTGGGTGGAGCCGCACCTGCTCTGTGCCGACCAACCTAGTTCCGCCCTCTGGTGATGTCACGGGCAATTTCTGCGGATTTCGGCATGCGCTCCCAGCTTCGGAACGCGGCGCGCGGTGCGCGCCAGGGCGACCACGCCGACCACGACATGCCCCGCCGCCCGAAAGGCCCGATCAGCTTCCAATACCGTCGCGCCGGTCGTCACGATGTCGTCGACGATGAGCACGAAGCGGCGGCCGGGCGGCCCCGTGACTGTCAGCGCCTCCGCACGATTCGCATATCGCGATGTGGTATCTAAGTTGGATTGGTCTTGAGTCTGTCGGGTGGCGCGAAGCGCACCGGAGTCCCGGTACCCGGCCCGGCGCAGCAGCAGCGGCACGTGGCGGTAGCCGCGGCGGCGGAAAGCGGCGCGCGAGCTCGGGATCGCGGCCAGCTCGACGCGGCCGTGCGCCTCGCGAGGCGCCTCGGCGAGCGCCGCGCGCAGCACCCGCCCCAGCACGGAGGCGAGCGCGGGCGCGGCATCCGTTCGCCCTCCGTCCTTGAAGGCGAGCAGGATGCTGCGGGCCACTCCCCCGTATTCGAAGGCGCGCCACACCCCGAGCTCGCTGCCGTCGTCGCGGGTCAGGGACTCGCGCACGGGGTGCACGGCCGCGAGCTCGGCGCGGCAGGAGGCGCACAGCGCGCGGTCGGGGGCGCCGCAGCCGGCGCACTCCGTCGGCGCGAGCACGGCCCAGGCATCCAGCACCGCTTCGCGCACGCGCTCCCACATGGCACGCGATCCTGCCCCATCCGCTCCGCCGCCGCGCGCCCACACCGTTCCCCCTGTGGAAAGCCCCTTCGGAGCTCACGCGAGACGACCGCAGGTGCCGCAATGCGGCGCCAGAGCGACATGTGGCGTCGTCTCGGCGGAGGGGGCCGCGCTCATGCGGCGGCTCGCGGGCGCCCGCCCTAGGAGCGGCCCTGCTGGGTCGCGAGCACCTCGACGTCGGTCGCGGTCGTCTGCCAGCCGTTGCCGGCCGGGCTCTCGAGCGCGCCGCCCGAGGTGAGCACCCAGAGCTCCGACGACGGGTTGCCCGCGGCGATCACCGTGCCGTCGGCGGGGCCGGCCGTCGGGTCCGAGAGGGTGCCGCCCAGCTGCTGGGTCACGATCGCGGTGCCGCCCTGGGGGCTGACGCCGAGCACGGCGACGGAGAGCTCGTCGCTCCACGCCAGGCTGATGCCAGAGGAGAGCCCCAGCCCGCCCAGGTCGACCGGCTCGCCGATGCGGGTCGGGTGGCCCGTCGAGTCGCGCACGATGCCGGCGACCATGAGGTGCGACTGCCCGTCGCTCGTTCCGATCAGGGCGGCGAGCCGGGTGCCGTCGCGCGAGATCGCGAACGAGAGCAGCTGGCGCGCATCGGGCCAGGCGGCCTTCAGCGACGCGGTGGCGCCGTCACCCGCCGAGACCGCGAAGTCGGCCCTGGCGTCGCGGGTCGCCGACCACACGATGCCCCGACTGTCGATGGCCGGAGCGATGAGACCGTGCCGCGTGTCGATCATGACCGGGTTCTCGAGCGCCGCCGACACGGCATACGCGGCACCGCCCGCGAGCGCGGCCGCGGCCGCCCCGTTGGCGCTCACGGTCGCGGCCGTCGGGTGCAGCGCGACGAGCTGGTCGGCGACGCCGCCGAGGGAGACGACCGATTTGCCCGAGAGGAAGCCGAACTTGCCGCCCTTGAGCACGAGGGGGCTCGAGACGACGGGCGGGTCCTGCACGGCATCCGTCGCCCCGCTCACGTTCTGGTTCACGCCGCCGATCGAGAGCGTGACGGAGGACGCGCTCGTGCCGAGGCTCTCAGTCAGCTGCTCGTCCATGCGGTTCACGGTCGGCTCGTCGGCGCCCGCCGCGACGGCATTGAGCGCGACCTGCGCCGCCCCGCCCGTGACCACGACCGAGCCGCTCGCGAGCTGGGTCCCCTTCGGGAAGGCGGTCACGACGGCATCCTGCAGCCACGGCGACGGCCCCGCGAGCAGCGCCTTCGCGATGCGGGTCGCGATCGTCGTGCGCGAGGAGGGGAACCAGCGCAGGTCGGGCACGAGGAAGCGGTAGTCGGGGCTGTAGAAGTAGAGCGGATGCGGGCTGAAGACGTTCTGGAACTGGTCGGAGTCGATGACGATCCCCGACGGGGCGTCCGAGATGCGCCACTGCCCGTGCTCTTTGACGAAGGTGTATCTGAGCGGCACGGGCGCCTGCGAGTCGGCTGCGCGGTAGTTGCCGCTCTGGTCGATGAACGCCGAGGGCGTGATCTGCAGGTTCAGCTCTGTCGAGTTCACGCGCTGCGGCTCGCGGCGCAGCGCCGCACGGTCGACCGTCACCGAGGCGTCCGGATTCCACTGGCTGCGGAACGACGACGAGAGGAACTCGCGGGCGATCTGGTAGCCCGTCTCGGGGCTCACCGCGGCCTGGATGAACCCGTTCAGGATCTGCGCCTGCGTCTCGCCGTCGCCCGGGCCGAGCGGGTGGTAGTCGACCTGACCGAACGGGTTGTCCTGCGCGGACACCGGCCCGCCGCGGGTGACGGGCCCCTCGCGCGGGATCGTGGCGCAGGCGGCGAGAACGGATGCCGCGAGCGCGGCGACCACGACGAGAAGCGCACTGCGCCAGCGCCTCATCGGCTCACCTCCTGGGGGTCGGCGGGCTGCAGCGGAATCGGCGACTCGCCGATCGCCCCGCCACGGCGCCGCGGCAGAGTCAGGCGGAAGCAGGACCCCTCGCCCGGCCGCGACCAGACGTCGAGCAGCCCGCCGTGCACGAGCGCGTCCTCCTGCGAGATCGCGAGGCCGAGCCCCGTGCCGCCGATCGTGCGGCGGCGCGAGGGGTCGGCGCGCCAGAACCGGTCGAAGACGTGCCCCACCTCGCTCTCGCTCATGCCCATGCCGTGGTCGCGCACGGCGAGTGCGACGGCGCTGCGGTTGCTGTCGACGATGACCTCGATCGGCTTGCCCTCGCCGTGCTCGATGGCGTTGCCGATGAGGTTGCGGATGACGCGGCGGATGCGCCGGGCATCCATCGGCACTTCGGCGTAGCCCCCGGGCGCCGACAGGCGCAGGGTGGTCCCGTTCGCCTCGGCGAGCGGCTCGAACTCGTCGATCGCGTCCTCGGCGAGTCTCACGAGGCTCGTCATCTCGATCTCGAGCGAGACCGACCCCGCGTCGTAGCGGCTGATCTCGAGCAGGTCGGACAGCAGCAGGTCGAAGCGCTCGACCTGCGCGTGCAGCAGCTCGGCGGTGCGCATCGTCGACTCGTCGAAGTCGCCCTTGCGGTCGTGGAGGTGCTCGGAGGCGAGGCGGATGGTGGTCAGCGGCGTGCGCAGCTCATGCGAGACATCCGAGACGAATCTCTGCTGCAGCTGCGAGAGGGTTGCGAGCTGCGTGATCTGCCGCTGCAGGCTGTCGGCCATCGCGTTGAACGAGCGGGCGAGCGACGTGAACACGTCCTCGCCGTTCTCGGGGATGCGCACCTCGAGGTCGCCGGCTGCGAGCCGCCGGCTGGTCGCCGCGGCGAGCTGGATCGGCGCGACGACGAAGCGCACGACGACGAAGGTCAGCGCACCGATGAGCGCGATCAGCGCGATGCCGGCGAGCACGAGGGTGCGCTGCACGAAGTTGAGCGTCTGCTCGGCATCGCTCAGGTCGTAGCCGAGGAAGAGCTGGTACGTGCCCGCCGTGGGCAGCTGGATCTGCGTGCCGACGATGACGCCCGGGTGCGTGCTGGTGCGGGAGCCGCTGTCCACGGGCAGCGCGACCGACTGCGAGTAGAGCGTGTCGGCCGACTTCGCCACCGCGTCCGAGAGCTGCCGCGAGATCAGGCTCTGGCTCATGCCGCCCGCCGTGTAGTCGGTGGGGGCCTGCGGGTCGGCGGCTTGGCCGGGCTTGCGCACGAAGGCGAGCATGCGGCTCGAGGAGGCGCCCTGCACGACGGACTTCACGGCCTGGCCGAGCCCCAGGACCGTGGCCGGGTCGCTGGCATCGGTCGCGTCGAGGCTCGACTGCACCTGCTGCTGCGCACGGCCCGCGTCGTGCAGCGCCTGATCGAGCCGCGACTTGTAGAGGTCGTTGCCGACGGAGTACGAGATGACGAGGCCCGTCACGAGAATCGCCACGCCCGAGAGCAGGATCGTGATGGCGACCGTGCGGAACTGCAGCGAGCGCGCCCACGCGCGAGCGATGCGCGCCGGCCATTCGGACGGGCGGCGCCACCACCCGCCCGTCACGCGCAGCGCCGCCGTTGTCATGGGTGGATTGTAGGAAGCTCTGCTGGGGCCGCCGCTAGGCGGTGAGGCCCGCGCGGTAGCCGACGCCGCGCACCGTCTGCACGATGCGCGGGTTGTCGGGGTCGTGCTCGACCTTGGCGCGCAGCCGCTGCACGTGCACGTTCACGAGCCGCGTGTCGGCCTTGTAGTGGTAGCCCCAGACCTGCTCGAGCAGCATCTCGCGCGTGAACACCTGCTGCGGCTTGTTCGCGAGCGCGAGCAGCAGGTCGAACTCGAGCGGGGTCAGGTTGATGCGCGTCTCGCCGCGCCGCACCTCATGCGCGGCGACATCGATGACGAGGTCGCCGACCTGCACCGACGGCGTCGCCGGGCCGGCGCTCGAAGGGCGCAGGCGGGCGCGCACGCGGGCCACCAGCTCTTTCGGGTTGAAGGGCTTCACCATGTAGTCGTCGGCGCCGGACTCGAGACCGCGCACGACATCGGCCGTGTCGGACTTGGCCGTCAGCATGATGATCGGGATGCCGGAGAAGGAGCGGATCCGCTCGGCGACCTCGATGCCGTCGAGCCCCGGCAGCATCAGGTCAAGCAGCACGAGATCGGGCGCCGCCTGCCGGAAGGCCTCGACCGCCTGGGCGCCGTCTGCGCAGAACACGGGGTCGAAGCCCTCGCTGCGCAGAACGATGCCGATCATCTCCGCGAGCGCCGTGTCGTCGTCGACAACGAGGATTCGTGTGGTCATTTGTCCCCAGATCACGCCGGAGAATTCGGGTCTCCGGGCTCTTCGGTTCTCTAGGTTAGTGGTTATGAGCGATCAGACCGGCTGGCGGCCACCCCAGTACGGGGCTGCGCCGGCCTGGGCGCCGCCGCCGAAGCCGGGGCTCGTTCCGCTGCGGCCGCTCACCTTCGGCCAGCTGCTCGGCACGCCGTTCCAGGTGCTGCGGCGCAACACCGGCGCCCTGTTCGGGGCCGCGGTGCTCATTCAGGTACTCGTGGTGATCGGCTCGCTGCTCGTGGTCGGCAGCGCGACGGGCTGGTTCCTCTACCGTGCAGCGCACGCGACGGATGCCGACAGGGACGCCATCGAGGCGGGCGGCGTCGCCGCCGTGATCGTCGCGGCGCTCGTGGCGGTGGCGTTCAGCGTGATCGCGAGCGGTGTGCTGCAGGGCATCGTCGTGATCGACGTCGCGAACGGCGTGCTCGGCTACCGGCCCCGCGCCGGCCAGCTGTGGCATGCGACCAGGGGGCGGCGCTGGGCGCTCGCCGGCTTCGTGTTCCTCGTGGGCGCGGCGCTGCTCGTCGGCGTCGCGGTGCTCGCCGGGATCGTGGCCGCGCTCGTGATCCCCGGCGCGGCCAGCGGCGGGGGCGGCGGCGCGGCCCTCATCGCCGTCGGCGTCATCGTGGGGCTGCTGTGTGGCGCGGGTTTCGCCGTGCTGTGGGCGTGGCTGTGGGGGAAGACCTCGCTCGCAGCATCCGCCATCATGCTCGAGCGGCTCGGCATCCGCGCCGCGATCGCGCGCTCGTGGCGGCTCACGCGCGGTGGGTTCTGGCGTGTGTTCGGCGCGCAGGTGCTCGTCATCGCCATCTGCTGGGTCGCGACCCAGATCGTCAGCACGCCGATCTCGCTGATCTTCCAGTTCGCGCTGCAAGCCGCGTTCCCGACCGGCACGCCGAGCTCGTTCACGGGGGTCGACGCGTCGTCGCTCGCGATCGCGGGCATCTCCTACGGCGTGCTGCTGCTGTTCACCCTCGTGATCGGCGCGGTCACGAGCGTCATCCAGTCGGCCACCGGGGTGATCGTCTACGTCGACCAGCGGATGCGGCGCGAGGGCCTCGACCTCGTGCTCACCCGCTACGTCGAGGACAGGCAGCTGGGGCGGCCGCTCGGCGACCCCTTCGCGACGCCGCGCTTCGCCGAGCAGCAGGCACAGCAGGCGCCGCAGCCCCCGCAGCAGCAGGCCCCGCAACCGCCCGGGGCGTGGTGACCCTCGGCGAGGGGCTCGGCGCGCCGCCGCTCACGCCCGACGACGACACCGCCCGGCGCTGGCTCACGCAGGAGCTGAGCAAGCCCGAGTACGCCTCCGCACGCCCGAACTGGTTCGATCTGCTCAGCCGGCGCATCGCCGAGTGGTTCGATTCGCTGAGCCTCGGCGGCGGGCACGGGGCACCGGGCTGGCTCGCCGTGATCGGCGGCGGCCTCGTGCTCGTGATCGTCGTGTTCGCGCTGCTGCGCTTCGGCCTGCCGCGCCGCAGCCGGCGCTCGCGGGCGCGACGCGTCGGCGGCGAGGTGGCCGACACCCGCAGCGCCGAGCAGCTGCGCGCCGCCGCCGATCGGGCCGCGGCACAGGGCGACTGGTCGCTCGCGGTGATCGAGCGCTTCCGGGCGATCGCGGCCTCGCTCGTCGAGCGCACGATCGTCACCGTGCGGCCGGGCACCACCGCGCACGAGGTCGCCCTGCAGGCCGCCGGCGCCTTCCCGGCAGAGGCGGCCGCCCTGCGCGGCGCCGCCGACACCTTCGATGCGGCGCGCTACCTCGGCCGTGCGCAGGACCGCGCGGCCAACGAGCTGCTGCGCGAACTCGACGAGCGCGTGCGGCGCGCGACACCGCAGTTCGTGTTCGCCGCGGAAGGCGCGGTGCGCGCATGAGCACCACGATCGAGGATGCCGCAGCCCGGGCATCCGCCCCCGTTCTCACGCCCACGCTCAGCGCGCGCGTGCGGCGCAGCCGCGGCAGGCTCGTGATCGCCGCCGTCGTCGTCCTCGTCGCCGTGCTCGGCGTGCTCATCGCCGGCCAGTCGACGCAGCAGCGGCCCGAACTCGACCCGGCGAGCGCGACGCCGACGGGGGCGAAGGCGCTGCTCAGCGTGCTGCGAGCGCACGGCGTCGAGGTGCGCACGGCGACCACGCTCGCGCAGGCGGGCCGGGCCGCGGCGAGCGCGTCGCCCGACGATCTCACGGTCGCCGTGTTCGACCAGAACCGCTACCTGTCGCCCGCGAAGCTCGCCGCCGACGACCGGCTCGACGCGCGGAGCGTGCTGATCGCACCCGCCCCCGGCATGGAGGAGGCGCTGCGCGCGGTCGGCCGCGACGTCGCCGTGATCCGCACCGCGAGCGTGCTCGAGAACCAGCACATCGCCAACGCGTCGAACGCAGGCGAGGCGATCCGGCTGCTCGGCGGCACGCGGGTGCTGATCTGGTACACGCCGAGCCCGGCCGACGTCGGGGTGGGCACCCCCAAGACCATCGCCGATCTCACGCCGCCGTGGGTCACGCCGCTCATCGTGCTCGCCGCGCTGGTCTGCGCCGCCGCCGCGGTGTGGCGCGGGCGCCGCTTCGGGCCGCTCGTCGTCGAGGACCTGCCGGTCGTCGTGCGGGCGAGCGAGTCGCTCGAGGGGCGCGCGCGGCTGTACCAGCGCTCCGACGCGCGACTCACGGCGCTCGATGCCCTGCGCATGGGCGCCGTCGGGCGGCTCGCGACGGCCGTCGGGCTGGGTCCGGGCGCGGCGGTGGCGGATGTCTGCGCCGCGGTCGCCACGCAGACGCGGCTCGACCCCGCCGAGGTGCGCGCCGTGCTGCTCGACGCCGAGCCGGCGAGCGACGCCGAGCTCATGAGCCTTGCCAGACGGGTCGCCGCGGTCGAGGCCGCCGTGTCGAGCCCGTCGACTCCACCCACGCGCCCCGCGGTCGTCACGAACGCGGCGGAAACCGAGCGACACGGCCGAATCGTGACGACCGGAAGCAGCAGAGAAAGGCAGCGATGAGAGCGGAAGACGATGAGCTCAGGACGGCGTTCGCGCGCGTGCGCGACGAGGTCGGAAAGGCCGTGGTCGGCCAGGGCGGCGCGGTGAGCGGCCTCATCATCGCCCTGCTCGCGAACGGGCACGTGCTGCTCGAGGGGGTGCCGGGCGTCGCCAAGACCCTGCTCGTGCGCGCGCTCTCGGCGGCGCTCGCGCTCGACACGACCCGCGTGCAGTTCACCCCCGACCTCATGCCGGGCGACGTCACCGGCTCGGTGGTGTTCGACCCTGCGACGGCGCGGTTCGAGTTCCGCGAGGGCCCGGTGTTCACCAACATCCTGCTCGCCGACGAGATCAACCGCACGCCGCCGAAGACGCAGTCGGCGCTGCTCGAGGCGATGGAAGAGCGCCAGGTCTCGATCGACGGCGTCTCGCACCCGCTGCCCGAGCCGTTCATCGTCGCCGCGACGCAGAACCCCATCGAATACGAGGGCACCTACCCGCTGCCCGAGGCCCAGCTCGACCGCTTCCTGCTGAAGGTCGGCCTGCCGCTGCCCGAGCGCGACACCGAGCTCGAGGTGCTGCGCCGGCACTCTGCGGGCTTCGACCCCCGCTCGCTCGACGCGGCCGGGGTGACCGCGGTCGTCGGCGCCGCCGAGATCGCGGCGGCTCGCACGGCCGTCACCCGGGTCGGCGCGCGCGATGACGTGCTGGGCTACATCGTCGATCTCGCCCGCGCGACGCGGCTGTCGCCGTCGGTGCGGCTCGGGGTGAGCCCGCGCGGCGCGACGGCGCTGCTGGCCGCCTCGAAGGCCTGGGGCTGGCTGTCGGGCTACGACGCGATCACGCCCGACCACGTGAAGGCGATGGCCGTCTCGGTATGGCGGCACCGCATCCAGCTGCGGCCGGAAGCCGAGCTCGAGCAGGTGACGCCGGACGCGATCCTGCAGTCGATCCTGCAGCAGGTGCAGGTGCCGATCTAGTGGCGGATTCCACATGGCGCTGACCGGCCGGTTCGCGATCCTCGTCGCCCTCGGCGCGGTGCCGCTCGTGCTGCTCGGGGACTCTGCCGTGGCGGCCTGGGGAGTCGTCGCGGGCTGGGTCGCGCTGTGCGCCCTGCTCGCCGCCGTCGACGTGTGGCTCGCCGCGTCGCCGCGGGCGCTCTCGCTGACGCGCGAGCTTCCCGTGCGCGTGCGGCTGGGTGAGTCGGTCGAGTCGCGTCTGCTGGTCGGCAATCAGGGCGGGCGGATGCTGCGCGCGGTCGTCCGCGACGCCTGGCAGCCCTCCGCGGGAGCCTCGACGACGCGGCAGCGCGTGCGCGTACCCTCCGGCGAGCGGCGCGCGCTCGCTCTGACGCTCACGCCCACCCGCCGCGGCGAGCGCCGTGCCGAGCAGGTGACGGTGCGCGCGCTCGGCCCGCTCGGTCTCGCCGCCCGGCAGGCGGTGCTGGCCGCGCCCGGCCGGCTGCGCGTCCTGCCGCCCTTCCTCGCTCGCAAGCACGTGCCGTCACGGCTCGCGCGACTTCGCGAGCTCGACGGGCGCACGGCGGTGATGATCCGCGGGCAGGGAACCGAGTTCGACTCGCTGCGCGAGTACGTGCGCGGCGACGACGTGCGCAGCGTGGACTGGCGCGCGACGGCCAGAGCGGGCACCGCGTTGCCGACGCTGATGGTTCGCACCTGGCGGCCCGAGCGCGACCGCCGCATCGTCATCGTCGTCGACTCGAGCCGCACCTCGGCCGCGCGCATCGGCGACGAGCCGCGCCTCGACACCGCGATCGAGGCGAGCCTGCTGCTGTCGGTGATCGCCGATCGCGCCGGCGACCGCGTCGACCTGCTCGCGTTCGACCGCCGTGTGCGGGCGCGCGTGCACGGCGCCTCGGGCGCCGAGCTTCTCGGGCGCGAGGTCGACGCGCTGGCATCCGTTCACCCCGAGCTCATCGAGATGGACTGGCGTGCCGTTCCCGGCCAGGTGCGCGCGCTCACGACGCAGCGAGCGCTCGTCGTGCTGCTCACCTCGCTCGATTCCATCGGAGCGGCACAGGGACTGCTCTCGGTGCTCGGGCAGCTCACGGCGGCGCACACCGTCCTCGTGGCATCCGTCACCGACCCCGAGATCGCCGAAGCTGCCCGCCACCTCGACGACCGCGCCGCCGTCTATCGGGCGGCGGCCGCCGAGCGCGCGCTGCTCGACACCGCGCGGCTCGGCGAGGCGGTGCGACGGCTCGGGGCGCACGTCGTCACGCGCACCCCCGCGGCGCTGCCACCGGCCGTGACCGACGCCTACCTCGACCTCAAGGCGGCCGGCCGGCTCTGAGCAGCTGCCTGTTCCCTCAGCCCGAGCGTGTCGCTAGTCTCGCCGGTAGCGGGGGCAGGCGCTCCCCGATGATCGCGTTAGGAGAGCACTCGTGACGACAGAGCCCGCCATTCCCGCCGAGCCGACGATTCCCGAGCCGAACCCGTCCTCGAGCTTCTTCAACAGGCTCGTCGCCGAGGCGCTCGGCACCCTGCTGCTCGTCGCGGGCGGCGTCGGAACCGCCGTGTTCGCAGCGAACTTCCCTTCCGCAGACAAGAACTCCCTCGGCGTCGGCTTCCTCGGCGTCGCGCTCGCGTTCGGCCTCACGGTCGTCGTGGGCGCCTATGCCTTCGGCCCCATCTCGGGCGGCCACTTCAACCCCGCCATCACGCTCGGCGTCGCCGCGGCCGGCCGGTTCCCGTGGAACGAGGTGGTCGGCTATATCGTCGCCCAGCTCGTCGGCGGTGTGATCGGGTCGTCGATCATCGCGCTGATCGCCTCGACGGGCGACGGGTTCTTCAGCGCGGCGCACGAGGCCGGCTTCGCCTCGAACGGCTTCGGCGACCACTCCCCCGGCGGCTTCGGGCTCGGCGGCGCGATCGTGGTCGAGATCGTCTTCACCGCGATCTTCGTCTTCGTCGTGCTCGGCACCACGGCGAAGATCGGGGCGGTCGGCTTCGCGCCGCTCGCGATCGGCCTGTCACTGACCCTGATCCACTTGATCACGATCCCGATCGACAACACCTCGGTGAACCCGGCCCGATCCATCGCGGCGGCCGTCTACGGCGGCGGCTGGGCCTGGGCGCAGATCTGGGTGTTCATCGTCTTCCCCATCGTCGGCGGGCTGCTCGCCGGGTTCAGCTACCGCCCGCTGTTCGGGCGCACCTTCACCGAGGCGCCGTAGCCGCCAGGCATCCGCTCGCCCGCATCTAGCCTGCGGTCAGCTGCGTCGCGCCCCGGTCGGCCTCGGCGAGATCACCGGTCTCGCCGGCGCGGGCGGCCCGGCCGCCGACGACCAGCATGTACGCGAGGAAGGCGAGCAGCGCGAGCGCGCCGATCAGCAGCTTGAGCCACACGGGCAGGTGCGACGGGGTGACGAACCCCTCGATGATGCCCGAGACGAACAGCGAGATCGTGAGCCCGATCGCGACGATGAAGAGCGCCCGGCCTTCCTCCGCGAGCGAGCGCGAGCGCGTGCGCGGGCCCGGCGCAACCCAGGCCCAGAAGATCCGGAAGCCGGCGGCGGCCGCGACGAACACCGAGGTGAGCTCGAGCATGCCGTGCGGCAGCACGAACGAGAAGAAGACGTCGCCCTTCCCGAAGGCGAACATCGCGGCCGCGTCGATGCCGACGTTGACCGCGTTCTGGATGATGACGAGTGCCGGGTAGACGCCCGTGATGCCGAAGGCGATGCACTGCGCCGCGACCCAGGCATTGTTGGTCCATACCTGGCCCGCGAATCCGGCGGCGGGATTCTCGCGGTAGTAGTCGACGAAGTCGCTGTCGACCAGCTTCTTGAGGTCTGCCTGGTTGCCGAGGGCGGCGAGCACCGCGTGGTCGCCGTTGATCCACGCCGCGAGCAGCACCGAGATTCCGATCGTGGCGACGGCGACCGCGAGGGTGAGCCACCGCAGCCGGTAGAGCGCGGCCGGCAGCTGCAGCACGAAGAAGCGCGGCAGAGCGCGCAGAGGGTTGTCGGATGCCCCGGTGAAGCGCAGCCGGGCACGCGACAGCGTGACCGACAGTCGCTCGCCGGGGATGCTGTCGCCCGCGGTCGACGCGATGGCGGACAGCTGCGCCGAGCCGCTCTGGAACAGCTCGATCAGCTCGTCGGCCTCGCGCCCGCTGAGACGGCGGCTCGACGCGAGGCGGTCGAGCCGCTCCCACTCGCCGCGGTGGGCGGCCGTGTAGGCGTCGAGGTCCATCGTGCTTTGATGATAGCCATGGCCGCAGCCCCGCCGACCGTCATCCCCACCGCTCCCGGTGATCGCGGCGGCGAGCTCGGCGGCGTCGTCACGGGCGAGGCGGTCGCGCTCGCGGTGCGGCCCGCGGGCTTCCTGCTGAGGGCGCTGTCGGGGTTCATCGACCTGCTGTGCTCGATCGCGGTGCTGCTGATCTGCACGGTGCCGCTGCTCGTCTTCGGCAGCGGCCTCGACGACTCCGTGGCGACGGCGCTGACGATCGTCGCGCTGGTGCTCGCGGTGATCGGCTACCCCGTCGCGATGGAGGTCGCGACCCGGGGGCGCTCGGTGGGGCGCTTCGTGGCAGGAACGCGCATCGTGCGCGACGACGGCGGCGCGGCAGGCACGCGCCACGCCTTCGTCCGAGCGCTCGCGGCCGTCGTCGAGGTCTACGCGACGCTCGGCGGACTCGCCGTGATCGTCGCCCTGCTGAACGCGCGCTCGAAGCGCATCGGCGATCTGCTCGCCGGAACGTACGCACAGCACGAGCGCGTGCCGGCGCTCGCACCGGCTCTGCTTGCGGTGCCCCCGCAGCTCGCCTCGTGGGCTCAGCTCGCCGATGTCGCCGCTCTGCCGGATCCGCTCGCGCGGCGGGTGAGCGCCTTCCTCGCCCAGCAGCACCGCCTGTCGCCGCAGGCACGCTCAGGGCTCGGCGCCGAGCTCGCTGCCGAGGTCGCGCCGTTCGTGCACCCGCTTCCGGTCATCGACCCCGTGACGCTGCTCTGGGCGGTCTCGGCCGTGCGACGCCTGCGTGAGACCCGCGCGCTCGAAGCCGAGGGCCGCCGGCTCGCCGCGCTCTCACCCACCCTCGCGCGCCGCCCGAACGGATTCCCCGACCGCTGAGAGCCCGGCTTCTCAGCGCGAGCAGTGCGGCCACGCCCGCGAACCAGTTGCATGAGGGAACAGCTTCTACAGGGGCACCGAATCTGTTCCCTCATGCAACTGCCTCGGGGGTGAGGCGTCGCATTCATCGAACCGCGCCGGCGCAACGGCCTGCGACACTGCGCGAGCGCGCGGAAGACTTATGAGCGCGGGGCGAGGCGGCAGCAGCCCGCCGCGAGCGATCAGCCGTTGCCGAGCGTCTGGTGCCGCACGACCCGCCAGCCCTGCGGTGCCGACAGACGGTCGGCGTGCTCGGCGCACAGGTCGAAGCCGTGCGGGGCCTTCACCGGCGCGAGCGGCCCGACGACCGCCATCGAATCGGCGTAGACATACGTCAGGGTGGCGACCGCCTCGCGCTGACAGGTCGATTTGGAGCACTGGCGGTCGAGCATGAGTCGAGACTACGCCGCCCTCCGACACGACGGCGAACCCACTCCGGCGCGGGTCCGAGCGGCGGTCGAGCGGCGGCCACGCGGAGGTTGAGCTGCGGTCGAGCGGTGCGCACCCGGACGCGCGCCACCGCTCGCGCCGCCGGACGTAGGATTCCTGCATGCCCCGACCCCGCCGCCGCGAGGCGCAGCCCGCCACCCCCGCAAAGCGCCTCAACCGCCACGGCCGGCGCGGCGTGCGCGGCCCCGTGACCGGCCCGCACCTGCCGCTGCTGCAGGGGCGCATCGACTTCTTCGAGACCGCGGTCGCCTCGTGCGCCGACTACCTGAAGGGGCTGTGGCCCGACGCGCTCGGCGACGTGCGCTTCGAGATCGCGGCGGCGCCTGCGAACGCGCTCGGGCTCGACGAAGTCGAGCGCTGGGCCGTCGACACCGCTCGCGGTCGCATCACGCTCTTCCGCGTGCCCATCGAGCGGCTCGCGAAGCTGCACCGCAACGACGAGCTGCACAAGCGGATGCTGATCGAGAGCTGCGTCTTCCGCGCGGTCGCCGAGTACCTCGGCAAAGACCCGTGGGACCTCGCCCCCGAGCGGTTCCGGCACTTCTGACGCCGGCCGCACCGACCACGCCCGCCACCCCGGCCACGCTGGGCCGGCGCCGGGTCAGCGCCGATAGACGGTGAGCGCCGACGCGCTCGCACTGGTCGGGTAGGCGACATAGGCCCCAACCATTCCGCTCGCCGCGTAGCTCACCGATGCGTAGACGCCGTGCCCGTCGGAGGTCGTGAGCACCCCGGGCTTCGCGACCTTCCGCGACACCGAGCCGCCCGCGGGCACCGACACCGTGCCGCCGTTCGGGCCGCTGAGCTTGAGCTTCACCGCCGCCGACGAGGTGTTCACGAGGTGCAGCACCGCCCCCGGCCCCGGCGCGATCGGGAGCGCGGCCGCGCCCGTGAGCGGCGCGGCCGCCGCGTACCACGCGAAGTCCGTGCCGCGCTTGGTGTCGACCGTCGATGTGTGCACGGCCGCGACGAGGGGCTCGGTGCTGTCGATCGTCACGGTGAACGTCCCCGTGCCGGCCTTCTCGAGCGGGATCTCGGACACCACGCCATGGCTGGCCGTCGCGCTGAGCGCCGTGCCGCCGCCCTTGCCGGCGTCGGGCTTCACCCCGATCGTGACCTTGGCGTCCTTCGTGCCGACCGGCAGCACCCGCAGCACGGGAACGCCGCCGTCGCTCGAGTCCGTCGCAGTCGCCGTCGACAGGCCGGAGCCGTCGAACACGGCACCCGGGATGACGAGCTTCTTCGACGGCGACGCGGTCGGCCCGACCCACTCGTCGCCCTGCGGGGTCACGCCCGAGATCTCGGATTCCTGCAGCTCGGCGCTCACGGTGCCGCCGGTGCTCGTGACGTGCACCACGGTCGCGCTCGCGTTCGGCACGAGGCCCGCCAGCGGCACGACCCGCTGCGTGTGGGGCTGCACGAGGATGCCCGTGCCGCCGGCCGCCGCCGCGAGCCCCTGCTCGGAGTACGCCTCGATATCGACCGTCGCCGCGACATCGCCCGGGTTGCCGAGCTCGACCAGCGTCGTCGAGCCGAGGGAGGTCGCCCCGCCGACGAGCCAGTGGTCGAAGTCGGGCTGCGCGCAGTTCGCAACCGAGAGGCCTCGCATGTCCTCCGTGCTCGACTCGGAGCTCTGCGCCCCGGCGAGCAGCGGCTCGCGCGCGGCATCCTTCGCCTTCTCCTCGAAGGCCTGGGGAGCCGTGCCGCCCTCCTGCACGTCGGCCGCCGTGAAGGGCACGGATGCGGGCGACGAGTCGTCACCGCCCGAGACGACGGTGGGCGCCGACAGAGCCGAGAGCGTCGACGTCGACGTCCCCGAACCGAGCTGAAGCAGCGGCCCCGGGCAGGCGACCGACGCGGCGGCCGGCACCGGGGTCACGGCGCGCGACGCCGGCTGTGCCTGCGCGCTCGGCAGCGGCAGCGTGAACACGGCCGTCACGACCGCGAGGGTGGCGGCGAGCCCCGCGGCGCCGGCGAGCACGCGCACACCGGCCCGGGTCAGAACGGTTCTGCGGTCGCTCACAGCTGGGTCTCCTCGTCGGAGCCGCCGACGGCGGCATAGGCGGGTTCGAGCTCGACGCCCGGCTCGGCGGTCTGCTCGAGGTCGGGGTCGGGGCGATCGGATGCCTCGGCCGGATCCTCGGGAACGCGGGCGGCCTCACCCCCGCCCTTCGGCCGGCGGATCCGCCGCCGGGGAGCGGCGGTGTTGCCGATCGGCACCGCGAGCAGCGCGAACACGCCGAACACGACGACGAGCATCAGGACGATGAGCGGCTGCCGCCAGCCGCCGGGGTTGTCGGGCAGCGCCACGGGCGCGATGTCCTTCGTGGTGCTCCACAGCGTGCCGTTCGACGTGCTGCCGACGCGGGCGAGCAGCGGGTCGCTGTCGAGCGCGGTCGCGGCGCGGTCGCCGAACGCCTTCTGGCTGACATCGGGCGACTGCCCTGTGTGCAGGAAGACGAAGCTGATGCCGAAGCGCTTCAGATCGGCGGCCGCGTCGAAGCCGCTGCGCGAGACGAGGTTCACGGCCAGTCGGGCGAGCTCGGCGTTGCTGGCGGACAGGCTCGGCTCAGTGGACTCGAGCGTGCTCTGCTGCTCGAGGGTCTCGCCGGAGCCGTGCACGACGCCGGCCGTGATCTCGCCCGTGTCACCCGGCGTGACGACGAGAGTCGCCGTGCGCGGCTCGCTCGCCGCCTCGGCCATGACGTAGGCGGGCAGCTGGCCGCCCGGGTTCGAGATCACGGCGGCCGAGCCGAGCAGCCCGGTCGCGGCGAGCGGCACCACAGCGGCGATCGCGCCGACGGAGGCGACCCAGGCCGGGCCGACGGAGAAGCCGCCGAGCGCGGCGAGCGCGAACAGCGCGGCACCGGTGAGCCCCAGCCAGTACAGGCTGAGCCCTGACCCGGCCCAGAGCCTGACCGAGTGCGCTCCGGAGACCTGCAGCGCGCTGTGCGAGGCGACGGCCGCGGTCGCGAGCCCGAGGAACGCGCCGAGAAGCGCGCCGCCTGCCCGCACGGTGGGGCGCAGGAACAGCGCGAGCAGCGCGAGCACCATGAGCGGCGCGACCAGCACGATGAGGAGCACGGTCAGGGCGCCGGTCGACCAGCCGAGCGTGTGCGCGAGACCCTGCCAGCCGCTCGTCGCGCCGCCGGGGAATCCGAGCAGCAGCTGCCAGTCGGCGGCCGCGGGCCCGGGCACCGGCACGCCGGGGTCCGCGAAGATGCGCAGGGGGTGGCCCGCGCCCAGCTGGGTGAGCACGAGCGGCAGGAAGAGGGCGATGGCCGGCAGGGGCACGAACAGCGCACGGAAGACGCTGCGGCCGCTCGCCGCCGTCCACACGAGCCAGGCCAGGGCCAGCGCCGGCGTCAGCGAGGGCGCGCACGCGGCGACGCCCGCGGCGAGCAGGGCGGTGGCGCCGGCTGCCGACCACGACCGGCGCGCGGAGACCGCGGCGAAGATCAGCCACGGCAGCAGCACGTGCGCGAGAACGGCCGCGGGGCGCCCGGCGGCGAGCGCCGCGAGCAGAGGCGGCGCGAACGCCCAGGCGAGGGCGAAGACCGCGCGGATGCCGGGGCGGCGGGTGAACCGCGCGGCGAGCACCCAGGCGCCGATCGCCGCGATGGGCATCGCCGCGAACCAGAGCAGCACGAGCGAGAGCGACGGCTGCCAGAAGGTCAGAGAGCCGAGCAGCGCGAGCACCGCCTGGAACGGGTCGCTCGGCCCGGCGAATCCGACGCCCACATTGCGCCAGCCCCACCCGAGCCCGCTCCACAGCTGGCCGACCGAGGTGTTCAGCGGCAGCAGTCCGCCGCCGCCGAGCGCGCTCGCGCCGAGCAGGCGGCCGTTGACGGCGACCGAGGCCGCGAGGGCGGCGATGAGCACCCAGCCGCCGCCCGAGCCGAAG
Source organism: Gryllotalpicola kribbensis (assembly GCF_039538245.1). Classification (NCBI taxonomy): domain Bacteria; kingdom Bacillati; phylum Actinomycetota; class Actinomycetes; order Micrococcales; family Microbacteriaceae; genus Gryllotalpicola; species Gryllotalpicola kribbensis. The sequence continues at coordinate 51,990 of NZ_BAABBX010000010.1, forward strand.
AAGTCGAGCTCGCGCCACTCGCCGTGCGCGGCGGTCAGGGCTGCCTCGCGCGCGAGCATGCGCCGTCTGCGCAGCTCGGAGGCCGGGAGTCGAAGCGGGGCGATGACGGCCCAGCCGGCGCGCTTCGCGTTGGCGACGTTGCGGCGTGCGGTCGCCAGCTGGCCGTCGGCGAACGCGGCCTGGAAGGCAGCCGCGAGCTCGCCGCCGACGGCTCCTGGGCGCTTGGCGATGAGCCAGGCGATCGCACGGGCGAAGCCGAGGGGCACGAGGGTCAGCCAGTGCAGCGCGAGCGCGACGCCGGGCGCGTAGGCGAGCCTGCGGTGCAGCTGGGCGAGGCGGCGCTGGCGGTGGCTGACACGCTCGGCGCCGGTGCGCTGCGAGAGGCGGGGGCCGACGACGCCGTCGCCGCCGATCGCGACCCGGGCACCGGGGGCGACGACGACGCGGTGGCCGGCGAGCCGCACGCGGACGCAGAAGTCGAGGCCCCCGTCGACGACCGGCAGCGCGAGGTCGAGGCCGCCGAGCTCGGTGAAGACCTCATGCCGCACGAGCATGCCGGCCTCGTGGACGCCGAGCACGTCGGAGGCGCCGTCATGCTGCCCCTGGTCGAGCTCGTCGTCGACGAGGGGAACCGTCGCGCCGAAGCGGGTCATGGTGAGGCCGAAGCCGCGCAGGCGATCTCGGTCGTCCCATTCCACGAGCTTCGGCCCGGTGACGGCGACGGAGGGCGAGACCTCCCCGACGGCGAGCAGCTGCTCGAGCGCCTGGGGCTCGGGCGCCGTGTCCTGGGCGAGCAGCCACAGCCACTGCTCCGCGTGCACCGGCGGCTCGACCGCGCGCAGGGCGGCGGCGACAGCGGCGGGGAAGCTCAGCTTCTCTTTCGTGGCGAGGTGCTGGGTCGGCGCGAAGGCGGCGACCTCTGGGGTCACGTCGCCGTCTGAGCCGGTCTCGATCACGACGACGGAATCGGGCCGGCGGGTCTGTGCTCGCAGCGACTCCAGTGTGCGCTGCACACGCGCCGCCCCGTGCCGGACGACGATGATGGCGGTGACTGTCTGAAGCATCGCGGACAGCCTAGGTAGGCGTTTCCCGCCGCCCGCGCAGCGCTACAGGCGCGTCATGAAACCTGGGAGCGCGGTGAAACAGCGGTGCGACTCGGCGAAGCCGGATGCGCGCCGACTCGGCGACACCGGATGCGCGGGCCGACTCGGCGAAGCCGAATGGAGGCCGGTCGGACTCGCTCAGCCCGCGCGGCGGCGGAGCTTGCGGCGCTCGCGCTCGGAGAGGCCGCCCCAGATGCCGAAGCGCTCGTCGTTCTGCAGCGCGTATTCGAGGCACTGGGCGCGCACCTCGCAGGAGGTGCAGATCTTCTTGGCGTCTCGCGTGGAGCCGCCCTTCTCGGGGAAGAACGCCTCGGGGTCGGTCTGCGCGCACAGCGCGTCGGACTGCCAGGCAAGAGCGTTCTCGTCTTCGTCGACGTCGGCTCGGCGAACGCCGGGCACCCCCAGTCGTACAGGATCGACAAACCAGTCGTCCGGCACTGCGGAGCGATAAGCATCAGTCATATCGGACTCCCTTTCCCCACCCGGCCCCAACCCCTTGAGGACCGCCTGTCTTGCCGGTCGCGCCGGAACGGCGCTTGACCAATTACACCCGTGTAATTCACCGCAAGTCAAGTCGCGAATCGTAAGGGCAGACAGATCGATCGCGCCGCCCGGGCGTGTCGGCGTGTCACGAAATTGGCGGGATCGGAATCAAATGATGTCTACCCCCCATTGGGGGTCGCACCAGAACCGGTCGCACCTGAGCTGGGCTAGACGCCGGGGTCTACGCCGCGATCGAGTCTCCCGTGGTCGCGAGGAACAGCTCCCCCGCGCCGCCGATCGCGAGCTGCTGCTCGTCGGGGGTGATGTAAGCCGCCTGCCCGCGAGCGAGCGAGACGGAACCGGTGCGGCCCGTGAGCTCGAGCGCCCCGTCGGTCGCGATCGCGATCGCGGGCGCCGTGAGGGGGATGCCCGCGGGGTCATCGCCCTCGTCGACGACCGCGTGCACGAGCGCGAAGTCGGGCACGTCGGGGCGGAACACCTCGACGCCCGGCGCCAGCTCGGCCGGCTCGAGCAGCGGCGCCGGCAGCGGGGTGAAGTCGAGCACGCGCGCGAGCTCGGGCACGTCGATGTGCTTTCGCGTGAAGCCCCCGCGCAGCACGTTGTCGCTGGCGGCCATCAGCTCGATGCCGAGCCCCGCGAGGTACATGTGGATGTTCCCGGCCGGCATGTAGAGGGCCTGCCCGCGCACGAGCCGCACGCGGTTGAGCAGCAGTGAGATCACCACGCCGGACTCCCCCGGGTACGCGTCGTTGAGAGAGATGACGGTCTCGAACGGCAGCAGCGCAGGGTCGAGCGCGTCGACGCTCTCGAAGTCGTCGGCACCGCACTCGGCCAGCACCAGGCGCGCGGCCGCGACGGTCTCGGCGACCAGCTGGTCGACCTCGGCGCCGCCCGAGAGCAGCCACGTGACCGCGTCGCGCAGCGCCGCGCCGTCGTCGGGAGCGCCGGCGAGCCGGTGCGCGAAGTCCTCGAGCCCGGCCGAGGACGCACCGGCGCCGCGCGCCGCCGAGCTCAGCCGGGCGAGATCGCTGGCCACGGCGGCGCGGCTGCGGAATCCGCAGAGGGCATGGAACGCGTCGGACAGCGCGAACAGCATCTCGGGCTTGTGGAACGGGTCCTTGTAGTTCCGGTGCGGCGCATCGAGGGGAACGCCCGCCGCGTTCTCGCGCGCGAAGCCCTCGGCGGCCTGCTCGGGCGACGGGTGCGCCTGCAGCGACAGCGGCGCGGCGGCGGCCAGCACCTTCAGCAGGTACGGCAGGTGCGGCGACTGCCCCGCGGCCTGGTCTGCCGCGAGCTGCTGCGCACCGAGCGCCGACTGCGGGTCGGCCGCGATCCAGGCGGCGAGATCGGGGGCGGGCGAGCCGCCCTCGATGCGAGCCGGCGAGCCGGGGTGGGCGCCGAGCCACAGCTCGGCCTCGGGGCTCCCGGTCGGCGCGCGCCCCAGCAGCCGCGCTATGGCGGTCACCGACCCCCACGCATAGTCACGGGGCGTGTTGTCGATCCGCACAAACATCGGGGGCGCTCCTCGCGTCGTCACGTCAGCAAAGCCACACCAGGCTACCGACCGGTCCTTCCCCGACCGTAGCCTGACGACGACCACCCAGCAGCAACGGAGCTCAGAAGGATCATGACCGACACTGCCATCGCGCCCGCCACCGTCTTCGAGCCGCTCGTCGCGGACTTCTACGGATTCGCGAACGAGCTGACCGACGTCGAGAAGGAGGCGCTCGCGAAGCTGCGGGCGCACCTCGAGGCCGAGGTAAAGCCGCTCGTGACGGAGCACTGGGAGAAGGCGACGTTCCCCCGCGAGATCATCCCGGGCCTGCACGAGCTCGGCGTCGCGTCGTTCGCCTGGGAGGAGACGAAGCCGTTCCCGAACTCGGCCGTCTTCCGCGGCTTCGCCGCCCTCGAGCTCGCCCGCGTCGACGCGTCCGTGGCCACCTACGTCGGGGTGCAGAACGGCCTCGCCGCCGGCGCCGTGTCGCTCTGCGGCAGCGCCGAGCAGCGCGCGCACTGGCTGCCGAAGCTCGCCTCTGGCGAGATCGTCGGCTCGTTCGGCCTCACCGAGCCGCTGTCCGGCTCGGACTCGGCGCAGGGGCTGCGCACCACCGCCCGCCATGAGGACGGCCCCGACGGCGGCCACTGGGTGCTGAACGGCGCGAAGCGCTGGATCGGCAACGCCACCTTCGGCGACGTCACCGTGATCTGGGCGAAGGACGAGGCCGACAAGCAGGTCAAGGGATTCCTCGTGCCGAACGACACCCCGGGATTCGTCGCCACCAAGATCGAGAACAAGACGGCGCTGCGCATCGTGCAGAACGCCGACATCACCCTGACCGACGTCGTCGTGCCGCACGCCAACAAGCTCGTGAACGCGAACTCGTTCCGGGACACCGCGAAGGTGCTGCGCCAGACCCGCGCCGAGGTCGCGTGGGAGGCCGTCGGCGTCGCCATCGGCGCGTACGAGGCGGCGCTCGGCTACGCCAAGGAGCGCGTGCAGTTCGGCAAGCCGATCGCCTCGCACCAGCTCGTGCAGGATCTGCTGGTCAAGTCGCTCGGCAACATCACCGCCTCGCTCGCCCTCGTCGTGCAGGTCTCCAAGATGCTCGACGCCGGCACGCAGCGCGACGAGCACTCGGCCCTCGCGAAGGCATTCACGACGTCGAAGATGCGCGAGACGGTGGCATGGTGCCGCGAGGCGCTCGGCGGCAACGGCATCGTGCTCGACCACGACGCGGCGCGCTTCTTCGCCGACGCTGAGGCGATCTACTCCTACGAGGGCACCCGCGAGATGAACACCCTCATCGTCGGCCGCGCGATCACGGGCGAAGCCGCGTTCGTCTAGGCCGGCGGCGGGCGCGCGCGACACATCAGGGATTCCTGAGCGGGCGCGCCGATACCCTTTGGTTATGAGGATCCCGGCCGCGCCGCTGCACCCCGCCGCGGGCATCCTCGCGACCCTGTCGTTCTTCACGATGTTCGCCGGCGACTTCTGGCGCAACCTCATCGGCTGGCCGGCCTACCTCGCTCTCGCCGGCGTGCTCGCCATCGCGAACGTGGTCTGGATCTTCGTCGCCCGACCCCAGCTGCGCTTCCGCAAGTGGCCGAAGATGCTGCTGCTCTTCGTGCTGCTCGCCGTCGCCTCGATCGCATGGGCGCGCTACCAGGGCACGAGCGGCCCCGGCGGCCACCTCGATGTGACCCTCGGCGCGCTCGCGCTGATCGCGGCGGGGGTCGCGGGCCTCGCGCCCGCGCTCATCCTGACCCAGCGGCAGCTCGCCGCGGTCGTCGGCGGGGCGCTGCGCTGGGTGCTCGGGCTGTCGCTGCTCTTCGAGCTCATCGTGGCGCTCGTCGTGCGGCATCCGGTTTTGCCGCTCGTGCGCGTGGCGGGCGTCGACTACACGGGCAAGCTGCCCGGCGCCTTCTACTGGAGCCGCGACCAACTGCTGCACGGCGGCCAGATCCAGGGCATCGTCGGCAACTCCGACCTGCTCGCGATGTGCGCGCTGATCGGCCTCATCATCTTCGCGCTGCAGCGCGCCGACGGGCTCTCGCGGCCGTTCTGGGGCTGGTTCTGGATCGCGCTTGCGGTGCTCGAGCTCGCGCTCACCCGCTCGGCGACGGTGACGGTCGCCGCGTTCGCGACGGCGGTCGTGCTCGGTTTCGCCCTGTGGGCGCGCATGCGCGGGCAGCGGGGCCGCGGTCCGATCTACCTCAGCGCCGTGCTGCTCGTGGTGGTCGTCGTCGGGGGCGTGCTGACCGCGTGGCACGAGTTCACGGCGCTGCTCGGCAAGGAGCCCGACCTCACGGGCCGCACGACCATCTGGCACTCGGTCATCGCGCTCGCGCAGCAGCACCCCGCGTTCGGCTGGGGCTGGCTCGGCTACTGGGTGCCGTGGGCCGAGCCGTTCGACGGGCTCGCCGTGCGGCACGGCGTGCAGTACCTGCAGGCGCACAACGCCTGGCTGGATGTCTGGCTGCAGCTCGGCATCGTGGGGGTCGTCGTGTTCGCGTGCCTCGCGCTCACGACGCTGGGGCGCGCCTGGTTCATGGCGGTGGACCGACCGATCGTGGATGCCTCGGCCAGGCATCCGTTCACCGCCTTGACGCTTCTGCCCCTGCTCGTGTTCTCCGCCCAGCTCGTGCAGTCGCTCGCCGAGAGCCGTCTGCTCATCGAGAGCGGCTGGGCGCTGCTCGTGGTGTGGTCCGTGACGACCAAGGCGAGCCGCCCGTGAGCCGAGTCGGGGGCTGGCGCACCTTCGAGGAGCCGCTGCTGAACTTCTTCGGCTCCGGGCGGTTCGCGAACGCGCTGTCGCTCGTCATCGTCGGTGCGGCCTTCTCGACCTTCGCGCTCCTGCGCGTCGTCGCCTGGCCCGGCCTCATCGGCGCGCTCGGCACGCTCGTGGTGCTGGCGACCCTGTCGTTCATCGAGCGGCGCGGCCAGCACGAGGCACGCGGGCTGCTGCCGATCTCACTGCTGGTCTTCGTCGCCTGGTGCACGATCAGCGTGTTCTGGAGCGAGAATCGGGGCACCACCGTCGCCTCGTCGCTGTACCAGCTGGCCTGGGCATACCTCGCCATCTATCTCGCGATCGTGCGCGACACGATCCAGGTCGTGCGCGTCGTGGGCGACGTGCTGCGGTTCCTGCTGGCCGGCTCGCTCGCGCTCGAAGTGTTCAGCGGCCTCGTGGCCTCGGAGCCGGTGCACTACCTCGGCGTGAGCGGCACCATCGCGCACGGCGGCCCGATCCAGGGGATCTTCGGAAGCCGCAACGCGCTCGCGCTGATCTCGGTGATCGCGCTCGTCACCTTCTTCGTCGAGTGGCGCACGAGGTCTGTGACGCGCGGGCGGGCGGCGCTGTCGATCCCGCTCGCGGCGATCAGCCTGCTGCTGTCGCGCTCCCCCGTGGCCGTGGCCGTCATCGCGATCGTGGTGGTCGCGGCGCTGTTCCTCGCCCTGCTGCGCAGCATTCCGGATGAGCGGCGGCGCTTCTCGGTGCAGGTCACGCTCGCGGTCGTCACGGTGCTCGCCGCCGCCGCGGCGTGGGTGCTGCGCGACCGGATCATCGCGCTGCTGGATGCCCGCAGCATGCTCAAGGTGCGGCACGAGCTGTGGATCCAGATCTGGGACTTCAGCAAGGCGAACCCGCTCGTCGGCTGGGGCTGGACAGGGATCTGGCGCGGCGACGAGTTCCCCTACAGCCTCATCAACCAGTTCAGCGGCATGCCTGAGGCGAACGGCCTGAACGCGTACCTCGACGTGCTGCTGCAGCTCGGCTGGGCCGGCGTGCTGATCTTCGGGGTGCTCGTGGTGCTCGCAACGGGGCGGTCGTGGCTCGTGGCATCCAACAAGCGCAGCGTCATTCACACGTGGACGCCGCTCGTGCTGATCGCCCTGCTCGCGACGAGCGCGACGGAATCGGTCGCGCTGGTCGACTACGGGTGGGTGCTGCTCGTGATCTGCACCGTGAACGCGTCGCAGAACATGAGCTGGCGGAGTGCGCTGCCGCGCTCGGCGCCGGTCAGTCCTTGGTGAGAATCGACGTCTGGTCGGGGTACGGCAGGGTCGGAGTGAGGCCGAACATGCGCCGCTCGTGCAGGCCGCTCTTCGCGATGGCCTCCTTGTAGCGGGCGCGGTGCGTGTTGTCGAAGACGATGATGCCGTCGTCCGCGAGGTGGGGGACGGCGCGCTCGAGGCAGGCCTCGCGGGCACGGCCGTCGATGACGATCAGGTCGAACAGACCGCCGACCTCGTCGATGACGGCGACGTAGTCCGCGAAGTCCTGGTTCTCGTAGCCCGGCTTGTGCGAGCCGATGACGGGATGCTGCGAGGGGACGCCCTCGCGCACCGTGAGGTCGACCTCGCCGGCCTCGGCGAGCATCGGGGCGATGAAGTCGGCGAAGCCCTGGTGGTTCTCGACGGAGTGGATCTCGTCGACGCGGCGCCGCAGATAGGCCGTTGATGCGCCCGAGCCGTATTCGAAGGCGCGGATCGGGTGCGGCCGCGCGGAGAGCCACGCGTCGACGTAGGAGATCGCGCGGTAGGTCCACCACGGCATGTCGAGCTCATTCATCGCCCGGACGTCGTGGACCCGCGGCAGGGTGAACGCCCAGTGGCGCAGCCGCGCATCACGCGGCGGGACGGTGGCCGGCAGCAGCCTGGCCGAGGTGAGCCCCTTGCCCACGGTCTGGGCGGCTTTCGCGTAAACGTTCTTGAGTGCCATGGGGGTGGTGTCGCCCTTCGGATCCGCGGAAATCCCCGCCAGCATAGCGACCCCGTCTGTCCTCGAGAGACGACCCGCGCACGACATGGCGCAGGCACAGCGCCGCCCCTTCTCGCCCTCTGTCGCGCGCCGCCCGGCGCCGCTAGCTTGGTCGCGTGATCGAGGACCACTACAGCACCTCACTCGACGCGCTCGGCGGCAGAGAGTCGTGGATCGGCAAGGAGGCGTTCTGGCTGCCGACCCATTTCGTTCCGCTCTCCGGATGGAATGAGCACGGGCCCTTCTTGTCATGGCTGATGGCGAGGCTGGCGCCCCGCACCTTCGTCGAGCTCGGCTCGCATTACGGTTATTCCTACTTCACGGCGTGCGACGCGGTAAAGCGGCTCGGGCTTCCGACGGAGACGTGGGCCGTCGATTCATGGGAGGGCGACGAGCACGCGGGCTTCTACGGCGACGAGGTCTTCGAATCGGTTCGGGCGATCAATGAATCCGAGTACGTGACATTCTCGACTCTCGTGCGCGGCTACTTCGACGCCGTGGTCGACGAGTTCGCCGACGGCTCCATCGATCTCCTGCACGTCGACGGGCGCCACCGCTATGAGGACGTGAAGCACGACTTCGAGACGTATCTGCCGAAGCTCTCCACGCGGAGTGTCGTGCTGTTCCACGACATTGCCGAGCATCAGTCCGACTTCGGCGTCTGGCGGTACTGGGAAGAGCTGTCCGAGCGGCACCCGTCATTCGCCTTCGAGCACGGCCACGGTCTCGGTGTGCTCGGCGTCGGCGCCGAGCCGCCCGAGTCGATGACGGCGTTCTTCGCGGCCGCCGGCGCGGACCCGGACGTGATCCGCACGGAGTACTCGCGACTCGGCCGCCGCCTGCAGGACGTGGCGGACTGGAAGTTCGAGACGCTGCGAATGCAGGTCGAGGTCGGCGAGCAGTCCGCGCGACTGCGAGCGAGCGAGACCGAGCTCGATGCCGTCCGTTCGGAACTCGCGTCAGCGCGAGAGGACCTGGCGGCCGCCCGGGCCGAGCTCGAGCGCACGAGGGCGACCCTGAGCTGGCGAGTCGGCGCGCCGCTGCGCGCCCTGCGGCGCCTCGACCCACGACGCCGCGCTTAGGATTCCTGGATGATCGCCTTCCCCGGCGCCGACGGCGCCGTCGCCGACATCGTCATCATCGCGTGGACTCGGGTCGACACCTTGCGGGCATGTCTGCAATCGCTCGCCGACGTGGAGGCGGCGCCCACATTCGGAGTCCGAATCGCGGCCAACGGCGCGACCGAGGAGGTCCGCCGGTTCCTGCGCGACGAGGTCTCCGGGGCCACGGTCGTCGAGATCCCCGAGAACATCGGGTTCGGCGGCGGTTGCAACGCCGCTGCGGCAGGCTCGCGGGCCGAGAACCTCGTCTTCCTCAACGACGACGCCGTCGTCGCCACGGACTGGCTCTCCGCCTTGGTCGACGCCGCGGCGCGCACGGGCGCGACGGCGGTCTCTGCCCTCATGCTCAACCCCGACGGCACCGTCCAGGAGGCGGGCTCGCGCGTGCGCGCCGACGCGGGAACGGTCCAATTCGGGGCGGGACTCAGTGTCGAGGAGGCGGCGCAGCGCGGGCTGCTGACCGAGAGACGGGTCGACTACGGCTCAGGTGCGAGCCTGCTCGTGCGGCGCGACGCCTTCGAGTCCGTCGGCGGCTTCGACGAGGCGTATCGCCCCGCGTATTTCGAGGATGTCGACCTGTGCTTCCGGCTGGCGAGCGCGGGGATGACGGTCTTCTTCACGCCGGCGGCGCGGGCAACCCACGCGTCGGGCGGCTCGACCGCGGCATCCCTGCGCTTTAGAGACTTTGCGTCGGACAACGCCGGATCGCTGTTCACGCGCCGATGGGCGGCGACTCTCGCCACGGCGCCCAGCCCCGACGAGCCGATCGATCGCCTCTGCCGCGTCGAGGCGCCCGACTACGCGGCCGTGCCGGTGCGCGCGCACGAAGAGGATGCCACCGCCGCCGCCCTGGAGATTCAGCGCGGGTACGCGGCGTGGCTCGAGAGGTCCCTCGATTCTGCGCAGAGCGAGTCCCAGGGTCTGCGCGCGGAACTCGAACGACAGCGCGCCGCCGCCGACGCCGCGAAGGCCACTGCGGACGAGACCGCCAAGCTGCTCGAGGTGGAACGCCTGCGCGCCGAATCCCTGGGCGACCGCGCCCATGACCTCGACCGCCAGATCTCCTCGCTGATCGACGCGAACCCGGTCAATCTGCTGCGCTGGCACAGCCGGGCGCGCCGCACGCGGGCTCAGTGATCGAACGAGCGCCGCAAGGCGGCGATGCCCGGCTCGGTGTCGCCGTCGAAGACGACGTTGCCGTGCTGCAGCACGACGACGCGGTCGCACAGCGCCATGATCTGCTCTGCCGAGTGAGACACGAAGACGATCGTGCGCCCCTCGCGCTGGAACTCGGCGATCTTGTCCATGCACTTCTTCTGGAACGGCTCGTCACCGACCGCGAGGACCTCGTCGACCAAGAGGATGTCGGGGTCCACGTGCACCGCGATCGCGAAGGCGAGACGCACGTACATGCCTGACGAGTAGAACTTCACCTGCGTGTCGATGAAGCCGCCGATCTCGCTGAACTCGACGATCGAGTCGAAGTAGCCGTCGACCTGGTCGTGCGTGAGGCCGAGGATCGCCGCGTTGAGGTACACGTTCTCGCGCCCGGTCAGGTCGGGGTGGAATCCGGCGCCGAGCTCGAGCAGGGCGGCGAGACGGCCGCGCCGCAGCACCTGACCCGTCGTCGGCGTGATGATTCCGCCGATCGCCTTGAGCAGCGTGCTCTTGCCCGAGCCGTTCGCGCCGACGAGGCCCACCGAGGTGCCGGACTGAATGGAGAAGTCGACGTCGCGCAACGCCCAGAAGTCGTCCTTGTGGGCCCGCGAGCGCCCGAAGTTGACGAGCCGCTCCTTGAGTGACTTGTCCTTGTGGAGCACGAACCGCTTCGAGACGTTCTCGATCCTGATGACGTCGGTCGTGCTGGTCGTGGTGGACATCGACATCAGATCTCCTGCGCGAAGTTGCCCTGCAGGCGCGAGAAGATGCGCTGCACGATGGCGAGGAACACGAGGCCGATGACGAGCATGATCAGCAGCCTGAGGTCGAGGTTCGGCGGATAGAGGGTGTGCGCCGAGGGGTCCTGACCGGCGATCCACATCGCCCGCTGGAAGGTCAGCATCGCGACGGACATCGGGTTCGCGAGATAGATCTGCTCGAGGATCGGATGCCCCGTGCTGAGGATGGCGTTGTGCACGAACGCGAAGGAGTACACGATCGGTGAGACCCAGAAGAAGATGTTGAGCCCGACCTCGACGAGGTACTGGACATCGCGCAGGTACACGTTGAGAGCCGACAGCAGGATGCCGATGGCGGTGCCGTAGACGACCGTGACGGCGAGCGCCGGGAAGATGCCGAGGAGCTCGAAGTGCAAAGGAGGCTGGCGCAGCGCCAGGGTGGCGATCACCAGGATCGCGAACTGCGACAGGAAGTCGACGATGGCCGACCCTGTGGCAGCGAGCGGGAAGATCTCGCGCGGAAGGTAGACCTTCTTGATGAGTCCCGCATTGGCGATGATCGAGCTCGTGCCGCTCGAGACGATCGCGGCGAAGAGGCCCCAGATCGTGAGCCCCGAGAACACGAAGATCGCGTAAGACGGGATCGCGCGCTCAGCCCCGAGGATCTTGCCGATGGCGAAGTAGTAGATCAGCAGCATCACGAGCGGTCGGATCAGGGTCCAGGCGAACCCCAGCGAGCTGTCCTTGTACTTCGCCTTGAGCTCGCGCCGCACGAGCAGCCCCATCAGCTCCCGCTGCACCCAGAGCTCGCCGATCGACCGGAAGAAACCCGTGAAGTGACCGACGCCGCTGGTGCTCGCGCTCTCAAAGGGCAGGGTCGCCAGTCGGGCGGCCCGTTCACTCGCTGCGCTCATCTACCATCCTTCATGCGCCGCGATGCGGCAGGTTGACAGCTAGATTGTATTGGGCGATCCCGTGGAAGCTGTGCAGGCGCCGGGTGCCGCCACATGCCCTCCTCGCTAAGCTATGCCGGCAGCCACTCGGCACAGGAGACCCCGACAAAGAACCGGAGCGCCCTCGCAGAATGACTACTCCACCTGCGGCAGGAATCGCTGCGCCGTCTGTCGATGGCCTAGCCGATTGGGAGAGCTACTTCACGACGCGTGACGGTGCGCTTCTTGATGTGAACGCGATCCGGCGCTCCGCGAGTTGGCGAGTCACGGCTCCCCTGCGGGCCGCTAGTTCGATCGCGACACGCCTTCTCAGACGAGGTGACAGGCCTGAGCGCACCGCTGTGGCGAGACTTGAGACCCGACTTAAGGCTGCGGCTGCCTACATCATTCCCAACGTCTCCGAGGCGCCCGTCGCGCAACTGCTTGAGGACTGCTGCACGACAGCGCGCGACAGCGGCGATGCCCACGTGTGGCTGCTCTTCATAGCCGTGTCGGGCGCCCTTCCCACGGAAGCTGAACTGCAGGCGCTCCGACGTGCCCTCTCGCTCGCCCCGGCAGGAAACCTCGGCGCCGCTGCGCTGCGCACCTGCGCTCCCGTTGCACTGGCGCACCACTCGCAACTTCGCACGTTGGATCTGCGTTCGGGCCTCGTTTCGCTCGTAGATTTCTCAGCGCGGCACGGCTTCACCTCGGGCGTGCAGAGGTTCACCCGCGAGGTAAGCAGACGCTGGAGTGAGCGAGCGAACGTCACCTTCGTGGCCTTCAACGATGATCCCTCGGCGCTTCGACACCTTTCCGCCGACGAGCGAATGCGGCTCGTCGACTGGAGTTCGGAACGTGCAACAGAGGAGTCACAGCATCGCGACAACCCCTGGGGGACCGTCGTCGTGCCCTGGAAAGCCACCCTCTTCCTGCCCGAAGTGCCGCAATATGGTCAGTCTCCGGTACTGGCGGCTCTTGCGCGATTCTCAGGTAACAGGGTCGTCGCGTTCGGTCACGACATGATCCCCATCGCGTCGGCTTCCGAGTTGCGCCTTGATGAACCTCTTCGATTCGGGTCGTACCTCACCGTCCTCAGGCACGCCACCGAGGTCGTGGCTAACTCCGCGACGTCTGCTGAAGAATTCCGCGGCTACGTCGGCGCGCTCCACGCGCAAGGGCTAGAAGGGCCCGCAGTCTCACACCTTCTGCTTCCGGTAGAGCGGCTCTCAGGCACCGCAGATCAGCTTCCTTTGTCGGAGCGAGCGATGGTTCTCGCCGTGGGCAGCCACGAGCCCCGCAAGAATCAGATCGCATTGGTCTACGCCGCAGAGCAACTCTGGCGCGAAGGTCTCTCATTTGAACTCAGACTTCTAGGGGGCCGCGGCCCCCGCAACTTCACCGTCCTGCGCGACGCGATCTCAGCCCTGCAACTTGCCAAACGTCCGATCACGGTGGAAAACGACGTCAGCGATGCTGAACTGGCTGCTGCATACCGCGCAGCACGCTTCAGCGCGTTCATCTCACTCGACGAAGGTTACGGTCTGCCTGTAGCAGAATCGCTTGCTTCAGGAACCCCCGTGCTGACGACGAACTATGGAAGTACCGCAGAGATCGCGTCGGGTGGAGGCTGCGTGCTCGTCGATCCGCGGGATGACGAGGCGATCGTCGACTCACTGCGCCGCATGCTCACGGACGACCGTCTGATCACGCAACTGCGGGCTGAGGCACTCGCGCGGGACGATGACACGTGGGACAGCTTTTCGCAGCGGCTGTGGGAGCGAGTGACCCTAAGCGAGGCCCGATCATGATCATCACGAACGAGCTTGAGGCGCGAATCGTCCATCTGCTTGAGCACTGGGATGCGGCGCCCGTCCGGACCGACTCGTCGTCGATCGAGTTGCTGTACACCGAACTGGATCGAGAGCCGAGTCTGACGCGTGCATGGGAGGCGCTCGCTGTCCTTCGGCTTACCCTGCCGACTCGAGACGACGTCTATGGCTTTGCTCGCGCGGTGAAACTCAACGGTGCGCAGGTCGCGGTCGATGCGCTTCCGTCCCCAGTCAACTGGTCTCCTTTCGGCCGAACCGCCGATGTGGTGATCATCAGCCGCGGGGTCGTCGCCGATGTGCACACGACCGTACATACCAAGGGGACTACCGGAATCCAGCGAGTTGCACGGGAGACCGTCAGCCGCTGGGCTTCGCTGGGGTTAGCGACGCCGGTCGCTTGGAGCGAGGAACATCTCGCGCCGCGTCTCCTGTCGGCTGAGGAAGCGGCTTCGCTGAGCGGCCGTTCGGACGGGGAAAGCTCGACGAACAATGAGCCCATCACCCTTGTGATTCCGCTTGGCGGCACGTACGTCATTCCCGAGCTCACGATAGAGCCGTGGCGTAATTTGCGATTGTCCGCCATTGGGCAGTTCGCCTCGACCAGCCTTACTGGGATTGGCTTCGATACCGTGCCCGTGACTTCGACTGAAACCGCGGCTGCGCCGATCGCCGAGCGCTTTCCGCGCTATCTCGACGCCCTCGGCTGGGCCGACCGCGTTGCGGCGATCTCAGAGGCTGCCGCAACCGAGTACAGAGGGTGGCGGCGCATGCTCGTCGGATCTGGGCGGATGGGTCCAGAGATCGAGAGCATCCCTCTCGCAGCGGAAGTCTCGCAACCCGGCAAGAGCGCTCACGACAGGGCGCGTTCCGCGTTGGACATCAAGGACCAGGCGCCATTTGTGCTCGTGGTCGGCAGTCACGAACCGCGGAAGAACCACCTCGCCATCCTGTACGCCGCAGAGGTGCTGTGGCGCGAGGGACACGATTTCCAACTCGCGTTTATCGGCGGGAACGCGTGGGGCGCAGAGATGTTCACGCGCGAGGTTGCCCGGCTCAAAGACAGCGGGCACCCGATCAGCATCGTAAGTGGAGCAGGGGACGACATAGTTTTTGGTGCGTACTATCACGCGGCGTTCTCCGTGTTTCCCTCCCTTAATGAGGGCTTTGGACTGCCTGTCGTTGAGTCCCTAGCGAGCGGCACGCCGGTCATCACGTCTGCATACGGAAGCATGCGCGAGATCGCCGAGCAATATGGCGGCGTCGTACTAGTCGATCCTCGCAACGACCAGTCCCTTATCGAAGCCATGCGAACACTACTCACGGACTCGGCTCTACTTGAATCTCTCACCCGACAGGCACAGAAGGTTACGCCGAAAACGTGGGACAGCTACGCGACCGAGGTCTTCGACTACCTCACGCGCTGACCGCAGCGCCTTCGATCCCGCGCCACAGTGTGGCCGCGTAGTCGTCCCACGTGGCGCGCGGGAGCGCGGCGGTCTCCGCCGCGAGACGGGCGAGCTCTGCATCGTCGTCGAGCAGCACGCGCATCGCCTCGGCGATGGAGCGCGGCTCGCGCGGGTCCGCCAGCACGCCGCCGTGGCCCTCTGCGAGTTCGCGCATACTGCCGAAGCCGGAGGTGACGACGGGCGTACCGCTCGCAAGCGATTCGGCGACGGGCAGGCCGAAGCCCTCGTTGAGCGAGCAGAACACGCTGAACCGCGCGAGCCGGTACAGCGCCCAGATGGTCGCGTCGCTCGCACGCGAGACGGTCGTGAGCGGGCGCCCGCGCTGCTTCAGCTCGGCGACGAAGTCGTCGAAGAGATCGGAGTCCCACGACGCGCCGCCGGCCATGACGACGGCGAACTGCGCGCCCTGCTGCCAGAGCAGCTCGCACGCGTGCAGGAAGGCGACATGGTTCTTGCGCGGCTCATGGCTGCCCACGGCGACGACGACGGGCAGGGCGGGGTCGAGGCCGAGCTCGCGCCTCGTCGCCTCGATCACGGACTCGTCGACGTCGCCGACCGCAAACGGAAGCTCGGCGACCGAGACCGCCGGCCCCGGCAGGCCCGCGCCGCCCAGCATCCGCCGCCACCCCTCGAACTCGGCCGCGGCCGCCCGGGAGATCGCCACCACCTCATCGAAGGAGGCGAGCGAGGCGAGGTACTGCGCGAAGGCAGCAGGCATGCCGGGCGGTGCGATCTCGGCGGTGGTGATCGCGATGCAGTCGAAGCCGACCGCGACGAGGCGGCTGCCCGAATGGCGTGCGACGGTACGGATGCCGCGGTAGCGGTGGCGCGCGACGGAGATCTCGGGCAGCACGTAGGTGGCGTGGAACGGCACCACGACCTCGTCCCCGTGCCCGGCTTCCTGCGCGGCTGCCGACTCCGCTGCGCTGAGGATGAGCGCGCGCTCCTCGTCCGTCGCGGTGTGGATGCGCGGCCGGGAACGGTCCCAGCAGACCAGCTCGATGCGTGCGAGCGGCCATCTGGCGATGCTCTCGCGCGCGACCCGCTGGATGCCCGTGGTGTACGGCGTGCGCCCCGTGTCGGTCGCGTCGACTAGGATCCCGTTGCTCACCCGCACCGCGGGGCGGCGCCGCCAGCGCGCGGCGCGCAGTCGCTCGCGCACGAGCTCGCCGAGCCCCTCGACGCGCCAGAGCCGCTCGGCCGCGACGACCTCCTCCGGCTCGGGGATCGCCCCGTCGAGAACCGCACGCACCAGATAGGCGGACTCCGACGTGGCCGTCACCCCGGCGGCGACCAGTCGTGCGACTGCGGCGTCGGCGTCGTCCGTCGAGCTCAGGGCGGTCTGGGGGGCGAGCTGAGCGGCGATCAGCCGCAGGCGCTCGGCGGTGGTCCGGGCGACGATGGTCACTTCGCGGTCTCCTGCTCGTCGGCGGTGAACTGCTGCCAGAGCTCATCGGCGAACTGAGCCCACGTTCGCTCCGGAGCGGCGGCGGCCTCGGCGCGCAGCCGGGCGATGAGCTCGTCGTCTGCCAGCATCCGCCGCATCGCGTCCACGATCTGCACGTCGGAACGCGGGTCGATCGTGACGCACCCGCCGGCCGCGGCGACCTCGGCCAGGCTGCCGAAGTCGCTCGTCAGCACGGGCGTGCCGAGTGAGACGGACTCGGCCACGGGAAGCCCGAAGCCCTCGTGCAGCGACAGCAGCACCGTGAACCGCGCCCGCCGGTAGAGCGACCACAGCTCGGGGTCCGAGAGGCGGCGGTGGGATTCCACCGCCATGCCGCGCGTGCGCCAGCGCGCGACCTTGGCATCGAAGCTCGCCGTCTGCTGGCGGCCTCCGCCGCCGACGAACACCATGCGGAACCGGACACCCTCGGCGAACAGCTGCTCGGCCGCGGCGAGCACGGCCTCCTGGTTCTTCCGGGGCTCGTGGCTGCCCACGCACAGCACGATCGGCAGCTCGTCGCCCGCGCCTTCCCCCGCGACCGCGGCACGCGCCTCCGCAGGCACCTCGACGGCGTTCGGCACCGCGACGATGCGGGGGCCGCGCAGCCCCTGTGCCGAGAGCGCAGTCGCGAACCCCGCGAACTCGTCGGCGGCCGACCGGCTCACCCCCGCGACGAAGTCGGCGTGTTTGACGACGTCGAGGAACTTCGCGAATCGCTCGCTCTCGAGCTCGGGCTGGCTGTCAGCGCTGCTCACCGGGATGGTGTCGTGACCGAGCACGCCGACCTTCGCGCCCGAGTACTCCGCGAGACACGCCGCTGCGGCGCACTCTGCCTGCTGCAGCACCTCGGGGTGGAAGACACGCGCGCCCCACGGGACGACGATCGGGCGCTCGGCCCGCTCGGCAGCGCGGTCCGCGACGGTGGTCGGAACGCCGGACCGCCAGGCCAGAATCCGCGCGCGCTCGCGATCGTCGAGATCGACGTATGCCCCGCCGAACGGCGACCAGCGCACGAGCCGGACCGGCCGGCCCGACGCGACCCAGTGCGGCACGAACGAGCGCACGACGCGCTGCACGCCGGTGTTGTGGTCATTGGAGGCAGAGAAGCTGACGTCGACGAGCACGGTCTCGGGGTCGTCGACGAGCTCGAGCCCGCGCGTGGCCCGACCCGGCCGGCCGATGTCGTCGACGGAGACGGCAAGTGCCGCGGCGACGCGCTCGGAACTCGGCGCGAGCTCGACCGCGCGACGGAAGGCCGCGAGAGCGTTGCGGTCGGGGAAGGTCGCGGCGATGGCCGTGTAGGCGAGCCACGCGTCGCGCGCGGACCCCGCTGCCACCCGCTCGACGAGCGCGGCAAGCTGCTGCGGCGGGTCGGCGTCTGCCGGCAGCCCCAGGGCTGTCGCGACGGCACGCAGTCTGGCGCCGAGCGCGGCCTCGACCGCGGTCGGCGACGGCGCCGGGCTCACCGAGCCGCTCTCAACCTGCTCACCGCGACGTCGCGTGCCAGCCGCAGAGCGCCCGAGAAGCCGATCTCACGAGACTTGCGCACGAACACGGTGGCGGCCCAGCGCGGCATGATCAGCGCGCGCCGCACCCCGGTAGCCTCTGGGGTCGACCGCTTGACGTACGAGGCGACGACGTCGCCCGACCAGGCGCGAAGGACGGCCTCGTCATCATGTCCTGGCATTGCTCACCGCCTTCTGGTCCACCTCGGTCGAACGCAAGCTGAATTATATGGAGCCGACTCGGGCGTCCCCATGCGCACTAGTGAATCACTGCGCCGTCGAAGAAGACGGTCGGCCCATTGGCGGTCTGGTACAGCTGCAGCCGCAGAGACGTCGCCGTGCTGTGCTGCACCGTCAGCGACACCGTGTACTTCGTCCACTTGGTGCCGACAGAGACAGCCGCAGACGCCGCCGAATTGCCGTCCGGTCCGAGTTCCCACAGCGCCAGAGTGCCCTTGAACGTCGAGCCAGCACTCCCGCTGCGCAACCAGATGGTCGCCGTGTAGCTGTCACCGGCGGCCAGCTTGCGGGTGACGTTCGCCTCGATCGAGCCGTTGGCATTGGGCGTGTTCGTGGCACCGAGGTGGGCACCGTCGACCGGGCCCGGCGACCCCACCTGCGAGCTCGCGTACACAGTCATGTTCGTGCGGCTCTCGTGAATGCCCCAGCCCGTGCTGCCCGACTCCAGTGACCCGTTGGGAAGGAGATTGGCCTGAAGAGAGACGTTGTCGATGAGCAGCGTCTGAGGCGCGAGCGTGTTCTCGTACACCTCGACCTTCAGGTGCGTCGCCGCCTGGTTGGTGACGGTGAGGGTCGTCGACACCGGCTGCCAGGTGGAGCCCGCCGTGAACGTCGTCGTCGCGACGGCGGATGTGCCGCCCAGCGACCACAGCGCGAGCTTTCCGCTGAACGGCTTGTCGCGCTGAGTCTTCACCCAGATCGTCGCGGTGTACGCGCTGGCACGGGCGACGGGCCAGGGGACGTCCTGCGCCACCGAGCGCCCGACGACGCTGGTGTTCGTGGCGAGGTAGTGCGTCCCGCTCTGCGCGGCGCCGGTCACGACGGAGCGGTTCAACTGGCCGTTGCCGAACCCCCAACCGGTTGCCCCTGACTCGAAGGAGGGCGACTGCAGCGGCACGGCCGTGCGCGCCGGCTGACGCGTCTGCGCCTGCAGCCCGATCTCATCGAGATAGAGGTGCGTGTTGGCGGACTGAAGATAGAACTGCACCTTGAGGGCCGTGTGCGACTTCATCGCAGCAGTGAAGTTGACCGTCACCTGGGTCCACGTGCTCGTCGCAGTGAAGGTCTTGATCGCCGCCTCGTTGCCGCTGCCGCCCGTTCCCCAGATGACGAACTTGCCGGTCGTCTTGGTGCCGGCCTTCGTGCGCACCCAGACCGTCGCCTGATAGGCGTCTCCGACCGCGGTCGGCACGGTCAGCGACTGCTGCATCGAGGAGCCCACCGTGGGCGTGGAGAGGTCGATGTAGCCCGACCCGCTCTTGGCGCCGGAGTCCTGGTAGACCTTCCGGTTGACGGTGCCCGTAAAGGTCCAGCCGGTGACGCAGCCGTCGAAAGTGGGGCACTTCAGGGTGCCGTTCTGGGGGTCTCCGAACCAGTCGCTGTAGATGCGCCAGAAGTTGCGGTTCCCGTAGGCGGAGCAGGTGTCGCCGGTGCCGTAGAGGTTCGCCAGCGCGGCCGCATTGGGGACATACGGCGTGTAGTCGTAGAGCCCGGCCGTCGCCTGGTTCTCGATGTAGACGGCCTTCGTGCCGCAGCCCTTGTCGGGGTTGTACTGGATGTTGTTGGTGCGCCCGGCCTGATAGTTGAACGAGCTCGGGTACTGGCGATAGATCTGGAACTGCCGCGCTGCGGCGTAGATCTGCGAGAAGAATCCCGCATAGTCCTCGCTGCACGGCGCGGTGTCCGGGCACGCGAATCCTGCGGCCTCCTGGTACATGTACGACGTGGGCTTCGACTTGGAGACCAGGCTCTGCTCTTTCTCGACGAGCGTGATCAGAACCGCGGGGCTGATGCCGCATGCCTTGCCCACCGTCGCGAACACCGTGCCCGCGTTCAGGCCCGAACGCGCAGAGATCGCGGAACAGTACTGGTTGGCCGCGATGCTGGGGCTGCTCACGACGAGGTTCTTGAGGCACGGGATCGACCCGTTGTTGGTGCAGCTCGCGCCCTTGGAGACGATGAAGCTCTGCGCCTGTGAGGCGGTGAGCGACGAAGAGTCGTAGAACACCTGATCGCTGATGATCATGCCGGGGTCGAACTTCGAGGCGTCCGCGGCCTTCGCGGAAGACGAGGGCAGCGTCGTCGCCGTCATCACTCCGGCCACTGCCGCCAGCACGGCGAGGACCGCCAGGAGGCGGGTTCGCGTCGATCGATTCGGCATCAGGAACACTCACTCGTCGGTCGGGGCGGCACTTCGGAACCCCTCGACCCTACGAGCCGGGGGGCGGACGGCCCGGACGCGACGCGCACCCGAGCCCGGATTGGGGGTGCACGCGACCACACAGAGTTCGGCAAGCCCCGCTTTCGGGGCCCGCCTATGATGTAGGGGCGAATTGCCCCACAACCGATAGGACTTTTGCATGAAACGCGCTCTGATCACCGGCGTCACCGGCCAGGATGGAATGTACCTGAGCCGCCTGCTGCTGTCGAAGGGCTATGAGGTCTACGGCCTGGTCCGCGGCCAGAACAACCCCAAGCTCGACGTGATCAAGGCGTGGGCCCCCGAGGTGAAGATCGTCACGGGCGACCTCCTCGACCAGTCCAGCCTGCTGCGCGCCCTCAACGAGGCCCAGCCCGACGAGGTCTACAACCTCGGCGCCATCTCGTTCGTCGCCTACTCGTGGGAGAACGCGCAGCTGACCAGCCAGGTCACGGGCCTCGGCGTGCTCAACATCCTCGAGGCCATCCGCCTCTACGCGCACGACGACCCCAGCAAGGTCCGCTTCTACCAGGCCTCGAGCTCCGAGATGTTCGGTCGCGTGCAAGAGGTGCCGCAGCGCGAGACCACGCTGCTGTGGCCGCGTTCGCCCTACGGCGTCGCGAAGGTCTACGGCCACTACATGACCATCAACTACCGCGAGTCCTACGGCATGCACGCCTCGAGCGGCATCCTGTTCAACCACGAGTCGCCCCTGCGCGGCCCTGAGTTCGTGACCCGCAAGATCAGCAAGGCCGTCGCGCGCATCGCGCTCGGCCTGCAGGACCAGGTCTCGCTCGGCAACCTCGACGCGAAGCGCGACTGGGGCTTCGCCGGCGACTACGTCGAGGCGATGTGGCTCATGCTGCAGCAGGACGAGGCGAGCGACTACGTCGTCTCGACCGGCGAGACGCACCCCGTCCGCGAGTACCTCGACATCGCGTTCAACCACGTCGGCATCTCCGACTGGGAGAAGCACGTCTACCAGGACCCGCAGTTCTTCCGCCCCGCCGAGGTCGACCTGCTCATCGGCGACTCCGCCAAGGCTCAGGACAAGCTCGGCTGGAAGCCGAAGGTCTCGTTCAAGGAGCTCGTCGAGATGATGGTCGACGCCGACCTCGAGCGCGAGAAGCCGGCCGGGGCCTAAGACCGCCGTGCCCGTCGCTTTCGTCACCGGCGTCACGGGGCAGACCGGCAGCTACCTCGCTGAGAACCTGATCGGCCGCGGCTGGCAGGTTCACGGTCTGTCCCGCGACGGCGATCGGCCCGCCGAGCTCGAGCAGCTCGGCGTCGCGTTCCACACGGGCGACCTCACGGATGCCGCATCCCTCGCCGCCCTCGTCGATGAGGTCGAGCCCGATGCGGTCATCAACCTCGCCGCGCTGAGCTCGGTCGCCGCCAGCTGGCAGCAGCCGCTCATCACGGCCGAGCTCAACGGCCTGGCCGTCGCCGCGCTCATCGACGCGGCCAACGAGCTGCAGAAGCGCCGCGGCGCCCCGGTCTCGTTCGTGCAGGCGTCCAGCGCAGAGATCTTCGGCGATGCGCCCGCGAGCCCGCAGAACGAGTCGACGCCGATCGCGCCGGTCAATCCCTACGGTGCATCGAAGGCATACGGCCACCTGCTCGTCGGCGTGTACCGCCGCACCGGATTGCGCGCGTCGAGCGTCATCCTCTACAACCACGAGTCGCCCCGGCGGCCCGAGCAGTTCGTGACCCGCAAGATCACCGCGGGCGCGGCGCGCATCAAGGCGGGTCTGCAGGACAGGCTCGTGCTCGGCGATCTGAGCGTCAAGCGCGACTGGGGCTGGGCGCCCGACTACGCCGACGCGATCGCGCGCGTCGCGGCCGGAGATCAGCCCGGCGACTACGTCGTGGCGACCGGGGTCTCGCACACGATCGAGGACTTCGTCGCGGCGGCCTTCGCCGCCGTCGGCATCGACGACTGGCGCCCGTATGTCGAGACGGATGCCGCGTTCGTGCGGCCCGCCGACGCCGCGGAGCTGCGCGGGGACGCGTCGAAGATCCGCGAGGTCTACGGCTGGGTGCCGACCGTCGGCTTCGACGACCTCGTCCGGAGGATGGCCAGGCGCGATCTCGAGCTGCTCGAGGCATGAGCCGTCACCGACTCGGACGTTCCACTCACACGATGCGAAAGGCGCGACACTGTGACAACTGAGCTGGTCGACCCCAGCGATGCCAGCGAGTCGGTCGCAGCCCGGCCGGACGCGGTGGATGCCGCACCCTGGTGGCAGCGCGCTCTCACCGCGGCCCCCGACGCGATCCTGCTGCCGTTGCTGTGGCTCTGCCTGACGGTGTCGGCGACGATCATCTTCCGCGTCTTCAGCCCCTGGCTCGTCATCCCCGTCGTCGTGGTCGCGTCCGCGCTCACCTGGCGGTGGCGGCCGCGCTCATACAGCGGGCGGTTCGCGTGGCAGTCCTCGCTCGCGGCGCTCATCGGAGCCGTCGTGTGGCTGGTCGTCAACGCGCGATTCGCCTCGCAGTGGCTGATCGTGACGCGCGACCCCGGGTTCCTCACGCTTGAGGGCGTGTGGCTGTCGAAGCACACCTCTCCCAACCTGCCCGCGGCCGACGCCGCCGCCCTCGCCGCGAAGATCCCCGGCGCGACCGTCAGCGGCTCGGCGTACTTCTACTCCGACGGCGTGCTGCACGTGCAGGGCGCCAAGCTCGTTCCAGGCCTCGTCGCGATCGGCGGCTGGTTCGGCGGCATCCACGGGGTGCTCGTCGCGAACCTCGTCATCGGCGCGATCGCGCTCCTGCTCTTCTACGGGCTGGGGCGACGGATGGTGGGGCCGATCTGGAGCCTCGCGGCGACGGCGAGCCTCGCGATCAGCATGCCGTTCATCGGGTTCACCCGCACGGTGTACTCGGAGCCCGTCGTCGTCGCCGTCACCTTCGGCGGATTCACGATGCTCTGGCTCGCGTACCGCGCCCGCAACCGCGTCCAGTTCGCCCTCGGCGGCGCGCTCATCGGCGCAGGCGGGCTTGCGCGCGTCGACGGCGCGGCGATCACCGTCGGCCTGGTCGTCGGGCTCGCGCTCGCAGCCGCCGGAACGACGAGCACGGTACGGCGCCGAGAGCTGCGGTCGGCCTTCCTGCTCGCAGGGGGCGCGGCGATCGTCGTGACCGCCCTCGGCCTCTACGAGCTGCATCTGGACAGCCCCGAGTATCTGGCCGCGCTGCGGGCTCAGTGGCACGACCTCGTGAAGGCCGTCAGCGCCGTGTTCGTGCTCGGGGTGCTGGTTCTGCTCGGCCCGCCGTGGCGGTGGATCACGGTCTTCCTCGCTCGGCACGCCCGAGTGGTGGGCGGCGTGGTCCTCGCGCTCGTCATCGTGGTGGGCGCCGCCCTCGCGTCGAGGCCGCTGTGGTACGAGGGCCACCACATCGTCGCCGGCTCGGCGTACTCGTCCTCGATCAAGAACATGGCGCAGGCGCAGGGCCTCACGGTCGGCCCGACGCAGAGCTTCGACGAGAACTCGCTGACGTGGATCGCGATGTACTACAGCTGGGTCGTCGTGGCGGCCGCCGTGCTGGGGCTCGGGCTCGCGTTGCGCCACGCCCTCGTCCACCGCGAGCCGGCGCTGCTGTTCATCGCCACCGTGATCGCGGCGCCTTCCCTTCTCTATCTGTGGAACGTGTCGATCACGCCGGATCAGCTGTGGGCCATGCGGCGCTTCCTGCCGATGACCCTTCCCGGCTTCGTCCTGCTCGCGGCGTGGTTCTTCCACAGAGCGGTGCTGTGGCTGCTGGCCCGCACCCGCCCCGTCGCGACCGTGACCGCCGTGGCCACCTGCCTCGTCGCCGCCGGCGGATTCGCGTTCCCCGCGGTCTCGTGGACCTCGTCGAACCTGTTCACCGCGGTCGAGTACGGCGGCCAACTCTCTCAGCTGAACGCGATGTGCAAGCTCGCGGACGGCCGCCCCGTGATCGTCGTCGGCGGCTTCCCGACGACCGTCATCCCGGCCATCCAGACCGTGTGCGGCGACCAGGTGATCGCTCTCGACAAACGGCTCACGACGGACGAGCTTAAGAACATCGCAGCGGTCTACGGCAGCTCCCAGCCGCTCCTCTTCATCTCAGACCCGATCGGCGTGCCCTGGGCGGGGGGAACGGCCCCCGCGCCGTACACCTCGGCGCAGATCCAGCGCTGGCCATCGGTTCTCAACGAGCGCCCGACGCAGCCCTTCTTCAAGCAGACGACCTGGCGCGCGGGGACGATCGACGCCGACGGCAAGGTCGTCGGAATCCCCGCGCCGTAGTCCGATGGCACAGTCCTCACCCGTGAGCGTCCTCTTCGACGCGACCGCGATCCCCGCAGACCGCGGCGGCGTCGGCCGCTACGTCGATGCGATCGTCGCCGAACTCGCAGCACGCAGCGAGATCGACCTCGCGGTCGTGTGCCAGAGCAGGGACGTCGACGGATTCCGCGCCGCCGGCGCCCGCACGGTGATCGGCCTGCCCCCTCGCTTCTCGCGCGTGCCGCTGCGCCTCGCGTGGGAGCAGCTGCGCCTGCCGCGGCTCGCGCGACGGCTCGGCGCCGACGTGATCTACTCGCCGCACTACACCTTCCCGGTGCTCACCGCGCTTCCCCGCGTGGTGTCGATCTGGGACCTCACCTTCTTCACGCTTCCCGAGGCGCACTCGACCCTCAAGCGGCTCTTCTTCCGCAGCTGGATCCGCGCGTCGCGGTTCACGCGCAACCTCGTCATGACGAGCTCGCAGGCGAGCGCCGACGAGCTCACACGCATCGTAGGGACGCCGGCCGCCCGCATCCGCGTCGCCCCGCTCGCCTACGATCGCGAGCGCTTCGCCGTTCCCGCGCCCTCCGAGGTCGAGGCGTTCCGCGCGAGCCTCACCCCGCCGGTCGCCGCCTGGATCGCCTTCCTCGGCACCCTCGAGCCGCGCAAGAACGTTCCCGCCCTCATCGAGGCCTACCGCAGCGCCGTGGCCGGCCGCAGCGAGCGGCCCGCGCTGCTACTCGCAGGCGGCAGGGGCTGGGACGACGACGTGCAGCCGGCCGTCGACCGGGCCGTCGCCGACGGCTTCGACGTGCGCGCGCTCGGCTACCTGCCGATCGAGCAGCTGAAGGACTTCCTCGGCGGTGCCGAGATCGTCGCCTACCCGAGCCTCGGCGAGGGCTTCGGGCTGCCGGTGCTCGAGGCGATGGCCACCGGCGCCTGCGTGCTCACCACCCGCGAGCTCTCCCTTCCGGAGGTCGGCGGCGACGCCGTGGCGTATGCGGGCACGGATGCCGCGAGCATCGCCACCGCGCTGGGCGAGCTCCTCGACGACGCCGAGGCGCGCCGCGTGCTCGGCCGGGCCGCCGTTGCGCGGGCGGCGCAGTTCACGTGGAGCCACAACGCCGACCTGCTCGTCGCGGCGCTCGTCGCGGCCGCCGAGGCGGCGCGATGACCACGCTCACGGTCATCGCCGAGCAGCTGCTCGCGCCGGTCCCCGGTGGCATCGGCCGCTACACCGCGAGCCTGCTGCCCGAGCTGATCGCGGCGGCGCCGGCCGGCTGGCAAGTCGAGGCGCTCGTGGCGCGGCATCCCGAGGCAGCCATCGCCGAGCTCGAGCAGCGCTTCCCCGGCCTCGCGGGCACGCGCGCGCTGCCGCTGCCGCCACGCCTCATGCCGGAGCTCTGGCGGCGCGGCATCCCCGGAACGATGCCGGGCGGCCACGTGCACGCGACCAGCTCGCTCGCCCCGCTCTCGCACCGCTCGCACACCGTCGTCTCGCTGCACGACGCCGTGCCCTGGACCCACCCCGAGACGCTCACCGCCCATGGCGCCGCGTGGCACCGCGCCATGGGCGAGCGCGCGGCGCGCTTCGCCGACGGGGTCGCCGTGCTCACCCAGGCGGTCGCCGACCAGCTCGCCGAGGTCGCCGACTTCGGCGATCGGCTGCACGTCGTGCCCCCCGCCGTGAGCCCGAGCCTGGTGCTGCCGAGCTTCGCCGACGAGCGCGCCGCCGCTCTCGGCCTGCCCGACGAGTACATCCTGACGGTGGGCACCCTCGAGCCCCGCAAGGCCCTCGGCGCGCTCATCGAGGCGATGGCCTCGCCGGCCGCTCCCCCGCTGCCGCTCGTCGTCGTCGGCCCGCCCGGCTGGGGCGGGGTGAGCGTGGCGGATGCCGCGGCCCGAGCCGGCCTCGCCCCCGATCGTGTCCTCCCGCTCGGCTTCCTGCCTGACACAGACCTCGCGGTCGCGTACGACCGCGCGACCGTGTTCGCCTTCCCGAGCCTCGCCGAGGGCTTCGGGCTGCCCGTGCTCGAGGCGTTCAGCTTCGGCACGCCTGTCGTCGTCTCCGACGACCCGGCGCTCGTCGAGGTCTCCGCCGGGAACGCGCTCGTCGTGGAGCGCGCGCCGGCCGCCTCCTATCCCGAGCGTCTCGCCGCAGGCATCCGCTCGCTCGTCGACGGCCCCAGTGACTCCGCCGACGCGATCGGCGCTCGACGCGCGCGCGCCGCGGAGTTCACGTGGAGCCGCACAGCGGCCGCGGTCTGGCAGCTGCACCTGCCTCACTGACGCGTGCCCACTGCCGGGATTCGCAGGCGCGGCGCGGCATAATGTCGGGGTGAAGCTCTTCATCCAGATCCCCTGCCTCAATGAGGAGACCACACTTCCTCTGGTGCTCGAGTCGATGCCGAAGCACATCGACGGCATCGACGAGATCGAGATCCTGGTGATCGACGACGGCTCGAGCGACCGCACCGTCGAGGTCGCCAAGTCCTACGGGGTGAAGCACTTCGTGCGCCACACGCGCAACATGGGCCTCGCGCGGTCCTTCCACGACGGCGTCGACTACGCGCTGCGCCACGGCGCCGACATCCTCGTCAACACCGACGGCGACAACCAGTACCCGCAGGCGATGATCCCCGAGCTCGTGAAGCCCGTGCTCGACGGCCAGGCCGAGATCGTCGTCGCCGACCGCCAGACCGCGACCATCGCGCACTTCTCGCCGTTCAAGAAGCTCATGCAGCGGATCGGCAGCTGGGTCGTCAACAAGGCGGCGGGCACCGATCTGCCCGACGCGGCGAGCGGATTCCGCGCCTACAGCAAGTACTCGCTGATCAAGCTCAACGTCGTCACCCAGTTCAGCTACTGCATGGAGACGATCATCCAGGCCGGCAACAAGCGGCTCGCGATCACCAGCATCCCGATCGAGACGAACGCGAAGACGCGCGAGTCCCGGCTGTTCAAGAACATCTGGCAGCACATGTGGCAGTCGGGGCTCGCGATCCTCCGGGCGTACCTCATGTTCAAGCCGTACGCCATCTTCGCGAGCATCGGCGCCATCTTCGGCGTGGCAGGGCTGATCCCGTTCATCCGCTACCTGTTCCTCCTGGGCGACGGGGCGCGCGGCGGTCACATCCAGTCCCTGCTCGTCGGCGTGACCCTGCTTCTGGCCGCGGTGATGTCGCTCGTGATCGGCATCGTCGCCGACCTGACGCGCATCAACCGCATTCTGCAGGAGGACCAGCTCGAGCTCGCCAAGCGGCAGCACTACGGCGTGGGGCTCGGCGCTCGCGAGTACCCGCATTCGGCGCAGCCGGCCGTGGCCGAACGGAAGCGGGACGCCGCCTAGGGTCGTTCGGGGCCGACGGCCGACGACGCCGGCTCTGGCCGCCCGCGACGGTCGAGAGCGCGCAGAAGAAGGCCGTAGCAGAGCGAGACGACGTCGACTACGACGAGCAGGATCCTGCTGACGACGGCGACGCCGAGGACGACCGCGGCGCCGTAGATCCCCGAGAAGAGCAGCACGAGGATGCCCTCGCGGACGCCGGCTCCTGCGGGGGCGAGCACTGCCAGGAATCCGACCGCCCACGCGAGCGAGAAGCCCGAAACGGACGGGATGAAGGTGCGCGCGCTCAGCCCGTCGATCGCCCCGAACAGCAGCCACAGGTGCAGCCCCCACATGATGTAGCCGAGCAGCGACCAGACGATCGACAGCCCGAGCTTGCCGCCGCGCAGCTCGGGCAGGTGCTCGCGGCGGCGCATGAGGCCGAACAGGACGCCGAGAATGCGGCGCATGACGGGCGGCAGCAGCGCCACGACCCCGATCACCAGCACGAGCAGGATCAGCCACCAGTACTCGTGGGCGAGCGCGGGGACCAGCAGCAGGCTGCCGACGGCGAGCACCGTCGCGGTCGTCAGCTGGACGCCCATCTGCATGATCATCGTCACCGCGACGGACGACGCCGGGATGCCGGCGGACGCGCCGAGCTGCGAGGCCACGACCGTCGGCCACACGCCCCCTGGGATGTACTTCCCGATCTGCGCGATGAACGTCATCTCGGCGGCCTTGCGCACGCCGAGGCCGAAGCCGAACGCGTGCACGAGCGACCGCCAGTTGAGCATCTGGAAGTAGTTCCCGACGAGGCCGAGCACGAACGAGGCCGCAACCCAGGCCGGGTTCATGCGCCCGAGCGCAGCCGCGACGTCTCCCCAGTTCCTGGCGACGAAGTAGACGAGGAAGGCGACCGCGATGACACCGAAGGCGATCTGCAGCGGTCTCTGAAGCTTGCGGAGAAGGTGCACCTGACGACGTTACCCGCTCGACCTGAACGGTTCCGACGGCCTCGCGCTCAGGCCGCGCCCCGGCAATGCCCCCGTAAACTGTCCCCGTGCGAGTCGACGAGAAGGCGGGGCCGGAAGGAGCGATGACGCCCGAGCTGCCCCACACCGCCTCCGCGCTCGCCGTCGTCACCGTGAGCTACCACTCGCAGGGGGCGCTTCGCGAACTCGTCGGCTCCCTGGCCCGCAGCGAGCTCGTTCCCACCGCGACGATCGTGGTCGACAATGCCCGCGACGACGGCCTCGACCTGCCGACCCTCGACGGCCTCGAGGTCGTCGCGGCACCGACCAACCTGGGCTACGGCGGCGGCATCAACTTCGGCGCGCGGCGCCTGCCGCAGAGCGTCGAGTGGATTCTCATCACGAATCCCGACGTCACCTTCACCGAGCACGCGATCTCGACGCTCCTCGCCGTCGCGAGCGAGCAGCCGGATGCCGGCGCCGTCGGCCCCCGCGTTCTCGAGAGCGACGGTGAGACCTACCCCTCGGCGCGGGAGCTGCCGAGCCTGCGCACGGGCATCGGCCACGCCCTGTTCGCCAACGTGTGGCTCGGGAATCCCTGGACGCGCCGCTACCGCGGCGAGAACCGCGTCACGACCGGCACCTGGCGCGAGACGGGCTGGCTCTCGGGCTCGTGCCTCTTGGTGCGCCGCAGCGCCTTCGAGGCCATCGGCGGCTTCGACGAGAGCTACTTCATGTACTTCGAGGACGTCGACCTCGGCGCCCGGCTCGCGCAGGCGGGCTGGCGGAACCTCTACGTGCCCGGTGCGGTGGTCACTCACACCGGCGCGCACTCGACCACGAACCATGCCTCGGCGATGCGCAGAGAGCATCACCGCAGTGCGTACCTGTACCTGTCGCGGAAGTACTCGGCGCCCTATCTGTGGCCCCTGCGAATCGGCCTGAAGATCGCACTGTCGGTGCGCGCCCGATTCACGAGCCGCGGCTGAGCCCCGATAGTCTCGTGGCACCATGACGACCCTCCGCGTGATCGCCGACGACACCATCGCTCGCACGTCGACACAGCCGAGGATCAACGGCCTCACCCGCTACGCCGGCGAGCTGACCCGGGCGCTCATCGCCACCGCTCCCCCGGAATGCGACGTCGAGCTGATCGTCTCCCGCCGCCCCACGAGCGAGCTGGCCGCGTTCGAGAGCGCGTTCCCCGGCACCACCCGCACGACGGTGTCACGGCTGCCGCACGGCGCGCTGGCGAGCGCCTGGGCCAACGGCGTCCGGGTCGCCGCGGGCACCGGCATCCTGCACGCCCCGAGCCTGTTCGCCCCGCTCGTGCGCGGCGACCAGCACGTCGCGCGTCAGCTCGTCGTGACCGTCCACGACACGATCGCGTGGACGCACCCGGGCTCCCTCGACGACGCCGCCTGGGCGCGGCGGATGGCGCACCGGGCCGCGAAGCACGCCGACGCGATCGTGGTGCCGAGCCACGCCGTCGCCGCCGAGCTCGCCGAGCACGTGAACGTCGGCGAGCGCATCCGCGTCATCCCGGGCGCCACGAGCGCCGGCATCACGCTGCCCGACGACCCAGAGGTCCGCGCGAGCTGGCTGAAGCTCCCCGAGCGCTTCGTGCTGGCGTCCGGCTCGATGGACCCCCGCAGCGGCATCGACGCCCTCGTCGAGGCGGCGGCGCTGCCCGAGTTCCAGGACGTGCCCGTCCTGGTCGTCGGCGACGACGAGTGGCGCGGCCGCCGCATCACCGAGGCCGCGATGCTGGCCGGGCTGCCCGAGGGGCGGGTGCGCCCGCTCGGCACCGTCAGCGACAGCGACCTCGCCCTGCTGCTCACGCGCGCCGCGGCGTTCGTCGCCCCCAGCTACGCCGAGGGCTTCGGGCTCATGGCCCTCGAAGCGCTCGCATTCGGAACTCCGCTCGTGCACTCAGACGCCCCCGCGCTCGTCGAGCTGGCGAGCGGCGCCGGCTACCAGGTCGCGCGCTACGACGCCGGGTCGCGATATGCGGAGCGGCTCGCGGCCGCCGTCGGCACCGTGCTCGCCGGGGATGCCAGGGCCGAGGCGCTCGCCACCCTCGGGCGCGACCGCGCCAAGGCCTTCAGCTGGCGCGATTCCGGAGCGCGCGTCTGGCAGCTGCACGCCGAACTGTAGGCGTCAGCGGACCCCGTCGGGGTGCTGCACCTGAAGCAGCACGTCGTCCATGGTGGCGCCGATGCCGGCGGCGAGGGGGGTCAGCTCGCGGTGGTCGAGCTCGGGCCAGACGACCGACCTCATCCTCAGATCGAGCCCTTGCAGCGCCGCCTGCGCCGAGTAGCCGAGCATCGCGTTGGGCCGCCGCTTCTCGATCTGGCGGAACTGGCCGAGCAGATCGGCGATGCTCGTGCCCCGCCCCGAGCCGAGGATCTTCGTGACCCCGGTGCCCGGCGGGCAGCCGAGGAGCCGGTCGAGGGCATCGAGCAGCAGGCGCGCGCAGTCGTCGACGAAGATGTAGTCGCGCACCGTCTCGACGGGCACGAAGATCGTCGCGGGTTTCGGCGACAGCTGCGCCTTCGCCAGGTGCGAGATCAGACCCTGCAGTTTTCCGAGTTTCTGGCCGGGGCCGTACAGATTGGTGATCCGCCCGACCAGCACGCGGCATCCGCTCGCGGTGAGGCACACGGCGAGCTGTTCTGCGTCGAGCTTGAACCGGCCGTAGAGCGAGATCGGCGCCGGCTCGGTCTCTTCCGTGAACGGCGGGTTCGTCGACCCGCCGTAGACGCCGCCTGCCGACGACGAATAGAACAGGCATCCGCGCGCCAGCAGCTCAGCGTCGAAGACGGCGGCGACCCGCTCGCAGAAGAGGCGGAACTGCGCGAGTTCGCGCGCTACCTGCGCCGCGGTCGCCGCGGTCACGGCCGCGCCGGCGACCCAGACGATCGCCCAGTCCTCGCCCGCCGCCGCGCTCACCGCATCGCGGAGCGCCTCAAGACCTGCGTCCACCGCGGCGGCGAACGCGCCGTCATCGCCCCACGGCAGCCCTGGCTGCCGGATCAGGCGCCATCGCCGCCGCGGGTCGGCGTCGATGGCATGGGCCACCGCGCCGCCGAGCATGCCGCCCTGGCCGACGACCCATGCGATCGTCACCTGCGGCTGCCCGGCAGCGCCTTGCCCATGGGGCCGTCCGCCGGATCCGTGGTGATCAGGTACAGCGGCTTCCCCATCGCCATGTTCACCGACACGCCGATGTACTCCGCGATGACCCCCAGCGAGAACAGGATCGCGCCAGAGGTGATCGTGACGATGATCGTCGTCGACGCCCAGCCCGGCGGGGTGTTGTTGCCCGCCGCGGTCGCGATGAGCACCCAGATCGTGAGGGCGATGCCGAACGCGGCGAAGAGCACGCCGATGTAGCTCACGATGCGCAGGCCGCGCGTGCCGTTCGAGATCACGAGCCGCCAGAAATGGGAGAGCAGTCGTCGTAGGGAGTAGCCGGACTGCCGCCCGGCCCCCTCCTGCCGCAGCGTCGTCGGGCTCGTCGCCGTCGAGGACACGATCCAGCTCAGCGCGACGTCGAGGTAGACCCCGCTGCCGGCGTAGGCCGCGACGCTGCGCCCGATCGAGCCGACCACGAGCCGGAAGCTCTGGTAGTTCTTCGCGTTCGCGCTGCCGAGCAGCAGCGAGATGAGCGCCTTCGCCGACTTCGAGGCCAGGTTGCGCAGGAACCCGTGCGGCGCCTCGTTCACCGGTTTGGAGTAGACCAGCGGTGCCTGCTCGCGCAGGGCGGTGTCGAGCATGCCCGCGATGTCGGCCGGGTCGTGCTGGCCGTCCTCGTCGAGCGTGACGATCCAGTCGCCGGCCGACGACGACATGCCGGCGAGCGTGGCCGCGTGCTGCCCGTAGTTGCGGCTCAGCCAGATGGCGCGGGCGAACGGATGCTTCCCCTCGAGCTCCCTGATGACGCGGGCGGAGTCGTCGCGGCCGTTGTCATACGAGAACAGCACCTCTGAGACGACGAAGTGGTTCCCGTCGGGCGTGACGCTCTCTTCGGTCAGGGGCACGAGCTCCTCGGTCAGCGGCGCGAGGGTGTGCTCGCCGCCGTAGACCGGGATCACGACCGACACGGTGTGCAGATAGGGCCGTTCGTCGGAGGGCTGTTCCATAGCTCGTCTTCCCTCTGGGCTCACTTCGCCACGGCCGACGCAGTGCGATCGAGGAACCGCTGCGTGGCGTCTTCGGTGAACAGGATATTGGAGAGGCCCAGCTGAACCGTCTGCCCACTCGCCGGGATGGCCACCCTGAGCTGGGACTGGCCGGGTGCGAGGCTCAGACGCAGGCGCACGCTGCCCGTTCCGCCCGTGAGACGCACGGTCTGGTGGGAGCCATCGGGCAGCGTGAGCTGCACGGGGCCGGCGACGGCGGGCACCGTGCTCACCGTGAAGCTGAAGACGCCGTCGACCGTGCCGGAGCGCGGGTTCTCGAGGGTGAGGGCCGAGTCGGGCTTGTTCGACGCCCAGAGCTCGCGCGGGTTCGGCTTCGGCGTCGTCGTGAGCTGGAAGTCGGGCACCGGGTACGGCGTGACCGGCTCGATGACCGCCCGGCGCGTCGCGTCGAGCAGCGACGGCGGCACCTCGCCGCGCAGCTGCGACGCCAGCGGTCGCAGGTCGAAGGCGACCCAGCGGCTGCTCTCATCGCCGACCGCGCGCACCGCGGGCAGCGCCTGCAGACCCGTCACGAGCGCCCGCCCGCCGTCGTTGTACGCGTCACGGTCGACCAGGATGCCTGTCATGCCCGCCGCCGCCGCGAGCGCCGCGATCTGGGCGGGCGAGTGCCCTTCGAGCTCATCGGGCCAGTCTGCGATGGGGCGCCCCTTGATGCCGCCCGCCGTCCACCTGATGCCGGTCGTGTGCAGGAACGGGACGAGCTCGCTGGAGGCGAGCGTGCCGTTCGGCGACGAGTCCTCCGGGAAGCGGATGTACGGCAGCTGCAGGATCGTCGCATCGTCGGGGAACGCCTTCTGGAGCGAGGCGAAGTAGGCCCGGTCGCCGAGGAACGACGTCTGCGCGGCCTTCAGGCTCGTGGAGGCGTCGTAGGGCGTCTGGTCGATCAGTGCGATGCAGCCGATCAGCACCGCGGCGACGAGCGACACCCAGGCGGGCGCGACCGAGCGGTGGGGCGCGCGCCGCCGATTGGCGAGCCAGACGAGACCGCGCTGGATCAGCAGGCCGATGATGCCGAGGCACATGATCGCCATGACGATCGAGATCCGGTTCCAGCCGCGGATCACCGTGGTGACGAAGGAGATGAAGGTCGAGATCCCGCCCACGCTGCCGAGCAGGAATGCGAAGAAGGTCAGAGCGGAGAGGGCGATGAGGTTCTGGAACCAGGGCCGGGCGACGACATCGTCGCCGCGCCCCGCACGCAGGCGGCTCAGCACGAGGTAGGCGATGACCGCGAACGCCGCGACCAGCCCGGCCGCCGCGAGGCCGCCGAGCGCGGGGTGCTCGCTGATCATCGGGTAGCCGTTGTCGTAGGCCGCGCGCAGCCTGCGCAGGATGCCGATGTTGTGCCCCGACCAGGGCAGCACCAGCTGCGCCAGCTTGAAGGCATACAGCTCGGTGTCGCCGTGGCTGCGCTCGAGCGCTTGCAGCGCGGCGCCGTGGGTGCGCTGGAAGATCAGGTTCGGGGCGACGTTGATCAGCATCGTGACGACGACGACGGCGCCCGCGACGACCGCACCGCCGAAGCGGCGCCAATCGCGCCTGAGGATGAGGGCGACCACGCCCGCGAAGGCGAGCAGCAGCAGGAAGAACACGGAGTAGTACTGACTGGCCGTGGCGAGCAGCGCGGTGATTCCGACGACGGCCGCACCCCGACCGGTGAGCACCGCCAGCACCGGGTGAACCCCGGGACGCCTCGTGAACAGCGCTTCACCGCGCAGGACCCAGACGAGCACGACGACCGCGAGGGGCACCGGGAAATACTCGCCGAGATAGAGGTGCGACTCGCCGCGCTGGAAGTGGTACGGCGCGATCGCGTAGGCGACGGCGAGCGCCACGGCGAGCGCCCGGCCCACCCCGACCGTGCGCAGGAACCACGTCGCGGTGAGCGCGGCGAGCGGGAAGCCCAGCAGGAACACGACGTTGAAGACGACGACCCAGTCGTGGCTGAACAGCCCGACGACCTTCGCCATGATCAGCGTGAAGTTGTCCGCCTGCGGGAAGTCGTAGTAGAACTCGCCGGCGGGCGCGCCGAGTCGCGGCTCGAACTCGAACCAGCCCTGGGTCAGCACGGTGCTGATGTGCGCCGCACTCGCGATGGCGTCGCCCTGGTATTCGAACGGCACGCTCAGCTTGGCGTTCCACAGCCTCAGCCCGATGACGGCCGCGACGCAGCCCGCGACGAACGACCACGCGTAGACGACCCACTCGCGCCGCCACCACGCGAGAGCGGTCTCGCGCCTCAGAGTGCTCTCGCTCACGCCGCCGCCTTGCTCATCCGGCGGCGCAGGTACGCATAGGCGAGCCGGCGCAGAAGGGCCGTCTTCGTCGCGTTGAGATCGCCGATGCGGCGGTCGGCGGCACTGACGATCTCGGGATGCCGAGCGTGCATGTTCGCGTGGAAGTCGGCGGCCTGGCGGGACTGCTGTCGCATGAGCCGCACGCTCCACTGGGTGTCGCTCACGCGGAATCCGGCGAGAGACTCGTCGATCCCCACGAAGTCGCCCTGCAGCAGCACATTGGCGTAGCTCGCCTCGTCGATGAGATAGGGCGCCGCGTCGTCCCACCACCCGGCGCGCTCGAGAGCCTCGCGGCGCATGAGCACGCAGGCCGGCTCTCCGAGCAGGTTGGTGCCGGCGCGCACCGTGGCGCGGATCGCGTCGGCGCCGCGGTGAACGCCGACGAGACCCGCGAGGCCGCGCCCCGTGACGACCGGGGCGCCGTGGGCATCGATGACGTCCCGGCGGGATGCCGCGAGCACAGCACCCGGGTTCGCCTCGAGCGCCTCCACCTGCCGCGCGACGAGCTCGGGGTGCACGAGATCGTCCCCGCACAC
The DNA here is from genome assembly GCF_039538245.1 of Gryllotalpicola kribbensis. Taxonomy (NCBI): domain Bacteria; kingdom Bacillati; phylum Actinomycetota; class Actinomycetes; order Micrococcales; family Microbacteriaceae; genus Gryllotalpicola; species Gryllotalpicola kribbensis. The sequence continues at coordinate 88,091 of NZ_BAABBX010000010.1, forward strand.
GAGCTTCACGTAGTCGCCGGTCGCAGCCTGGCTGACGCGGTCCCAGTTGGCCTTCGCGCCGCCGCCGGCCGGGGTGGGCGAGAGCACCCTGACGCGGTCGTCGGCGGCGGCATAGCGATCGAGAATCAGCTGGGTGCCGTCGCTCGAGGAGTGATCGGCGACGATCACCTCAAGCCGCTCGTAGCTCTGCGCCAGGACGGCGTCGAGGGTCTCGGCGAGATAGAGCTCGTTGTTGTAGGCGGGGATCACGATCGAGACGGTCGCGGTCACTCACGCCTCCTCTCTCTTGCGGCGGAACGAGAAGTCGCGGTGGCCGAAGAAGCTGATCATCGTGGTCACCAGCACGATGAGAGCCTGCGCGAGCAGCGGCTGCATGTGCAGGACGCCTGCGAGCAGGGTGAGCAGCACCGCGTTCACGCCGAGCGAGACGAGATAGACCGTCTCGAAGCGCGCAAGGTCGGTCCACAGGTGCCCGCGCACCCGGAAGACGAAGCGACGGTAGAGCACGAAGGCGCACAGCACGCTGAGCACGTGCGCGCACAGCAGAGTGAGCAGATAGTCGAAGCGCAGCGTGAAGCCCGCGATGGTCGCATGCCACGCGATGTTGCGGAAGAGCGCGTCGAAGAGCGCGAACCACAGGAATCCGATGACCGTGTTCGCCGTGCCGACGATCAGGAACGCGATGCGGTAGTCCTTGACGAGCCGCAGCATCAGCCCCGGCGCACCGCTCATCCCGGCAGGGGCGACGGGAACCGCTCCCGCCTCCTCAGGCGCCGACGGCTCGTCTCCCTGGTTGTGCATCGCGTGAATACTACCGGCGACGCACGTCGCGTTCGGTGACGGTGGCCGTCGCCGCGCCGGTCAGAGCCCGGCGATCAGCGCCCGGTTCTTCTCTTCGACGAGGGCCTCGAGCTCGCGGGCGTACTCCGCGACCTGCGCGCTGAGCTCGGCGTCGCCCGAGGCGAGGATCCGGGCGGCGTACAGCCCCGCGTTCGCCGCCCCGTTGATCGCCATCGTCGCGACCGGGATGCCGGCGGGCATCTGCACGATCGACAGCAGCGAGTCGAGCCCGTCGAGCCGCGCGAGCTGCACCGGCACGCCGATCACGGGCAGCGTGGTCACGGACGCGACCATGCCCGGCAGGTGAGCGGCGCCGCCTGCGCCCGCGATGATGACGCGGATGCCCCGCCCGGCCGCCTCCTTGCCGAAGGCCACCATCTTCTCGGGTGTGCGGTGCGCCGAGACGACCTGCACCTCGTAGGCGATGCCGAACCGGTCGAGCGACTCGGCAGCGGCCTTCATGGTCGGCCAGTCGCTGTCGGAGCCCATGATGATGGCGACCTGCGCCTCGGTCGTGTTGATCGCTGCCATGGAGCCCATCGTACGGACAGGCCCCGACCAGGGCCGAGCCGAGAAAGGCGGCTAGGCTCGATGCTCGATGTCTTCGCCGAACACCCTCGTCGCGGGAGCGCTCCGGCACCGGGCAGGTCGTCGCCCGTCATCCGGCCGCCCCGGCTTCCGACTCGATGTCCAGGGTCTGCGCGCACTCGCCGTGGGGTCGGTCACGCTCTACCACGCGCACCTTCCCGTTCTCACCGGCGGGTACGTCGGCGTCGACGTGTTCTTCGTCATCTCCGGCTTCCTCATCACCTCCCATCTGCTGCGCGACGTGCTCACCCGAGGGCGTCTGGACTTCGGCCGGTTCTACGCAAGACGTGCGCGCCGCATCCTTCCGGCGTCCTTCGCCGTGCTGCTGGCCACGCTGGTGGCGGCGGTCTTCGTCGTTCCCCCCGCTCAGCTGCGGCAGGTCGCGCACGACGCCGTCATGACCGCGCTGTACGTGCCGAACTGGGCGTACGCGGCAGGGGGAACCGACTACCTCGCCCAGTCCGACGCGCCGAGCCTGTTCCAGCACTACTGGTCGCTCGGGGTCGAGGAGCAGTTCTACCTCGTCTGGCCGCTGTTGCTCGTCGTCGCGTTCGCGCTCGTGCGCCGTCGGAAAACGCGGCTGGCCGGCGTGCTCGGCGCGATCGCAGTCGTCTCGTTCCTGCTGTGCGTCGTGCTGACCCGCACCAGCGAGCCCTGGGCGTTCTTCGGCCTGCACACGCGCGCGTGGGAGTTCGCGGCCGGCGGCCTCGTCGCCCTTCTTCTCAGCGGCCGCTGGCGGCTGCCGAGAAGTGCCGCGACCGTCGCGGGCTGGCTCGGCGCCGCAGCGCTCGCCTGGTCGCTGTTCGCCTTCACGGACGCGACGGAGTTCCCAGGAGCGGCGGCCGCCGTTCCCGTGCTCGGCACGGCGCTCGTCATCCTGGGCGGGGCGTCCGCACCGCCGCACGGCCCCGGCGCCCTGCTCAGCTGGCGCCCCGCGGTCTTCCTCGGCGAGATCTCCTACTCCCTCTATCTCGTGCACTGGCCTGTGCTCACGCTGGCGCAGGCCGCCGTGGGCGCGGAACACCCCCTGCGCATCCGCTACACGCTGCTGCTCGCGGTGCTGTGCGTGCCGCTCGCCTGGGTCCTCTACCGGTACGTCGAGAACCCCCTGCGACGCAGCGCCCGCCTGTCGGCGCTTCCGGCACGCACGACGCTCACCAGCGCCCTCGCGGGCTCGCTCGTGGCTGTCGTCGCCGCGGCGGGCGTGTTCGGGATCGCGGTCGCGGCCCCGACGAGCACCTCACGCACCGTCCGCCCGACGGCTGCGACGCTCAGCCCCGATGCGACCCCGTTCGTTCCGGCGAACCTGCAGCCGGCGCTGGACAAGGCGAGCACGGACAACCCCGCCGTCTACGCCGACGGATGCCACCTCGAGTTCTCGAGCACCGCGCCGCCGGGCGACTGCCGCTTCGGCACCAACGCCGCAGCCCCGCACGTTCTGCTTTTTGGCGACTCGCATGCCGCGCAGTGGTTCCCCGCGCTCGACGCGCTGGCCGACGACGGCGCCATCTCGCTGCAGTCCGTGACCAAGAGCGGCTGCCCGGCGGCGAGCATCTCGGTGGACTTCACGTCGCAGAGCGGCCCGATCGCCTACCCGCAGTGCGAGATCTGGCGGGACGCCATGCTGAAGCAGATCGCTGCGGATCCGCCGCAGCTGATCGTGCTCTCCGACGACAGCGCCCCGCCGCTGCCCGACGGCGGAACGCCGACGGCGGCGCAGTGGCAGCAGGCCGTGGCGCAGACGCTGTCGCGGCTGCCGCAGCAGTCGCGCGTGCTCGTGATCGGAGACACCCCGCTGCCCGGAACGCCCCCCTCCGCCTGCCTGTCGGCGCATCTCGATGACGCGGCGAGCTGCGCTCTCCCGAAGGCGACGGCCGTGCGCTCCGACTTCATCGCCGCCGAGCGGGCAGCCGCGAAGGCCGCTCATGCGCAGTTCGCCGACGTCGACGACTACCTGTGCAACGACACGTCCTGCCCCAGCATCATCTCGAACCGGCTGGTCTATCGCGACGGGTCGCATCTGACCGCGACGGCGGCGCGCAGCCTCGCCCCGGAACTGGGCAGGGCCGTGAGGGCAGCGCTCGGCTGAGCGGGCTCGGCTCAGCCCTCGAAGAAGGCTGCGGCCGCGCGAGCATCCGCCAGCACGGCGTCGAGGTCGGTGCCCGTCACCGTGACGTGCCCGACCTTGCGGCCCGGGCGGGACTCCTTGCCGTAGCCGTGCAGCTTGGCCGCGGGGTGCGCGGCCGCCACGGCCGGGTAGCGGTCCTGCAGGGTCTGGCCCACCGGGCCGCCCAGCACGTTGATCATGACCGCCCACGGCTCACGCGGGCGGGTCGAGCCGAGCGGCAGGTCGAGCACCGCGCGCAGGTGCTGCTCGAACTGGCTCGTGACGGCTCCGTCGATCGACCAGTGGCCGCTGTTGTGCGGGCGCATCGCGAGCTCGTTGACGAGAACGCGGCCGTCGCGCGTCTCGAACAGCTCGACCGCGAGCATGCCCGTGACCCCGACGCCCTCCGCGACCCGCACCGCGATGTCTCGGGCCACCTCGGCGACGGTCGACGCCGTGCCATCGGCTGCGCGCGCGGTGTCGGCGGCGGTCGGCGCGGGCGCGGTCACCTCGGCGCACACCCCGCCCTTCTGCACGGTCTCGACCACGGGGTAGGCGACGATCTCGCCCGACGGGCGACGCGCCACCTGCTGCGCGAGCTCGCGCACGAAGTCGACGAGCTCCTCGACGATCAGCGAGCCGCCGCGGCCGTCCTCCTCAAGGGCGATGAACCAGTCATCCGCCCCGTTCTTGTCGTCGACGACGCGCACGCCCTTGCCGTCGTAGCCGCCGCGCGCGGTCTTCACGACCGCACGGCCGCCGTGCGACTCGAGGAACGCGCCGAGCTCGTCGGCGTTCGAGATCGCGGCCCAGTCGGGCGACGGCAGCCCGAGCTCGGTGATCTTCTGGCGCATCAGCAGCTTGTCCTGCGCATAGAGCAGCGCATCCGGGCCCGGGTGCACAGTAATCCCGGCGTCGACGAGCGCGTGCAGCACGTGCTGCGGCACGTGCTCGTGGTCGAAGGTCACGACGTCGACCGTGCGGGCGAACGCGAGCACGGTGTCGAGATCGCGGTAGTCGCCCACCCCCGTCGCGGCGAGCTCGGCAGACATCCCCGGCGCCTCTTCGAGCACCTTGATGGTGAGGCCCAGCGAAACGGCGGGCGGGATCATCATGCGGGCGAGCTGACCGCCGCCGATCACTCCGACAGTGCTCTTCATGCTCTTAACGCTATCGGTCGGCCGCGATCGGTCAGCGCCCGTCCCACACGGTCGTCTGACGCGTGATCGTCGGCGACTGCATCACCTGCCGCTGAGCCGTCTGCAGGCTCGCGGCATTCTCCATCAGATCGTGCAGCGCGACCTGCACCGTGCGCGCCTTGGGGATGTCGGCGAGGACGAGCACCGTCTCGCCCGAGACCGTGATGCGCAGATTCCCCGAGCCGAACATCACCTGCAGCGGCCCGCGCGACAGCTCGACCTCGTAGCCGCGCAGGTGAAGCAGCTCCTGCCTGCGGCGCACGAAGAAGCCGCGACGCACCACGATGCGCCGCGTCGTGATGATGTACCGCTTCGACAGCCACGAGAAGTACGGCAGCAGGAAGAACAGCAGCACGAGCAGCGCCGCGGCGAGCATCACGGCGTAGTGCGCCCAGCTCGCGGGGAAGCGCTCGGCGAAGTATCCGTAGGCACCGCTGACGAGGATCAGCGCGATCGACGGCCAGAACAGCACCCGTGCGTGCGGGCGCAGGCGAGCGACCACCCGCTCAGGCGGGGGCGCGGGGACCTCGGGGGCCGCCGCCGTGCGCGGGGCTACCGGTCGGGCCATGTGCCCATTAATACCGCAGGTGCGTCACGTCTCCCGCCGCCACCGCCGTGGGTCCGGCATCCGTTATCACCATGAGACGTCCCTCGGTGTCGAGGCCCGTCGCGTGCGCCGTCACGAACGTGCCGTCAGGCAGCTCGATGCGCACGTCGCGGCCGACGGTCGCGCACTCGCGCTCGATGAGCGAGCGGATGCCCGAGCCCTCGGCGTCCCCCCGCGCGTTCGCCAGCTCGTACGTCAGCACCCGCAGCTCGCCGAGGTAGGCCGCGAGGATCGCATCCGGGTCCGGCGTCTCGACCCCCGCGAGCCGCAGCGAGGTCGCGGTCTCGACGGGCAGCTCGTCGGCGGCGATCGTGACGTTGAGGCCCGCGCCGACGACGACGGCCGAGGCGTCGGGCAGCAGCTCGGCGAGGATCCCGCAGACCTTCCGCCCGGCGATCAGCACGTCGTTCGGCCACTTGAGCTCGACGCCGCGCGCGCCTGCGGCGTCGACCGCGCGCTTCATGGCCACGCCGGCGATGAGCGGCAGCCAGCCGAACGCGCCGACTGGCAGGCTGCCCGGCAGCTCGTCGGGGCGCAGCAGAACGGAGACGGCGAGGCTCGTCCCGGGCGGCGCGCTCCACTGCCGATCGAGGCGGCCTCGCCCGGCGGTCTGCTCATCGGTGAGCAGCACGGACAGGTGGGGCCAGTCGGCCGGTGCGGCGGATGCCTGCTCGACGAGGTCCTTGTTGGTGGAGCCTGTGCTCGGCACGACCACGAGCCGCGAGGCGACCGAGCGGGCGAGCGGCAGCTCAGAAAGAGTCACGCCTCATTCTCCCGCGGCGCGCTCGCCGAAGGGTGCCGCCGGGAGCCTTCGCTGCGCGGATTCCTCACGGCGCATTCGCCGAAGGGTGCCCACGTGAGGCTTGCACGCGGCGGTCGACCGTCGCCGCACCCCTCGGCGAGGCATCCGTCAACCGCGCCAGCCCTTGAGGACGAGCGCCTCGCGCGTCATCCGCTCGACGTCCGCCTCGGTGTGGTGCTTGCGGACCCTGATCACGGTCCACCCCGCGAGGACCAGCTTGTTGTACCTGTCGACGTCGATGCCCGACCACCGATCCCCATGCCACCGCTCGCCTTCGTACTCGATGACGACCTTGTAGCGCCGATAGACGAGATCTCCGATCGCGATCTGCTTTCCGTCGGAGCTGTAGATGCGCGCGTTGCGCTCGGGCTCGGGCAGTCCCGCCCGCAGAATCACCAGTCGCACCCAGGTCTCTCGCGGCGACCACACGTTCTCGCGCAGCTGAGGAAGCGCCTCACGCAGCTTCCGGACGCCCCGCCCTGCGCCGTACGCGGTCAGCGCGCGCTCGAGATGACGCCTCGTCGTGAGCATCACCGGCTTCTCCGACAGCATCCGATCACCCGCCGTGATCAGCTCGTCGACGGTGAGAACGGATGCCAGCTCACACCAGAGCTCGGCCGGTACTCGCACGCGGTGGCCGAACATCGAGGTCGTCTCGGCCGCGGCCGCCTTGTGGCCCACGACGAACGTGCCGCGCGGGAGAAAATCACCCGGTGCCGTGACATGCACCTCGAGCCGCTCGAGCCTGTTCGGCAGGGGAACGCCGATGATCCGAGCTGCAGTCGGGCCGCTGAAGAACCAGCCGCGCGGAAGCTTCGCGCGATAGCAGTCGCACAGGATCGAGAACTGAGCGTCGGCATCCGCGCCGTCGAGCAGCGCTCGCGGCACGCGCACCGGTCGAGGGCCTGACCGCGCGAGCGCCCCGATTGAGGAGAGTCGGCTCGGGGCGCACCCTGTGCTGGGCGAGTCCACACCGTCGCGGGAGGCGAGCGCTCGCCGAAGGGTGCCCACGTGAGGCTTGCACGCGGCGATCGACCGTCGCCGCACCCCTCGGCGGGGCATCCGCATCGGGCATCCGTAATCGCTAACGATCTCGCGCGCCTTTGTAGGAAATCCTCAACGCAGCGCGCCGGAAGTGCGCGGGTAGGGTGAAAAGCGTGACCGAAGACGCCACTTCGCCCGAGCCCGAGCCCGCGATTGCGACCGAGACAGAGGGTCCCGACCTCGCGACCACCGCCGGCCGCATCGCCGACCTCAAGTCCCGCTACCACGAGGCTGTGACCGTCAAGGAGGAGGCGAGCGCTGCCAAGCAGCACTCGAAGGACAAGCTGACGGCTCGCGAGCGCCTCCTCAACCTGCTCGACCCCGGCACCTTCGTCGAGTTCGACGAGTTCGTGCGCCACCGCTCGACGGGCTTCGGCCTCGAGGCGAAGCGCCCGTTCGGCGACGCCGTCATCACGGGCGTCGGCGCCATCGACGGCCGCCAGGTCGCCGTCTTCAGCCAGGACTTCACGACCTTCGGCGGCTCGCTCGGCGAGGTCGCGGGCGAGAAGATCATCAAGGTCATGGACCACGCCCTCAAGACGGGTTCGCCCATCATCGGCATCCTCGACTCGGGCGGCGCCCGGATTCAGGAGGGCGTCGTCGCCCTCGGCAAGTACGCCGAGATCTTCCGCCGCAACACGGCGGCCTCCGGCGTCATCCCGCAGATCTCGATCGTCGTCGGGCCGGCCGCGGGTGGCGCCGTGTACTCCCCCGCCCTGACCGACTTCGTCATCATGGTCGACAAGACGAGCCACATGTTCGTCACCGGCCCCGATGTGATCAAGACGGTCACCGGCGAGGACGTCGGCTTCGAGGAGCTCGGCGGCGCGCTCACCCACAACAAGCTCTCGGGCGTCAGCCACTACCTCGCGACCGACGAGGCCGATGCGCTCGACTACGCGCGCAACCTGCTGAGCTACCTGCCCGACAACAACCTCACCGACGCGCCGGTCTACGACGTCGAGCCCGAGCTCGAGATCACGGATGCCGACCAGGAGCTCAACGCCCTGATCCCGGATTCCCCGAACCAGCCGTACGACGTGACGCGCGTGATCGAGCACATCGTCGACGACGGCGAGTTCCTCGAGATCCAGCCGCTGTTCGCCCCGAACATCGTGATCGGCTTCGGCCGCGTCGAGGGCCGCTCGGTCGGCATCATCGCGAACCAGCCGAACGCGATGGCCGGCACCCTGAACATCGACGCGGGCGAGAAGGCGGCGCGCTTCGTGCGCTTCTGCGACTCGTTCTCGATCCCGATCGTCACCCTCGTCGACGTGCCCGGCTACCTGCCCGGAACCGACCAGGAGTGGACGGGCGTCATCCGCCGCGGCGCCAAGCTGCTCTACGCCTACGCCGAGGCGACCGTTCCGCTCGTCACGATCATCACGCGGAAGGCCTATGGCGGCGCCTACATCGTCATGGGCTCGAAGCAGCTCGGCGCCGACATCAACCTCGCGTGGCCGACGGCCGAGATCGCGGTGATGGGCGGCCAGGGCGCGGTGAACATCCTGTACCGCTCGCAGATCTCGGATGCCCGTGAGCGCGGCGAGGACGTGCAGGCGCTTCGCCAGAAGCTCGCGAGCGACTACGCCTACGAGGTCGCCTCGCCGTACCTCGCCGCCGAGCGCGGCGCCCTCGACTCGGTCATCGAGCCCGCCGCCACTCGCACCGCGATCATCAAGGCGCTGCGTTCGCTGCGCACCAAGCGCGCGTCGATGCCGCCGAAGAAGCACGGGAACATCCCCCTGTGAGCGGAACGACACTGTGAGCGGAACGACACTGTGAGCCCCAAGCACCGCGCCGAGATCGCGGGCGACGCAGTGGCCCCTGTCGAGCCCGCGGCGGTCGACATCCGCTTCGTGACGACGGGTCTCTCGCCCGAGGAGGTCGCCGCCGCGACCGCCGTGCTGACGGCGGCGCTTCAGCAGCAGGCGCAGTCCGCCGCCGCACGCCCGAGCGAGCCGCCCCGCTCTGAGTGGGCGCGCTCGACCCGCGGCCTGCGCCGCCCGCTGCGCGGCGACTGGCGCGGCTTCACGGCAGAGGGCCTGTAGCCGCAGCGGAGCGCCCGACGCTCAGGCGCCGCATGGGACGATTGACGGATGCCCGCACGCCAGCCCCGCCGCCGCCCTCAGCGCCCCGCCGCCGCCCCGCACCCCGCCGTCGGCACCGAGCTCGAGCTCGAGGTGACCGGCGTCGCCCACGGCGGCGTCATGGTCGCCCGGCACGAGGGCCGCGTCGTGTTCGTCGCCGACGCGATCCCCGGCGAGCGCGTGCGCGCCCGCGTCACCGAGGCGAAGAAGTCCTTCTGGCGCGCCGACACCGTCGAGGTGCTCGAGGCGAGCCCGCACCGCCGCGAGCATGTCTGGGCCGAGGCATCCGTGACGCGCGACCCGGAAGGCCGCGCGGGCGGCGCCGAGTTCGGCCACATCGAGCTCGCGCATCAGCGCGAGCTGAAGCGGCAGGTCGCCACAGACGCCCTCACCCGCATGGCCGGCATCGACCCCGGCACCGACTTCGCGGTGCAGGCACTGCCCGGCGACGACGAGCGCCACGGCACCGGCTGGCGCACGCGCGTGCGACTGCAGGTGGCCGCCGACGGCACCGTCGGCCCCTTCGCCGCGCGCTCGCACACCGTCATCCCCGTCTCGTCGCTGCCTCTGGCCGCCGAGGCGATCGCCGAGATCGCTCCCCTCGCCACGCGCTTCGGCGATGCGGCATCCGTCGACCTCATCGCGCCCTCGCAGGGGCGCCCGCTCTCGATCGTCACGACGCGCGACGGCGCCGTGCCCTCCCTCGCGCCGATCGTCGAGAAGGTGGGCGATCGCGAATTCGCACTCGATGCCCTCGGCTTCTGGCAGGTGCATCGCGAGGCCGCGGCGACGCTCACGGCCGCCGTCCAGCGCGCCGTCGACGCCGACGAGTTCGACCCGCGCGCCGCGAACCTCGATCTCTACGGCGGGGTCGGCCTGCTCGCCGCCGCTGTCGGAGACCGCTTCGGGCAGGCCACGCGCATCACCAGCGTCGAGTCCTACGAGCCGGCGACCGATTTCGCCGCCCGCAACCTCTCCGACTGGGTCGGCGCTCGCGCGATCACCGCGCGCGTCGAGCGCTTCGTGCAGCGCCTCGCCGACGACGCGACCGCCGTCGAGCGCGGGCGCCAGCGCGCAGCCACCGTCGTGCTCGACCCGCCGCGCTCGGGCGCGGGCAAGGCGGTCGTCGACGAGCTCGTGCGCACCGCCCCCGCTCAGCTCGTCTACGTCGCGTGCGACCCGGTCGCCTTCGCACGGGATGCTGCACTCTTCGGCGAGGCCGGTTACGGCATCCGCTCGCTCGAGGCCTTCGACCTGTTCCCGAACACGCACCACGTCGAGCTTGTGGCGCGCCTCAGCAGATAGACGCCCGGCTACAGTTGCCTGCATGGTGACAGTGGCGATCGTCGACGATCACGAGTCCGTGCGGCTCGGGCTGCGGGCCGCCTGCGGGGACGCCGGCTTCACGGTGACCGGTGAGGCGGCGACGGTCGATGAGCTGCTGCCGCAGCTCGCCGGCGCCCCCGCCGACATGGTCGTGCTCGACCTCTCGCTCGGCGACGGATCGAGCGTGACCGACAACGTCCGGCGGCTGCAGGATGCCGGCAGCGCGGTGCTCGTGCACTCGATCGCCGACCGGGTGCAGGCCGTCCGCGAGGCGCTCGCGGCGGGGGCTGCGGGCGTCATCCCGAAATCGGCGCCGACCGGCACGGTCATCGACGCGATCCGCACGGTGGCCGAGGGCGGGGTGCTCAACAACCTCGAGTGGGCGAGCGCGATCGACGCCGACAACGATTTCGCGCGGGCCAAGCTCGGCCAGCGCGAGCGCGACGTGCTGCACCTCTACGCCTCGGGCCTGCCGCTCAAGGCCGTGGCGAGCGAGCTCGGCATCGCGCATTCGACGGCGCGCGAGTACCTCGACCGCGTACGCGTGAAGTACGTGGAGATCGGCCGCCCGGCGCCCACCAAGGTCGACCTGCTGCGGCGCGCCGTCGAGGACGGCATTCTGCCGGGTCTCGCCACCGACACCACGGGCGATGACCGGCGCTGACGCCCCGCACGGCCCGGCGCCCGCGCTCGGGTTCGAGCCGCCGCCCGCGCCGAGCCCGCTGCCGCCCGCGCCGCGCTCGCCGCTGACGCAGGCGCGCATCGAGACGATGGTGTCGCGCGCGATCGTGCTGTTCGGCGTGGTCTTCGGCGTCCTCGTCATCCCCACCCTGGTGAGCCAGCAGCAGCGCGTGCACCAGCCGCTCGGCTGGATCCAGGCCATCGCGCTGTGCGTCTGCCTGCTGTGGGCGGTGGCCGGAGCGATCTCGCAGCGCGGCGTCGGGGCCGCGACCACCGCGTTCGCCGGGGTGTACCTCATCGTGCTGGCGCTGTGGCCGCTGACCGCCGAGGGCACCGACGTCGACGGCACCCCCTGGCTGTGGACGCTCTGCACCGTCGCATCGGCCTACGCCGCGGTGCGCCTGCCGCTCTGGGTGGCCGCGGTCTACGCCCTCGCCGCTCCGGCGCTGTTCGGCCTGATCCTCTGGAGCGTCACCGACGGGCGGCAGTGGGACATCGCGCTGCTCGACGCGCTCTATGCGGCGATCGTCGGCAGCGTGATCCTCACGATCGCGTGGATGCTGCGCACCGCGGCGGGCGTCGTGGACACCGCCCAGCGCGCCGCGCTCGACGGCTATGAGCGCGGCCTGCGCGAGCACCTCGGCGAAGCCGAGCGCGTCGAGGTCGACGCGCTCGTGCACGACAGCGTGCTGACGACCCTGCTCGCGGCGGCGAACGCGCGCACGCCAGAGGCGAAGCGGCTCGCGGCGCGCATGGCGGCCGACGCGCTCGGCCACCTGTCGTCGACGAAGCCGGCGCCGAGCGCCGCGCCGGAGGGCCTGACGGATGCCTCGAGCCTCGCTGCCGGCATCCGCGCTGCCGCCGCCTCCATTCCCCATGCGCCGCGCTTCCACAGCTACGGTGAGCTCGCCGTCGCGCTGCCCGTGAGCGTCGCCGAGGCGCTGCACGCGGCGACGGTCCAGGCGATGCTGAACAGCTCACAGCACGCCGGCGGCGCCGAGGTCGCGCGCTCGGTCACCTTCATCGGGCTCGGCGCGGCGGGCGCCGACGGCCTGCGCATCCAGATCGTCGACAACGGCGCGGGCTTCGACCTGGCGGACGTCGCACCGCGGCGTCTCGGCCTCGCGACGTCGATCGTCCAGCGCGTCGAGGTCGCCGGCGGCGCGGCACGGGTCGACTCGGCGCGGGGCCGCGGCACGACGATCACGCTGACGTGGCCCGCAGGCGACCGACCGCGCACGCGGGCCGCCGGCCCGGAAGAGGCGGCGACGTGATCGCCCCCTCGCGCGTCGTCATCCTGCTGCTCGCCGCGCTGTTCTCGGCCTACCACATCGTGCTCGGGCTGTCGGCGCTCGAGGTGCCGCGGTCGCCGTGGCCGACTCTCTGGTCGCTCGCGGCCTTCGCGACGGCGATCACGCTCAGCCTGCTGCGCCCCGCCGTTCGCGTGCTGCCTGCCTGGGTCGCGCTGTTCGATCTCGCGGTGTCGATCGCCGTTCCCATCGCCGTCTCGTCTCAGCTCGACCCGAGCCGGCCCAACGGCTACGCCACGTGGTACGTCGCCGCGATCGGCACCCTGCTCACGATCGTCATGGTGCGCGGGCGGGATGCCTGCGCCTGGATCGGCATCGCCTTCCTGTCTGTGTTCACCATCTGGTGGGCGGGGTTCGACTCGCTCGGCGATCTCGGCGTGGTCGGCTCGATCGTGTGGGTCGTCGCGGCGAACGTCGTGATGTACGCGGTGACCAAGACCGGCGAGGATGCCGAGCGCTTCGCCGCCGTCGAGCGGAAAGCCTCCGAGTGGCGCGCCGCTTACGACGCGCACGTGGTCGAGCGGCGGCGGCGCCTCGAGCACACCTACACCCTCGCCGAGCCGCTGCTGACCGAGATCGTGCGCTCGGGCGGCGAGCTGAGCGAGGAGCAGCGCGTCGAGTGCCTGCTGCTCGAGGCGACGATGCGCGACGAGATCCGCGGGCGCGGTCTGCTCAACGACGCGGTGCGGCGCGTGGTGACGGCCGCGCGGCGGCGGGGCGCGGCGGTCAGCCTGCTCGACGAGGGCGGGCTGGACGAGCTCGACGACGCCCGGCGCGACCGCATGCTCACGCGCCTCGCCGATGCGATCGCGGGCGCGGATGCGGACACGCTCATCGTGCGCACGGTGCCGCGTGCGGAAGAGGTGTCGGTCACCGTGGTGGGCCTGCGGCACTCCCCCGACGACGATGACAGCGACGTGACGCTGCGGCTCGAGCTGAAGGGCTGACGGAGCTCGGCTGCGCCCTGAGCGCGGGCGAACCGCGGCGGGAACCACCAGGCTTGCGGTGGGGGCGGAACCCCGCCCCCACCGGAAGCCTCGAGTCGGAACGACAACCCGAATGTCGTTCCGACTCCCCCCAATGGCACTCGCCCTGCATACCCTTATCGGCGAATGATCGGACAGCCTCTGCTGAAGAGAGTCGCTGTACGTTACCCATGGTCCCCATAGACACACGTATAGAACAGTCGGCTCTTAGGGGGACACGAGGGGGACCACGGGGTTTCGTAGGCTGAGGCCCATGCGCCTGTATCTCGCGTCGACATCGCCCGCCCGACTCTGGCTGCTGCGCAACGCGGGCATCGAACCCGTCGTCGTGCCCTCCCACGTCGACGAGCCGGCCGCCGTCGCCGCCGCGGAGGCCGAGCGCGCCGCCTCGGGCGAGCCGAGCCGGCTCGGGGCAGCGGAGATGGTGCAGCTGCTCGGCCGCGCCAAGGCCGAGGCGGTCGCGGGCAGCGCGGTCGACGAAGCGCCGATCGACGGCATCGTCGTCGGCTGCGACAGCGCGTTCGAGATCGACGGCGTCATCTACGGCAAGCCGCACCTCGCCGACGTCGCGACCGAGCGCTGGCACGGCCAGCGCGGCCGCACCGGCGTCCTGCACTCGGGCCATTGGGTCATCGACCACCGCGGCGGCACGGCGAACGCCGCCGTGGGCGCGGTGGCTCGGGCATCCGTCTCGTTCGTCCCCGACATGACGGACGCCGAGATCGACGCGTATGTCGCAAGCGGCGAGCCCCTGCAGGTCGCAGGCGCCTTCACGATCGACAGTCTCGGCGGCGCCTTCATCGAGAAGATCGACGGCGACCCGTCGACCGTGGTCGGCATGTCCCTTCCGACGCTGCGCCGGCTCGTGCGCTCACTCGGCGTCGAGTGGACCGAGCTGTGGAACCGCGCCGGCGCGTCCTGAGCGCCCGTCACCCCTCTGGGCTGATCTCACAAAGCCCTCCGGGGAGTTTTGTTCATGCCATCCAAATGCCCCTCCATCGAGCTTCGTAGGCTGGTGGGGTGCCCCGTATCTCAAAAGTCCTGATCGCCAACCGTGGCGAGATCGCCGTTCGAGTCATCCGCGCAGCAAAGGACAGTGGGATCGGATCGGTCGCCGTCTACGCCGACCAGGATCGGGACGCCCTGCACGCCCGCCTCGCCGATGAGGCCTATGCCCTCGGCGGCACCACGAGCGTCGAGACCTACCTCGTCATCGACAAGCTGCTCGCCGTCGCGCGCCGCTCGGGAGCGGACGCCGTCCACCCCGGCTACGGCTTCCTCGCCGAGAACGCCGACTTCGCCCGCGCGGTCATCGACGCCGGCCTGATCTGGATCGGCCCGAGCCCCGAGGCCATCGAGCGCCTGGGCGACAAGGTCAGCGCACGCCACGTGGCCGAGATCGCCGGCGCGCCGATGGCGCCCGGCACTCTGAACCCGGTCGCGGGGCCCGACGAGGTGCTCGCCTTCGCCGACGAGCACGGGCTTCCCGTCGCCATCAAGGCCGCGTTCGGCGGCGGCGGCCGCGGCCTCAAGGTGGCCCGCACGCGCGAGGAGATTCCCGAGCTGTTCGACTCGGCGACCCGCGAGGCCGTCGCGGCATTCGGCCGCGGCGAGTGCTTCGTCGAGAAGTACCTCGACAAGCCGCGGCACGTCGAGACTCAGTGCCTGGCCGACGCGCACGGCAACGTCGTGGTCGTCTCGACCCGCGACTGCTCGCTGCAGCGGCGTCACCAGAAGCTCGTCGAGGAGGCGCCCGCGCCGTTCCTCACCGACGCGCAGCGCGACGAGCTGTACCGCGCGTCGAAGGCGATCCTCAAGGAGGTCGGCTACCTCGGCGCCGGCACCTGCGAGTTCCTCATCGGGCAGGACGGCACCGTCAGCTTCCTCGAGGTGAACACGCGACTGCAGGTCGAGCACCCCGTCTCTGAGGAGGTCACGGGCATCGACCTCGTGCGCGAGCAGTTCCGCCTCGCCGAGGGCGGCGTGCTCGACTACCCGGACCCCGAGCCGCGCGCCCACTCCTTCGAGTTCCGCCTGAACGGCGAGGATGCCGGCCGGAACTTCATGCCGGCGCCCGGCCCCGTGCACGTCTTCACTCCGGCTTCGGGCCCCGGCGTCCGCGTCGACTCCGGTGTGCGGGCCGGCGACGAGATCTCCGGCGCCTTCGACTCCCTGCTCGCCAAGCTCGTCGTGACGGGCGCGACCCGCGAAGAGGCTCTCGAGCGCTCGCGCCGCGCGCTCGACGAGTTCGAGGTGGCCGGCCTTCCGACCGTCCTGCCGTTCCACCGCGCCATCGTGCGCGACCCCGCGTTCGCCCCCGAGAACGGTGAGCCGTTCAGCATCTACACCCGCTGGATCGAGACGGAGTGGGCGGGCGGCATCGAGCCCTGGAGCGGTGCCGCAGAGGCGCCGCGCGAGGCCGAGGAGCGGCAGAGCGTCGTGCTCGAAGTGCAGGGGAAGCGCGTCGAGGTGACGCTGCCGGCGAAGCTGCTTTCCGCCGCCCCGGCGGCGCGGTCGACCGGCGCCGCCCCGAGGCGCGCGACGGGCGGCCGCGGCTCCGCGGGCGGCGTTCCCGTGGCATCCGGCACCGCGATCACCGCGCCCATGCAGGCGACGGTCGTGAAGATCGCCGTCGAAGAGGGCGCCGAGGTCGCCAAGGGCGATCTCGTCGTCGTGCTCGAGGCGATGAAGATGGAGCAGCCGCTCGTCGCACACCGCGACGGCCGCGTCGAGGGCATCAACGCCACGGTCGGCGCGACGGTCTCGAGCGGGACGCGCCTGCTCAGCATCGTCTAGCCGCGACCGCGGCCAGAAGCCGGTTTCCCAGACTTCCGGCTAGGATTCTCGCGACGCGCCCGAGCGTCGCGAAAGGGGAGCCGTGCCTCGTCTGGCCCGCACGACGTTCATCACCGGGGCCGCAGCCCTGCTCGTGCTCGCCGGCGCGCTCGTCGCCGAGCCTGCGCTGGCCGCATCGCCGTCGGCGCCGCACCCGAGCTGGGCCCAGGGCTTCGACGTGAGCACGGGGACCGCTTCCGACATCGACGCCGGCGTGAAGGCCGGCGCGAAGTTCGTCTTCATCAAGGCGATCGAGACCGATGACAAACTCGGCAACATCTCGAACCCCGACTTCGCCGCCCTGTGGAAAGAGGCCGGCGCGAAGGGGATCTCTCACGGGGCGTACGCCGTCGCGGACATGGGCGACGGCAAGGGCGACTGGGCCAGCTCTCACCAGGGCGGCACCGACTTCGTCAACAAGGTGAAGTCGTCGATGGCCGGAAAGGCCTATGTTCTGCCGCCGGTGATCGATCTCGAGGCCGGTGCGACGACCACGTGCTGGGTCACCACGGACGCCAAGTGGAACAAGAGCCTGGCGGCCAATCAGAAGCTCATGGTGACGTGGATCAAGACCTACATCCAGATGGTCACGTCGGGCCTCGGGCGAACGCCGATCGTCTACACGAGCCAGAGCTGGTGGAAGACCTGCACGGGCAACAGCAGCGCCATCGCGCCGCTCGCCAAGCTCTGGGTCGCGAACTACAACACCTCGCCCGGCAGCCCCGCGATGCCCGGAGGCTGGGGCGCCTGGACCTTCTGGCAGTGGAACGGCGGCACCGCCACCGGAACGGGGACGTTCCCCGGTGACCAGGACGTGCTGGACACGACCATTGCGGGCCTGAACCAGTACGTGACACCGTTCGCCAGCGCCCCGACGCCGACCATCTCGGGCACGGCGAAGACGGGCCGGGTGCTGACCTTCGCCAACCTGAGCTCGTGGCAGTCCAACGCTGCGAGCCTGAGCTGGACCTGGTACCAGAACGGCTCAGCCATCAGCGGCAGTGCCGACAAGGCCTCGATCACCATGACCGGCGCCCAGTACAACCACACCATCTCTCTCAAGGTGACAGCCAAGAAGTCCGGTTACGTCACGACGACGAAGGCGTCTGCCGCGACGGGCAAGGTCGTGGCGAGCGGGCTGACCGTCGGAAAGCCCGTGATCACGGGAACCGCCCAGGTGGGCCATCAGCTGCTGATCAGCACCGGCACCTGGACGGCCGGCACGAAGTTCGCCTACCAGTGGTACTCGAACGGCGCGGCGATCAAGGGCGCGACGACCTCTCACTTCACGCCGTCGGCGTCGTATGCGGGGAAGAAGATCACGGCGAAGGTCACCGGGTCGCAGACCGGCTACACCACGGCGAGCGCGATGACGAACACCCGCGGCCCGCTGCTGCCCTAGTCGTCGCGCGGCGCGAGCCGCACGAGCTGCACGCTGATGCGGTGCGCCATCGCCTCCACCGAGTCGCGCCCGGTCAGCGGCGTGCCGAGCCAGCCGCTCAGCAGCCAGACGATCCCGCCTGAGACGATGACGACGCTGTCGCGGATCTCCTCGGACTCGGGGTCCGCCACGGACTGCAGCAGGGGCGAGCGCTCGAGGATGCGCCGGGCCACCAGGTCGACCGCGGCGTTCACCGCCGAGCCCGAGCGCGGGCCGTGCAGCACACGGCGGTAGAAGGCCCGGTGGGCCGCGAGGTGCTCGAGCAGCTGTCGCACGACGGGCTCGACGCGGGCGAGACCGTCACCGGCATCCGCTGAGACGGGCTGATACCGCTCGAACTCGGTGTCGAGGCGTGTCACGGCCGCGGCGCGCGCGAGCTCGGCGAGGTCGCCGAAGTGCTGGTAGAACGTGGGCCGCGTGACCCCCGCCGCTGCGACGACCTGCGTGATGGACAGGGCGTCGAGGTCGTGCGCGTCGAGCAGCTCGGTGGCCGCCGCGACCAGCGCGCGCTTGGAGCGCGCTGCACGCGGATCATCGGTCGCGGCATCCATTCGCTCATCCTTTCAGCTTTCAAGCTTTACAAGTGTAAGATAGACCCTCGCGAGCTAATTTACATCTGTAAATCAGCGTGGAGAGGGTTGAGACATGGCACGTCCACTTCAGACGGAGACCGACAAGCGGCGGGGTCGCGCGGTGCGCATCGCGATCGGGGCGATCGCCTGCATCCCCCTGATCTACGGCGGCGCGCTCGTGTGGGCCAACCAGGACCCGACGCACCGCCTCGACAAGATCCCCGCCGCGGTCGTCGACCTCGACCAGCCGGTCACGCAGAACGGCACGACCGTCGATGTGGGCAAGCAGCTGGCGCACGAGCTCGTCACGGACGACGCCGACAACGACTTCGACTGGGTCGAGACGGATGCCTCGGCCGCGCGCGCCGGGCTGAAAGACGGCACCTACCTCGCCACCATCACACTTCCGAAGGACCTCTCCGCCAACGCCGCGTCGCTCGGCTCGGACACGCCGCTCGACGCGGCCGCCTCGAAGGTGACGATCACGACCGACGACGGCCACAACTACATCGTCGGCGTCGCCTCGAAGACCGTCGGCCTCGCGATCTCACAGTCGGCCGCCAAGTCGGTGTCGCAGCAGTACCTCAGCCAGATCTACGCCGGCTTCAACCAGATCGGCGGCAAGCTCGGCGAGGCCGCCGACGGCGCGAAGCAGCTCGCCTCGGGCGCCGGATCGCTCGAGTCCGGAACCACGACGCTCGTGACCGGCGCGCAGCAGAGCGCCACGGGGGCATCGCAGCTCGCCTCCGGCCTCGGCACGCTGTCGTCGGGGGCGCAGTCTCTCAAGAGCGGAACGGCACAGGTATCCTCGGGCGCCTCGACGCTGTCGAACGGAGCCGGGCAGCTC
Organism: Gryllotalpicola kribbensis; assembly: GCF_039538245.1. Lineage (NCBI taxonomy): Bacteria > Bacillati > Actinomycetota > Actinomycetes > Micrococcales > Microbacteriaceae > Gryllotalpicola > Gryllotalpicola kribbensis. The sequence goes on from NZ_BAABBX010000010.1 coordinate 107,366, forward strand.
GCCGGAGGCGCCGACACCCTCTCGAGCGGTCTGACGGACCTCAAGAACCAGACCACAGGACTGCCGGACTCGGCGAGCCAGCTGAACAGCGGCGCCCAGGCACTCCAGAAGGGGCTGGCCGGCTCGGGCACCGCGAGCGACCCGGGGTACACCGGCGGCGTCGACCGACTCGCCGACTCGTGTGCGACCATCGCGGCGAACCCGCTGACGGCCGCGGACCCGATCGCGGCACAGCTGTGCGACGGCATCAATCAGGTCGCCGGTGCGAAGAGCGCGAGCGGCTACGCCAACAGCGTCGCCCTGCGCACCGGGGCACAGCAGCTCGCGACCGGCACCTCGAAGCTGAGCGCGCAGGCGCCCGCCCTTGCGAACGGGATCGCCCAGGCATCCGCCGGCGCCTCGCAACTGGACAGCAAGCTGCATGACGCGGCCTCGGGCGCGCAGACGCTCGCGAGCGGGGCGCAGCAGGCCGCGAGCGGGGCGTCGCAGCTGGCCTCGGCCGCCGCGCAGGCCCACAGCGGCGCGCAGCAGCTCGCCACCGGCACGGCGCAGCTCGCGGACGGGGCGAAGAGCCTCGATGCGGGAGCGCAGCAGCTGAGCTCGGGCTCGAGTCAGCTGGCCGACAAGCTCGCCGAGGGCAAGGCATCCGTGCCCAGCTACGACGACGCGGAGAAGACGCATCTGAGCGGTGTCGCCGCCCAGCCGATCTCGCTGGCGGAGACGAAGCTGCACAGCGTGCCGAGCTACGGCTACGGGCTCGCGCCGTACTTCCTGGCGCTCGGGGCGTGGGTCGGCGGGCTGTCGATCTACATGATCCTGCGGGCGATTCCGCACCGCGCGATCGCGGCCGGCCGCCCCGGCTGGCTCGCCGCGCTGCTCGGCTACCTGCGCGGCGCGTGGATCTCGCTCGTGCAGGCCGCTCTGCTGTACCTCGTCGTGACGCTCGGCATCGGTGTGCACCCCGCCCACCCGGTCGGCCTCGCGCTCTTCATGGGCCTCACCTCGCTCGCATTCACCGCCGTGAACCACACGCTCATGGTGCTGTTCGGCAGTCGCGGGCGGTTCCTCGGGCTGATCCTGCTCGTGCTGCAGGTCGCAGCGGCCGGGGCCACGTATCCGATCCAGACCACGCCCGCGTTCTTCCAGGTGCTGCACGGGCTGCTGCCGCTGACCTACGGCGCGAATGCGATCCGCTCGCTGATCGCCGGCGGGTCTGCCGGGGTCTCGACAGGGGTGGTCGTGATGGTGTGCTGGATGTTCGCGGCGCTCGTCATCTCGGTCGGCGCGACGGCGCTCAGGCACAAGAGGAACTCGGAGCTGCTGCTGCCCGACTTCGCGATCTGACCCCGCCCCCGGAAGTCCCCCCGCCCCCGAAGTGCCCTACCACCCCCGAAGTGTGAGTTCGGGTCCCCGTAGCCGCCAACAGTGAGCCCTAACTCACACTTCGGGGGAAGAAGGGAAGGAAGGGAAGCGAGGAAGGGAAGTGCAGCGGGTGAGACCGCGGGCTCAGCCCCCGACGATGTGCATCGCGCGGGCGGCATCCGTGATCGCCCCCGAGATCGACGGGAAGACCGCATAGGCCTTCGCCACGTCGTCGACGGTGAGGCGGTGCTCGACGGCGAGCGCGAGCGGGAAGATGAGCTCGCTCGCGCGCGGCGCGACGATGACGCCGCCGATCACGGTGCCCGAGCCGGTGCGGGCGAAGAGCTTCACGAAGCCGTCTTTGATGCCCTGCATCTTGGCGCGCGCATTGGTCTGCAGCGGCAGCTTGTAGATCTCGCCCTGGGCGATGCCGTCCTCGATCTGCTTCTGCGACCAGCCGACCGTGGCGATCTCAGGCTGGGTGAAGATGTTCGAGGTGACGTTGCGCAACTCGATCGGCGTGACGGCGTCGCCCATGGCGTGGAAGACCGCGGTGCGGCCCTGCATGAAGGCGACGGATGCCAGCGGAAGGACGTCGGAGCAGTCGCCCGCCGCGTAGATGTTGGGAACGGAGGTCCGCGCGACCCGGTTCACCCGGATGTGCCCGCTGGGCGCGAGCTGCACCCCGGCCTCCTCGAGGCCGATGCCGGCCGTGTTGGGGATCGAGCCGACCGCCATGAGGCAGTGCGACCCCTCGACGGTGCGGCCGTCGGTGAGGGTGACCAGCACGCCCTCGTCGGTGCGCTCGACCGTCTCGGCGCGCGACTTCGAGAGCACGGTCATGCCCCCGCGGGTGAAGACGTCCTCGAGGATGCGCGCCGCATCGGAGTCCTCGCCCGGCAGCACCTGATCGCGGCTCGAGACGAGGGTGACCTTCGCACCGAGGTTCATGTACGCCGAGGCGAACTCGGCGCCGGTGACGCCGGACCCGACGACGATGAGGTGCTCGGGCAGGCTCTTGAGGCCGTAGAGCTGCGTCCACGTGAAGATGCGCTCACCGTCGGGCTTCGCCGTCGGCAGCTCGCGCGGGCTCGCGCCCACGGCGAGCACGATCGTGTCGGACTCGATGCGGTCGAAGTCGGTGCTGCCGCGGCCGGTGCCCGTCGAGACCACGACGGTGCGCTCGCCCTCGAGCCGCCCCACGCCGTCGATGATGTTCACGCCGGCGCGCACGAGCTCCGAGCGCATGTCCTCGCCCTGCTGGCGCGCGAGCCCGAGGATGCGCTTGTTCACGGCCGCGAGGTTGACGGCGATCTCGGGGCGGTGCGGGCGCTGATCCTCACCGCGGGTGAAGAACTGCACGCCGAGACCCACCGCATCGGGGATGTTCTTCGCGGCCTCGGCCGTCGCGATCAGCGTCTTCGACGGGACGACATCGGTGATGACCGCCGAGCCGCCGATGCCGGAGCGCTCGACCACCGTCACATCGGCGCCGAGCTGGGCGCCGGCGAGCGCCGCCTCGTAGCCGCCGGGGCCGCCGCCCACGATCGTGATCCGCTGCTTCCGCTCGAATTCGAACGCCATGGCCCCAATCTTGCCAGTTCGGCGGGGGCGCCCGGGCGGGCAATAGACTCGCGACATGCCCGACGCCTCGATCCTGGACCTTCCCGAGACCGACCCCTTCGACATCGCCCACCAGGCAGCCGAGCAGATCGCCGAGAAGACCGGCATCGCGAAGCACGACATCGCCCTCACCCTCGGCAGCGGCTGGGGCAAGGCGGCCGACCTGATCGGCGAGACCGTGGCGACCGTTCCCGCCACAGAGGTGGTGGGCTTCCGCAAGCCGGCGCTCGAGGGCCATGTCGGCACGCTGCGGTCGATCGCGCTGCCGAACGGCAAGCACGCCCTCGTCATCGGCGCGCGCACGCACTTCTACGAGGGGCACGGAGTGCGGCACGTGGTGCACTCGGTGCGCACGGCCGCCGCCACGGGCGCATCCGTCATGGTGCTCACCAACGGCGCGGGCGGCATCAAGCCGCACTGGCAGGCCGGAACGCCGGTGCTCATCAGCGACCACATCAACCTCACCGCCTCGAGCCCCCTCGAGGGCGCGACCTTCATCGACCTGACCGACCTCTATTCGGCGCGCCTGCGCGAGCTCGCGAAGAGCGTCGACCCGAGCCTCGACGAGGGCGTCTACGTCCAGTTCCGCGGGCCGCACTACGAGACCCCGGCCGAGGTGCAGTTCGCGAAGACGATCGGCGGCCACATCGTCGGCATGTCGACGGCGCTCGAGGCCATCGCCGCCCGCCAGGCCGGCATGGAGGTGCTGGGCCTGTCGCTCATCACCAACCTCGCCGCCGGCATCTCGCCGACCCCGCTCTCGCACGCCGAGGTGATCGAGGCCGGCCAGGCCGCAGAGCCGGTGATCTCGGCGCTGCTCGCGAAGATCGTGGGGCAGCTGTGAGCGATGTCGAGAGCCGTGGGGCGGATGCCGTCGTCGACGCGGCCCGCGCCTGGGTCGCGCAGGACCCGGATGCCGAGACCCGTGCAGAGCTCGAGTCGCTGATCGCGAGTGCGGCCGACGGCGACGAGGCCGCCCTCAGCGAGCTGCACGCGCGGTTCGACGAGCGCCTCGCCTTCGGAACGGCCGGCCTGCGCGGCGAGCTCGCCGCCGGCCCGAACCGCATGAACCGCGTGCTCGTCACGCAGGCCGCAGCGGGTCTCGCCGCCTACCTGCGCGAGAAGCGCGGCGACGAGGCATCCGTCGTCATCGGCTACGACGGCCGCAAGAACTCGCGGGTGTTCGCCGAGGACTCCGCCGAGATCTTCGCGGGCGCCGGCGTGCGCACGACGCTGCTGCCGCGCTTGCTGCCGACGCCCGTGCTCGCCTACGCCGTGCGCCACCTCGACGCCGCGGCCGGCGTGATGGTGACGGCCTCGCACAATCCGGCCCGCGACAACGGCTACAAGGTGTACCTCGGCGGCGACGACCACGGCTCGCAGATCGTGCCGCCCGCCGACGCCGAGATCGCGGCGCACATCGCGGCTGTCGCCGCAGCGGGCCCGATCACGAGCCTGCCGCGCTCGAGCGACTACGCACTTGCAGACGAGTCGCTCGTCTTCTCGTATGTCGCGGCCACGGCGGCCGTTGCCGGCGAGCTGCCAGAGGGCACGAGCCTCGACGTCGTGTACACCGCCATGCACGGCGTCGGGTGGGACACCGCCTCGCGCGTCTTCGAGGCCGCCGGGCTGCCGGCTCCCGTCAGCGTCGCCGCCCAGCAGGAGCCCGACGCGGCCTTCCCGACCGTGTCGTTCCCGAACCCCGAGGAACCGGGCGCGCTCGACCTCGCCATGCAGACCGCCCGCGAGCACGGCGCCGAGCTGATCATCGCGAACGACCCGGACGCCGACCGCTTCGCCGTCGCGATCCCCGACCCGAGCGCGGAGGGCGGCTGGCGCCGCCTCTCCGGCAACGAGGTGGGCACGCTGCTCGGCTGGGCGGCCGCCGAGGAAGAGGCCGGTGCGGCGCACGGCGCCCACCGCGAGAAGGGCGTGCTCGCGTCGTCGATCGTGTCGGCCCCGGCGCTGGGCGAGGTCGCCGCCCACTTCGGGCTCGACTACGTCGCGACGCTCACGGGCTTCAAGTGGATCTCGCGCGCCCCCGGGCTGCTGTTCGGCTACGAGGAGGCGCTCGGGTACCTCGTGAACCCCGAGACCGTGCGCGACAAGGACGGCATCTCGGCAGCGGCGCGCTTCCTCGCGCTCGCGCTGCGCTGGAAGGCCGCGGGCCGGACGGTGGCCGACCAGCTCGAGCTCATCGCCGCTCGCATCGGCCATTTCGCGAGCGGCCAGATCTCAGTGCGCGTCTCGGATCTCTCCGAGCGCGGCCGCATCATGGACCGCCTGCGGGCCGAGCCGCCGCGCGAGCTCGGCGCTGCCGCGGTCACGTCGTTCGACGACCTCGCGACGGGCGTCGCCGGGCTGCCCGTGGACAACATCCTGCGCGTCCTGACCGCGGACGGGTCGCGGGTGATGATCCGCCCCAGCGGCACCGAGCCGAAGCTGAAGGTCTATCTCGACGTGCGGGGCGATTCCGGGGCGGATGCCTCGGCCAGGCTGGCCGCGCTCGATGCGGCGCTGCGCCCCCTGCTCGTGCCCTGAGTTCTGAGGGGTTCTGCCGAGGACGCGTGGGTCTGCTAGGCGCCGAGGACCCGGCGCACCTCGTCGGGCGTGGACGCGGCGCACAGCGCAGGGATCGCCTGCGGGTCGTTGAACACGTTCGCGATCTCGGCGACGAGGCCGACGTGGGTCTCGGGGCTCACGCTCGCGATGCCGACGACGACCGAGACCGGGTCGTTGTGCGGGTGCCCGAACACGACGGGCTCGGCGAGCGTCACGACCGAGAGGCCGTCGCGCAGCACGTCGCGGCCGGGGCGCGCGTGCGCCAGGGCGAGCCCCGGGGCGACGACGATGTAGGCGCCGAACTCGTCGACCACGCCGATCATGCGGTCGGTGTAGGACGCAGTCGCGGCGCCGCTGCGCACCAGCGCGTCGCCTGCGCGGCGCATCGCCGCCCGCCAGTCGCTCGCCTCGACGTCGAACTCGATCGCGTGGTCGGGAAGCTCGGGCAGGGGCATGGATCGATTTTATCGAAGACGGCGAGGTCTTCTACACGGCGTCGAAGCCGACGGCGATGCGGTCGATGAGCTCCTCGCGCTCTTCGATCGGCAGGAACGCGGCCGCTGCGGCGTTGAGCTGGAACGTCTCGAGGTCGTCGAGCCGGTAGGCGAAGGCGTCGGCGAGCAGCGACAGCTCTCGGCTGAGGCTCGTGCCGCTCATCAGGCGGTTGTCGGTGTTCACCGTGACGCGGAAGCCGAGCTGGTAGAGCAGGTCGAACGGGTGCTCGGCGAGCGTCTGCCCCCACTGCGCGATCGCGCCGGTCTGCAGGTTGCTGGTCGGGCTCGTCTCGAGCGCGATCTCGCGGTCCTTCACCCACTGGCTCAGCAGGCCGAGCGAGACATACGTGTTCTCGTCGTCCTGCCGCTCGATCAGCAGATCCTCGGCGAGACGCACCCCGTGACCGAGCCGCAGCGCGCGGCCGTCGAGCAGTGCCGAGCGGATCGACTCGAGCCCGTCGGCCTCGCCCGCGTGCACGGTGACGGGGAACCACTCGGACGCCAGGTAGTCGAACGCCGCGCGCATGCTCGACGCCGGGAACCCGGCCTCTGGCCCCGCCGTGTCGAACCCGACCACGCCGCTGTCGCGGTGCCGCACGGCGAGCCGGGCGACCTCGATCGCATGCCCCGGGTTCTGCCTGAGGCTCGACAGCAGCTGGCCGATGCGGATGTAGCCGCCGGCCGCCTCGACCTGCGCGACGGCCTGGTCGATGCCGGACTGGACGGCGTCCACCGCCTGGTCCAGGGTGAGCCCGCGCGTGAGGTGCTGGTCGGGAGCCCACCTGATCTCGCCGTAGATGACGCCGTCGGCGTGCAGATCCTCGACGAACTCGCGGGCGACCCGTGCCAGGCCCTCGGCGGTCTGCATCACGCCGACCGTCACGTCGAAGGTCTTGAGGTACTCGACCAGGCTGCCGGCCTCCGAGCGGCTCTCGAACCACGTGCGCAGCTCGTGCGGCTCGGTCGCGGGCAGCTCGAGGCCGAGCTCGTCGGCCAGTTCGATGATCGTCTGGGGGCGCAGGCCGCCGTCGAGGTGGTCGTGCAGGCTCACCTTCGGCAGCGCGTTGATGCTGACGCCGTCGAGCAGATAGTCGAAGTCGGGTGCGCTCATCGCACCCCTCCTCTCGAGGGGCGCCGCTGCGCGGGCACGGCCGGCGCCGTCATCGCCCCAGCCTCTCCACGACGAGCGGCGACGGGGTGTGATCGGATGCCTCCCCGATCGCCCACGCCCCGTCAAGCGCCTCGAGCGCACGGTCGAACCGTGCCGCGTCATCGGCGGCCAGCGTGAAGAGGGGCTGGCCGGCGGCGACGCTGTCACCCGGCTTGGCGTGCAGCTCGATGCCGGCGGCGTGCACCACGGGGTCCTCCTGCCGGGCGCGGCCGGCACCGAGCCGCCAGGCGGCGATGCCGAACGCGAGCGCGTCCTGCTTGGTCAGCACCCCTGCGCGCGGCGCGGTGACGGTGTGGGTCTCACGCGGCTCGGGCAGCGCCGCGTCGGGGTCGCCGCCCTGCGCGGTGACGAAGGCGCGCCACTGGTCCATCGCGCGGCCGTCGGCGAGCGCGGCCTCGACGTCGGCATCGGGCTGGCCGGCGAGGGCCAGCATCTCGCGCGCGAGGGCGATCGTGAGCTCGACGACGTCGGCGGGGCCGCCGCCCGCGAGCACCTCGACCGACTCGCGCACCTCGTTCGCGTTGCCGATGGTGAGGCCGAGCGGCACGTTCATGTCGGTCAGCAGAGCGGAGGTCGCCACGCCGGCATCCGTGCCCAGCTCGACCATCGTCTGCGCCAGCTCGCGGGCCTTCGCGAAGTCCTTCATGAACGCGCCGGAGCCGAACTTCACGTCGAGCACCAGCACGCCCGTGCCCTCGGCGATCTTCTTGCTCATGATCGACGAGGCGATGAGCGGAATCGCCTCGACGGTGCCCGTCGTGTCGCGCAGCGCGTAGAGCTTCTTGTCGGCGGGCGCGAGGCCGGCGCCGGCGGCGCAGATGACGCCGCTCACGGGGCCGGCGAGCTGCGCGAACACCTCGTCGTTCGTGAGCGAGGCGCGCCAGCCGGGGATGGACTCGAGCTTGTCGAGCGTGCCGCCGGTGTGGCCGAGGCCCCGGCCCGACAGCTGCGGCACGGCGACGCCGAAGGATGCCACCAGCGGCATGAGCGGCAGGGTGATCTTGTCGCCGACGCCGCCGGTCGAGTGCTTGTCGGCGGTCGGCTTGCCCAGCCCTGTGAAGTCGAGGCGCTCCCCCGACGCGACCATCGCCATCGTGAGGTCGCGGATCTCCTGGCGCGTCATGCCGTTCAGCAGGATCGCCATCGCGAGCGCGGACATCTGCGAGTCGGCGACGTAGCCGCGGGTGTACGCGTCGACCAGCCACTCGATCTGGGCGGTGGTGAGCGTGCCGCGGTCGCGCTTGGCGGCGATCAGCTGGACTGCGTCGAAGGGTTCGACTGTCATCAGTTGGAGTACTCCTCGAGGGTTCGGGGGCCGAACGCGTCCGGCAGGACCTCGTCGATCGTCTTCACGCCCGACACCGTCTCGAGCAGCATTCCCGGCGCGGAATGCTCGAACAGCAGCTGCCGGCAGCGCCCGCACGGCATCAGCACGGCGCCGTGCCCGTCGACGCAGGTGAAGGCGACGAGCCTGCCCCCGCCGCTCATCACGAGGTCGGAGACGAGCGAGCACTCGGCGCACAGCGTCACGCCGTACGACGCGTTCTCGATGTTCGCGCCGCGCACGATGCGGCCGTCGTCGACGATCGCGGCGGCGCCGACGGGGAACCGCGAGTAGGGCGAGTAGCTCTTGCCCATGGCATCCGTCGCGACCGCGCGCAGCGCGTCCCAGTCGACGGATGCCGAGCTGCCGTTACTTGACATACGGCTTCCCACTGGCGGCCGGGCCGCGAGACTTTCCGACGAGACCCGCCACGGCGAAGATCGTCACGAGGTAGGGCAGCATCAGCAGGAACTCGCTCGGCACGGGCGAGCCGATGATGCCGAGCGTGTTCTGCAGATTGGTGGCGAAGCCGAACAGCAGGGCGGCGAGCGTCGCGCGGATCGGGTCCCAGCGGCCGAAGATCACCGCGGCGAGGGCGATGTAGCCCTGGCCCGCCGTCATCTCCTTGGTGAAGATGCCGACAGAGCCGAGGGTGAAGAACGCCCCGCCGAGGCCCGCCACGGCGCCGGCGAGCGAAACGTTCCAGAACCGCGTGCCGTTGACGTTGATGCCGACCGTGTCGGCCGCCTGCGGGTGCTCGCCCACCGCGCGCACGCGCAGGCCCCACTTCGTGTGGAACAGCCCGAACCACACCGCCGCGACGGCCACGTAGGCGATGTACACGATGATCGAGTGGTCGAAGAAGACCGGGCCGATGACCGGGATCTCGGACAGGCCGGGGATCGGCAGGTCGGGCAGCGTCATCCGCGTGTTCAGATGCTCGGGGTCGGCCGCGAGGATCTTCGTGTAGCCGAAGTTCGTGAGGCCGGTCACGAGCACGTTGATGACGACGCCGACGATGACCTGGTCGACGAGGTACTTGATCGCGAAGGCCGCGAGGATGAACGCGACCAGCACGCCGGCGACGGCCGCGGCGACGAGGCCGAGGGTCATGCTGCCGGTGGCAGAGGCGACGAGCGCCGAGCAGAACGCGCCGCCGAGCAGCTGGCCCTCGATGGCGACGTTCACGACGCCGGCCCGCTCGCCGATGACGCCGCCGAGAGCGCCGAACACGAGGGGCACCGACAGCGTCACCGCGCCGAGCAGCAGCGAGGTGACGGGCAGCGGGCGGTCGCCCTGAGCCGCCCACGCGAGGAATCCGACGATGAAGACGACGGCGAACAGCGCCGTGAACCACATCGGGACGCGCACGCCTCTCGCGACCGCGGCCCAGCTGAGCAGGGCCATCACGACCGTGACGATCGCGAGCACGATGCCGACGGGCGCGGACGGCACCGTGAGGTCGGGGATGCGGAAGAAGTCCTCGCTCTGGCTGAACCGGAACTCGGTGTGCCCCGAGCGCGCGAAGACGATGAACAGCACGACGGCGCCGAGGGCGAAGACGCTGAGCGCGATCGGCACCTTCCAGCTGCGCACATCGACCTTCTCGAGGACGATGGGCGCGGCGTCGGCGACCGGGGCGGTGGTGGTGGTCAAGGCTCAGGCCTCCTTCGCGACGGTGCGGTCTGCGCCGGCCGCGCGACGCGAGCGCCGCGGGGCGCTGCCCGGCGTGGGCAGGCCGAAGATGGCCCGCACGAGCGGCGGCGCCGCGATGAACAGGACGATGAGCGACTGCACGATGAGCACGATGTCGATCGGGATGCCGTTCGCCGCCTGCATGACGTAGCCGCCGGACTTGAGCGCGCCGAACAGCAGGCCCGCGACGAACACGCCGAGGGGCCGTGAGCGGCCGAGGAGTGCGACGGTGATCGCGTCGAAGCCGAGGCCCGCGTCGAAGCCCGAGGAGAAGCCGCCCGGCGTCGTGGCGAGCACCTGGTTGACACCCGCGAGGCCGACGAAGCCGCCGGCGATCGCCATGCCGTAGATGTACATGCGCTCGACCCCGATGCCCGCGGTGCGCGCGGCGCTGGGGTTCTCGCCGACGGCGCGGAAGCGGAAGCCGAGGTTCGAGCGGTTCATCAGCCACCAGTAGGCGAACGCCGCGGCGATCGCGAGCACGAACGCCCAGGTCACCGTGTAGCGGATGCCGAACAGCCCGGGCAGCTGCGCCGCCTCGGGGATCGCGGGCGACTTCGGGTTGTTGGTGCCCGGCGCCTGCAGCGCACCCGGGGTGCGCAGCAGGAACGAGATCAGGTAGAACGCGACGTAGTTGAGCATGATCGTGACGATCACCTCGTGCGCGCCGGTCTGCGCCTTGAGCCAGCCCACGATGCCCGCCCAGACCGCGCCGCCGACGATACCTGCGACGATCGCGACGATGAGCGCCAGCGGGAACGGCATCGGGAAGGACCAGGCGACCCAGCCGGCGAAGGCGCCGCCGATGAGGATCTGGCCCTGGCCGCCGATGTTGAACAGTCCGATGCGGAAGGCGAGCGCGATGCCGAGCCCGCCGAAGATCAGCGGCGTCGCCGCGCTCAGCGTGTTCATCAGCGGCTGGATTCCGGCCGAGAAGGTGAACGCGCCGGTGTTGAAGATCGCGCCCTGGAACAGCGACGTGTACGAGCCGCCGACCGCCGACCAGATGGCCCGGAAGGTGTCGCCGGGCCGCGCGAAGAAGTAGCCGGAGGCCTGCTGCACGCCCGGGTCCGTCAGGGCGATGAGCACCGCGCCGACGACGAGGGCGAGGAACACGGCGAGCACCGAGATCACGAAGCTGCCGCCCATGATCTCGCGCAGCGCCCGCTGGCCCCGCGTGGTCACCGCGGGCTGCGGGGCGGTCGCGGGCTGCTGAGGCGCGGCTGCCGAGTCGGCCGGGGATGCCTGCTGCGGGGCATCCGACGTGGTCTCTGCCTTGTTCGTGGGGTCGCTCATCACGCAGCCTCCCCCGCGAGCTCGGGCGCCTCGCCCGCCATCATCAGTCCCAGCACGTCGCGGGGCGTGTCCCCCGGCACGATGCCGACGATGCCGCCGCGGTACATGACGGCGATGCGGTCGGCGAGCGCGACCACCTCGTCGAGCTCGGTCGAGACGACGATGACGGGAACGCCCTCGTCGCGGGTGGCGACGATGCGCTTGTGCACGAACTCGATCGAGCCGACGTCGAGGCCGCGCGTCGGCTGCGCCGCGACGAGCAGGCGCAGCTCGCGAGACAGCTCGCGCGCGAGCACGACCTTCTGCTGATTGCCGCCGGAGAGCCGGCCGACGTGGGTCTGGATCGACTGCGCGCGCACGTCGAACTCCTTCACCTTCTCTTCCGCGAAGGCGTTGAGCGCCTTGGTCTGCAGGTTGGCCCCCTTGACGAACGGCGCGCCCGACGAGCGGTCGAGCATGAGGTTCTCGGCGATGGTGAACTCGCCCACGAGGCCGTCCTCGTTGCGGTCCTCCGGCACGAAGCCGACGCCCGCGTCGAGCACCTGCCGCACGCCCTTGCCGACGAGCTCGGCACCGTCGAGGGTGATGGAGCCGTCGACGCGGGACTGCAGGCCGAGCAGCGCCTCGGTGAGCTCGGTCTGCCCGTTGCCCTGCACGCCGGCGATGGCGAGGATCTCACCCTCGTGCACCTGGAAGCTGACGTCGTTCACGACCTTCTGGCCGAGGGCGTCGAGCACCGTCAGGTGGTCGACCACCAGCGCGGCATCCGCCGGCTTGGCCGGCTCCTTCTGCACCGTGAGCTCGACCGCGCGGCCGACCATGAGCGAGGCCAGCTCGGAGTTGCTCGCGGTGGGCGAGGCCTCGCCCACGACCTTGCCCAGGCGGATGACCGTGATGCGGTCCGCGACCTCGCGGACCTCGCGCAGCTTGTGGGTGATGAAGACGATGCCGGTGCCCTGCTCCTTGAGCTGGCGCATGATGCCCATCAGCTCGTCGGTCTCCTGCGGGGTGAGCACGGCGGTCGGCTCATCGAAGACGAGCACCTTGGCGTCGCGGCTGAGCGCCTTGATGATCTCGACACGCTGCTGCACGCCGACCGGCAGCTGCTCGACGATGGCGTCGGGGTCCACGTCGAAGCCGAAGCGCTGCGAGATCTCGCGCACCTTCGCGCGAGCCGCGGCGAGGTCGAGGCGGCCGAGGCCCTTCGTCTGCTCGTGCCCGAGCATCACGTTCTCGGCGACCGTGAACACCGGGATCAGCATGAAGTGCTGGTGCACCATGCCGATGCCCGCCTTCATCGCGTCACCGGGGCCGGCGAAATGCTGCACCTCGTCGTCGAGGAGGATCTCGCCCTCGTCGGCCTGGTACAGGCCGTAGAGCACGTTCATCAGGGTGGACTTGCCCGCACCGTTCTCGCCGAGCAGGCAGTGCACCTCACCGGGTTCGACGGTGAGGGAGATGTGATCGTTGGCGGTGAGGCTTCCGAAGCGCTTGGTGATGCCGCGCAGTTCGAGCTTCATACGGGAAACGCTACCTTTCCGCCCGGGGTCGGGGCGACAGATAGAAAGCGGCCGGCCGAGGGGTTCGCCCCCGGCCGGCCGCTTCAGGAGTTACGAGATCAGGACTTGGGGCTCGCAGGCGAGTCGACCGTGATCGACCCGTCGATGATGCCCTGCTTGATCTTGTCGAGCTCGCCCTGCAGGCCCGGGTCGACCTTCGACTCGAAGTCGTGGAACGGAGCCAGGCCCACGCCGTCGTTCTTGAGCGTGCCGACGTACGGGGTGTTCGAGAACTTGCCGTCGGCCGCCGACTTCACGACCGCCTGCACGGAGGGGTCGATGCCCTTCATGACGGACGTGAGCAGGATGCTGCGCACCGACGGGTCGGTGTTGTACACGTCCGCGTCGACACCGATCATCACGATGGACTTGCCGGAGTTCTTGATCGCGGTCGCCGCCGACTGATAGATCGGGCCGCCGACCGGCATGATCACGTCGGCGCCCTGGTCGATGATGCCCTGGGCCGTGTTCTGCGCGGTGTCGTTGGCGTCGAAGCCGCCCGTGAAGGAGCCCTTCTGGCTCTGCACGTTCCAGCCGACGACCTTGACGTCCTTGTTCTTCTGCTTGTTGTAGTACGCGACGCCGTCGGCGAAGCCGTCCATGAAGATCGTCACGGTCGGGATCTGCTGACCGCCGAAGGTGCCGACGGTGCCGGTCTTCGAGTAGCTCGCCGCGGCGTAGCCGCCGAGGAAGGCCGCCTGCGCGGTGTCGAAGATGATCGGCTGCACGTTGTCAGCGGTGATCGAGTTGTCGTCGATGATCGCGAAGTCGGTGTCGGGGTTCTGCGCTGCGGCCGACTTCGTCGCGTCGGCGAGGTTGAAGCCGACCGTGATGATCAGGTTGCAGTTCTGCGCGACCATGCTCGAGATGTTCGGCTGGTAGTCGGCGTCGGTCTTCGACTCGGCCTTCTTGTACTCGACGCCGAGGGACTTCGAGGCGCTGACCAGGCCGTTGAAGCCGAGCTCGTTGAACGAGTGGTCGTCGAAGCCGCCGGAGTCGGAGATCATGCAGGGCAGGAAATCCTTCTTGGCCGCGGTCGACCCGTCGCCGGATTCAGACGGCGCCTGGGCGCAACCGGCGAGCAGCGCCACGCCGCTCGCAACGGCGATCGCCGAGACGATCGCCTTCCGTGCTGTGTTCTTCACTTTTACCCCTCCACAGGTATTGCAGGGTGCCGCGCGGGTGCATGCGGGGGCACCAGAAGAAGCTACCTAATCGCCGGGGGTGCCCCGTGCCAGATCGGCTGTTCTTAATGCGGCCGTTACATCTGCCGGGTCAGAGGACGTCGGTCGAGCCCTGCAGCTTCAGCGCGTCGACGACGGACTTCACGCGCTGCGCGTTCTCGGTCGTCGTCACGAGCAGCGCATCCGGGGTGTCGACCACGACGATGTCCTTGACCCCGATCAGGCTGATGATGCGCTTCGACTGGCTCACCACGATGCCGCTCGACGCGTCGGCGAGAACGCGGGCGTCTTCGCCGAGGATCGCCAGCTCGGCCTTGCGGCCGCCGGAGTTCACCTTGGCCAGCGAGGCGAAGTCGCCGACGTCGTCCCAGCGGAACTGCCCGGGGACGACCGCCATGCGGCCCTGCGCGGCGGCCGGCTCGGCGACCGAGTAGTCGATGGCGACCTTCTCGAGCCGCGGCCAGATGCGGTCGACGGCGGGGCCGCGCTTGCTCGGCTCGTCCCAGACGGACGCCAGGTCGAGGATCTGGCGGTGCAGCTGCGGCTTGGTCTTCGCGAGCTCGTCGAGCAGCACGTCGGCGCGCGAGACGAACATGCTCGCGTTCCACAGGTAGCCGCCGTCGCGCAGGTAGCCGCGGGCCGTCGCCAGATCGGGCTTCTCGACGAACGACTCGACGGCACGGCCGCTCGGGGCCCCCTCGACGCCGAGCGGTGCGCCCTGCTTGATGTAGCCGAAGCCGACGGCGGGCTCGGTCGGGCGGATGCCGACGGTCGCGATGTACCCGGCGTCCGCGACCCGCACGGCCTCGCGCACGGCGCTCTCGAACAGGTTCAGCTGGCTGATGATGTGGTCGGCGGCGAAGGAGCCGATGATGACATCGGGCTCGCGGCGGTGCAGGATCGCCGCGGCCAGGCAGATCGCGACCGTCGAGTCGCGGGGGTCGGCCTCGAGCACGATGTTGGCGTCGGTCAGGTCGGGCAGCTGCTCTTCGACGGCGCCGCGGTGCGCGCGGCCCGTGACCACCATGATGCGGTCATTGCCGCTGAGCGGGACGAGCCGGTCCCACGTGTCGCGCAGCAGGCTGTGCCCGCTACCGCTCAGGTCGTGCAGGAACTTCGGCGCCTCGGCCCGCGACAGCGGCCAGAGCCGGGAGCCCACCCCGCCGGCCGGGATCACGGCGTGGAAACGAGACAGGGCATCGCTGGTGCTGGCCATGACGCATAAGCCTAGAGGGCGCTCCTGCGCCGTCGAAGTTACACCGGTGTGCTTCCGCGGTTCACAGCAGGTTCACCGCGCCGCCACGATGCCTTCTTAACTTCAGCACCATGCGGGTAGCTGTGGTCAGCGAGAGCTTTCTTCCCACGGTCAACGGCGTCACGACGAGTGTGTGCCGGGTCCTCGAGCAGCTCGCGGCAGCGGGGCACAAGGCGATGGTGATCAGCCCGGCGACGCCCAAGGTGCCGACCGAATACGCCGGATTCCCCGTGCACACCGTGCCCGCGATGGCCTACCGCCAGTTCCCCGTCGGCCTGCCGAACCCGCAGGTGGCGCGCCTGCTCGCCGACTTCCGTCCCGACGTGCTGCACGCGGCGAGCCCGTTCCTGCTGGGCGCGCAGGCCATCGCGGCCGCGAACCGGCTGGGCGTGGCATCCGTCGCCATCTATCAGACGGATGTCGCGGGCTTCGCGCGCCGCAATCGACTCGGTCTCGCGCAGGGCGCCGTCTGGCGCCTGCTCAAGTGGGTGCACGAGGGTGCGACGCTCACGCTCGCGCCGTCGACCTCGTCGCTCGCCGACCTCGAGGCGGCCGGCTTCGAGCGGCTCGGCCGCTGGGGCCGCGGCGTCGACCTCGAGCGCTACCACCCGAACAACCGCGGCTCGGCGCTCGCCAGGCGCTACCGCGAGTTCCTCTCCCCCGGCGGCGAGGTCGTCGTGGGCTACATCGGGCGCATCGCCCCCGAGAAGCAGGTCGAGCGGCTGCGCTGCCTGCGCGGCATCCCCGGCATGCGCCTGGCCGTCGTCGGCGACGGCCCCGCCATGCCTGCCGTGCAGAGGGCCCTGCGCCCGCTGCCCGTGACCTATCTCGGCCGGCTCGCCGGCGACGAGCTCGCGGCCGCCTACGCCGCGCTCGACGTGTTCGTGCACACCGGCGAGGAGGAGACCTTCGGCCAGACCGTGCAGGAGGCGCACGCGTCGGGCCTGCCGGTCGTCGCCCCGGCTGCCGGCGGCCCGCTCGATCTCGTCGAGTACGGCGCCGACGGCTTCCTGTTCCGCGACGACCACGAGCTGCGTAACCAGGTGCGGGCCCTCGTCGGGGACGGCGCGCTGAGGGGGCGCCTCGGCGAGGCCGGGCGCCGCGCGGTGCTCGGGCGCTCGTGGGCGGACATCTGCGGCGAGCTGTTCGCGCACTACGAAGCAGCACGCGCGCAGGTGCCTCGGCCCGCGCAGGTCCCCGCATAGGCGCCGGGGGTACCCTCAAGGGTTGGCGAGGGCGGATGCCCGAGCCGTCCGTGCGTCCCGGGGAGGTGTATCGCTCATGGCTCAGCGCAGACTCCGTGTCCTGCCGTCGATGCCGTTCGTAGGTCGTCGGAACGCGGCGTCGAGTCCGTCGGCGCCGAGCACGGCGCCCACTCCCCCCAGGCCCGGGCGGCGCACCATCGTCGACTCGGCGATCTATCAGGGCGGCATCCGCGTCGCCTCGCCCACTTCGCTCGCCGAGACGTTCCGCGCGCTGCACGACACCCCGGGCGGGATGGCGTGGATCGGGCTGTACCGGCCGTCGCAGGCCGAGATCCACTCGCTCGCCGAGGAGTTCGACCTGCACGAGCTCGCCGTCGAGGACGCGATCTCGGCGCATCAGCGCCCCAAGCTCGAGCGCTACGACGACACGCTCTTCGTGGTGCTGCGCGCCGCCGACTACCTCGACGTGCCCGAAGAGGTCGCCTTCGGCGAGCTGCACCTGTTCGTCGGCCAGAACTTCGTCATCACGGTGCGCCACAGCGAGTCGCCCGACCTCTCGCACGTGCGCCGCCGCATGGAGGCCGACCCCGAGCTGCTCGCCATGGGAACGCAGGCGGTGCTGTTCGCGATCATCGACACGGTCGTCGACGAGTACGCGCCCGTCGTCGCCGGTCTCGCCAACGACATCGACGAGATCGAGAGCCAGGTGTTCGACAGCCAGGACGCCCAGGTCTCGCGGCGCATCTACGAGCTCTCGAGCGAGGTGATCGACTTCCAGCGCGCGATCCATCCGCTCGCGACGGTCGTGGACAACCTGCAGGCGGGCGCCGAGAAGTACCACGTCAACGAGGAGCTGCAGCGCAACCTGCGCGACGTCGCCGACCACCTCACGGTCGTCAACGAGCGCGTCGACGGATTCCGCTCGATGCTGCGCGACATCCTCACCGTGAACGCGACGCTCGTGAGCGAGCGGCAGAACGCGCGCATGCAGGCGCTCTCAGAGCTCAGCCACCAGCAGGGCGAGGACACGAAGAGGATCTCCGCGTGGGCGGCGATCCTGTTCGCGCCGACCCTCATCGCGAGCATCTACGGCATGAACTTCACGGACATGCCCGAGCTGCACTGGGTGCTCGGCTACCCGTTCGCGGTGTTCCTGATGTTCGTTCTGGGCTTCGGTCTGTATTTCTGGTTCCGGCGCCGCAACTGGCTCTGATCGGGCCCGATTTGTCTTGACGTCGAGACAAATTAGGGTGGCCTTAGTGACGGTCGCCGGGGCGCGCGCCCTAGACTGATGCCGCAAGAGACGGATGCACCGCAGCACCCGTTCGCACCGCCAGGGAGGGTTGTCCGTGTCAAGCCAGACGATCGAAGCCCCCACGCCGAGGCCCTCTCGGCTGGGTGGAACGCTGTATCGGGGCCGCGAGGGCATGTGGTCCTGGGTGCTGCACCGCATCACCGGCGTCGCGATCTTCTTCTTCCTGCTGGTGCACGTGCTCGACTCGGTCGTGCTGAACATCTCGCCAGAGGCATACAACGCCGTCATCGGCACCTACAAGAACCCGCTGCTCGGGCTCGGCGAGGCAGCGCTCGTCGCCGCCATCTGCTTCCACGCGGTCAACGGCCTGCGCATCATCGCGGTCGACCTGTGGACCTGGGCGACCCGCCACCAGCGCCTGCTGTTCTGGATCGTCGTCGCGATCTGGGTGGTCCTCATGGCCGGGTTCCTGCCGATCCAGCTGCACAACGTCTTCACGGAGCCGAGCCACTCATGACGACCATCGACGCGCCCCGCGCCCCCCAGACCCCCGCTCAGCGGAAGAAGAGCCGCACCAATTGGGAGAAGTGGGGCTGGATGTACATGCGGATCTCGGGCGTCGTGCTCGTGGTCCTGATCTTCGGCCACCTCTTCGTCAACCTCGTGCAGGGCGACGGCATCAAGGCCGTCGACTGGGCGTTCGTCGCCGGCAAGTGGGCCTCGCCGTTCTGGCGCATCTGGGACGGCCTGATGCTGTGGCTCGCCCTCATCCACGGCGGCAACGGCATGCGCACTCTCGTGAACGACTACGCGCACAACCAGACGATCAACCGGGTGCTCAAGTGGGGCATCCTGCTCGCCGTCATCATTCTGCTGATCCTCGGCACCTACACGGTCACGGCCTTCGACCCGTGCCCGACCGACCCCAGCCTGAGCTTCTGCAAGTAGAGAACCGAACAGAGAACGAGAACGTGACCGACGCACACGCCCCCGAGGCACAGGCCGCCGTCGTCGACGGAGTCCACCACCACCAGTTCGACATCGTGATCATCGGCGCAGGAGGCGCCGGCATGCGCGCCGCGATCGCCGCGGCCGAGGAAGCGCAGGGCACGTCCGTGAGCGTCGGCGTGATCACCAAGCTCTACCCCACGCGCTCGCACACGGGCGCCGCCCAGGGCGGCATGGCCGCGGCCCTCGCGAACGTCGAAGAGGACAACGCCGAGTGGCACACCTACGACACGATCAAGGGCGGCGACTACCTGGTCGACCAGGATGCCGCGCAGATCCTCGCCAAGGAGGCCATCGACGCGGTCATCGACCTCGAGAACATGGGCCTGCCCTTCAACCGCACCCCAGAGGGCAAGATCGACCAGCGCCGCTTCGGCGGCCACACCCGCGACCACGGCAAGGCCCCGGTGCGCCGCGCGTGCTACGCCGCCGACCGCACGGGCCACATGATCCTGCAGACGCTGTTCCAGAACTGCGTCAAGCTCGGCGTCAACTTCTTCAACGAGTACTACGCCCTCGACCTGCTCTACACCGAGGGCAAGGTCTCGGGCGTCGTCGCCTACGAGCTCGCCTCGGGCCAGCTGCACGTCTTCCAGGCCAAGGCCGTCATCTTCGCCACGGGCGGCTTCGGCAAGATGTTCAAGACCACGTCGAACGCGCACACCCTGACCGGCGACGGCGTCGGCATGATCTGGCGCCGCGGCCTGCCCCTCGAGGACATGGAGTTCTTCCAGTTCCACCCGACCGGCCTGGCCGGCCTCGGCATCCTGCTCACCGAGGGCGCGCGCGGTGAGGGCGCGATCCTGCGCAACGCGAGCGGCGAGCGCTTCATGGAGCGCTACGCGCCGACCATCAAGGACCTCGCGCCGCGCGACATCGTCGCCCGCTGCATGGTGCAGGAGGTGCGCGAGGGGCGCGGCGCCGGCCCGAACAAGGACTACGTGCTGCTCGACTGCACCCACCTCGGCGCCGAGGTGCTCGAGACGAAGCTGCCCGACATCACCGAGTTCGCGCGCCTGTACCTCGGCATCGACCCCGTCGTCGAGCCCGTGCCCGTGATGCCGACCGCCCACTACGCGATGGGCGGGATCCCGACCAACACCGACGCCGAGGTGCTGCTCGACAACACGACGCCGGTGCCCGGCCTGTATGCCGCGGGCGAGTGCGCCTGCGTCTCGGTGCACGGCTCGAACCGCCTCGGCACCAACTCGCTGCTCGACATCAACGTCTTCGGCAAGCGCGCCGGTCAGAACGCCGTCGCGTACGTGCAGGGCGTCGACTTCACGCCGCTTCCCGACGACCCGGCGAAGGGCGTGCGCACGCTCGTCGAGCAGGTCAGGGGCGCGAGCGGCAGCGAGAGCATCGCGACCCTGCGCAAGACCCTGCAGGAGAACATGGACGACAAGGCGCAGGTCTACCGCACGGCGGACTCGCTGCGCGAGATGCTGCACATCATCCACGACCTGCGCCAGCGCTACAAGAACATCGGCATCCACGACCGCGGCTCGCGCTTCAACACCGACCTGCTCGAGGCGATCGAGCTCGGCTTCCTGCTCGACCTCGCCGAGGTCGTCGTCTACTCGGCGATGAACCGCGAGGAGTCCCGCGGCGGCCACATGCGCGAGGACTTCCAGAAGCGCGACGACGAGAACTGGATGAAGCACACGATGGCCTACCTGACGGGCGACGCGACGTCGCCCGACCCGGAGGACCACATCAAGCTCGACTACAAGCCGGTGGTCTTCGTGAAGGGCGACGACGGCGAGCTGCTGTACCCGCCGATGGAGAGGAAGTACTGATGTCGACTGCAACGGACACGATCAACGACGGTGCCGCTCCCGCGAGCGCGGCGCCGGCCATCGACGTCATCCTGGCCACCGTCATCATCCGCCGCTACGACCCCGAGGTCGACAGCGAGCCGCGCTGGGTCGACTACGACGTCGAGGTCTACTCGACCGACCGCGTGCTCGACGTGCTGCACAAGATCAAGTGGGAGCAGGACGGGTCGCTCTCGTTCCGACGCTCATGCGCCCACGGCGTCTGCGGCTCCGACGCGATGCGCATCAACGGGCGCAACCGCCTGGCGTGCAAGACCCTGATGAAGGACCTCGACCTGTCGAAGCCCGTCTACGTCGAGGCGATCAAGGGCCTTCCCCTCGAGAAGGACCTGATCGTCAACATGGACCCGTTCTTCGAGTCCTTCCGCGAGGTCCAGCCGTTCCTGCAGTCGCACCAGCCGACCCACGAGGGCAAGGAGCGCCTGCAGTCCCCCGAAGACCGCGAGCGCTTCGACGACACCACCAAGTGCATCCTGTGCGCGGCATGCACCTCGTCGTGCCCCGTGTTCTGGACCGACGGCCAGTACTTCGGCCCGGCCGCGATCGTCAACGCGCACCGCTTCATCTTCGACTCCCGCGACGACGAGTCGCAGGTGCGCCTCGACATCCTGAACGACAAGGAGGGCGTGTGGCGCTGCCGCACGACCTTCAACTGCACCGAGGCGTGCCCCCGCGGCATCCAGATCACCCAGGCGATCGCCGAGGTGAAGCAGGCCGTGATCCGCGGCCGCCGCTAGTCGCCACCCCAGTCGTCGCCACTTTCTGCCGCCTCGATCGCGAGGATGCCGCAGAAGGTGGCGACGATTTCGCTGTGCCCCTACGCTCAGGCCATGGCGCTCATTTCGTCCGGCTTCCTGGGCCGACGCCGCAGCGACCCGTCGCTGCCACCCGGTCAGTACCTGACCGAGTCCTTCCCCGTGCTCTCGGCCGGCCCCACGCCCCGCGTCAGCACCGATCAGTGGACGTTCACCCTGGATCTCGGCCGCGGCGAGAAGAAGGTCTGGGACTGGGCGGAGTTCATGGCCCTTCCCCAGCAGGAGGTGACGACCGACATCCACTGCGTCACGAGCTGGTCGAAGCTCGGCACCACCTGGCGCGGCGTGGCGATCGACACGCTCTTCGAAGGCGTCGAACACGAGTTCCAGTACACGATGGCGCACTCCTACGGCGGGTACACGACGAACGTGCCGCTCGCCGACCTGCTCGGCGGAAAGGCCTGGGTCGCGTGGGAGTTCGACGGCGAGCCGCTGGCGCCCGAGCACGGCGGCCCCGCCCGGCTGCTCGTGCCGCACCTGTACTTCTGGAAGTCCGCGAAGTGGGTGAGCGGCCTCGAGCTGATCCCGAACGACCAGCCCGGGTTCTGGGAGTCCAACGGGTATCACCTGCGGGGCGACCCCTGGCTCGAGCAGCGCTACTGGTGAGCGACGCGAGCGCCGCCACCGACGCGCAGCATCGCGCAGCGAACACGTGGCGGGTCGCCGAGGTGATCGCTGCGCGATTCGAGACGGATGCCGCGCGCACCCTGCGGTTGCGCGCGCCGGGCCTCGGCTCCGAGCTCGCTGGGCAGCACATCGACGTCCGCCTCACCGCCCCCGACGGGTACACCGCCCAGCGCTCGTACTCGCTCGCGAGCGCCGAGGGCGGCGATGAGGCAGAGATCACCGTCGAGGAGCTCGCGGACGGCGAAGTGAGCCCCTACCTCGTGCGCGGCGTGCAGCTCGGCGAGCAGCTCGAGGTGCGCGGCCCCGTCGGCGGCTGGTTCGTGTGGCACCCCGAGGACGAGTCGCCCGTGGTGCTGATCGCCGGCGGCTCGGGCGTCGTGCCGCTCATGGCGATGGCCCGCCGGCACAGACTCCTGCGCAGCCGGGTGCCCTTCACGCTGCTCTATTCGGTCCGCTCCCCCGACCGCGTGATCTACCGCGACGAGCTGCACGAGCTCGCGGCCGACGCCGAGGCGCCGTTCGAGCTGATGCTGTTCTACACGCGGGAGGCGCCGCCCGAGGTGACCCGGCCGCCCGGTCGCCTCACCCGCGACGAGGTCGCGATGGCGGCGATGGACGAGAACGTGCGCTTCTTCATCTGCGGCCCCACTGCCTTCGTCGAAACCGTCGCGAACCGGCTGATCGACGACGGATTCGACCCCGACCGCATCAAGACGGAGCGCTTCGGAGGCTGAGGGCGCCCGCCAGGGGCGCCAGCGGTCCCTGTCGTCACGAAAGCGGCTCAGCGGTGCGTGCGGGCCGCCTTCGTGACGACCGCGCGCGCGTCGGCGGCCGATCGCTGCGCGAGCGCCAGCGCGGCGAGCTCGCGCGCCTCGGCGAGCGTGTGCCGCAGAAGCTCGGCCCGCACCTCGCCGAGCAGTGCGGGCGACATCGAGAGCTCCGTCGCCCCGAGCCCGAGCAGCACGACGGCGAGCAGCGGGTCGCCCGCGGCCTCGCCGCACACCCCGACCGGCACCCCCGCCGCGCGCCCCGCGTCGCCGACGAGCCGCGCGAGCCGCAGCACCGCGGGGTGCCACGGGTCCTGGAAGGCCGCCACGGAACCGAGCATGCGGTCGGCCGCCAGCGTGTACTGCGTGAGGTCGTTCGTGCCGATCGACATGAAGTCGACGAGCGGAGCGAGCTGGTCGGCGAGCACGGCCGACGACGGCACCTCGACCGTGATGCCGACCGAGCCGACGCCGAGCGAGCGGGCGAGCTCGACGAAGTACGCCGTCTCATCGGCATCCGCCACCATCGGCGCCATCACCCCGAGCTCGACACCGGTCAGCTCACGCGCCGCCACGAGCGCCCGCAGCTGGTCGCGCAGCACGCTCTCGTGCTCGCGCAGCGCGCGCAGCCCGCGCCGCCCGAGCGCCGGATTCTCCTCGTGCACGTGCCCGAGGAAGGCGAGTTGCTTGTCGGCGCCCGCATCGAGCACGCGCACGAGCACCCGCCGCCCAGCGAACGGCCGGAACGCCTCGGCGTAGCGGTCGGTCTGTTCGGAGACCGACGGCGCCGCCTGCGAGTCGAGGTAGAGGAACTCGGTGCGCAGCAGGCCGACGCCCTCTGCGCCGAGGGCGACCGCGGCCGCGGCATCCGTCGCGTCGCCGAGATTGGCGAGCAGCGGAACGGCGGTGCCGTCCGCGAGGGCACCCGGAGTCGGCGCGCACGGCGCGGAACTGTCGTCCGCGGCGCGCACGCCGTCGATCTCGGCACGACTCGGATCGGTCACCACGACGCCAGCCGGGGCGTCGACGACGACCACTTGGCCGTCTGCGAGCTCGTCGCACCCGGAGGCGCCGACGATCGCCGGCAGGCGCCGCTGCTTGGCGAGGATCGCCGTGTGCGAGGTCGGGCTGCCCGCCGCCGTCACGATGGCGAGCACCTTGTCGAGATCCAGCGCGGCCGTGTCCGCCGGCGCGAGATCGTGGGCGACGAGCACGAAGGGGCGATCGGATGCCGGCACCTGCGGCACCCCGACCCCCATCAGCCGTGCGACCGCACGCCGACAGACGTCCTCGAGGTCTGCCGCGCGCTCGGCCATCAGCCCGCCCACGGCCTCGAGCATGCGGCGGTACCCGCCGAAGGCGTCGAACACGGCGCGCTCGGCGCACTGCCCCGCGTCGATGCGGGCGGTGGCGTCGTCGATGACGGTCGGGTCCTGCGCCATGAGCGCCTGCGCCGCGAGCACGTCGCGCGCGGCTCCGTCGACGAGGGCGGCGCGGCTCGAGAGCTCCGCCGCGGTCTCGGCGAGGGCGGCGAGCAGGCGCGCGCGCTCGGACGAGGCATCCCCGGTTCGCGGCGCGTCCGCCGGCTCGGCGACGGGCTCGGCCATGCGCAGCACCTCGCCGACGGCGACGCCGCGACCGACGCCGATGCCGCTGATGCGCATGCTCCTCCTTCTGGTGCCTCGGCGGACGAGTTTATCCGCCGCTCGCGGCACGCGGTCGCGGGGCGCCGGAACCCCGGGCGACCGGGGAAGATGATCACCATGGAGGTCCGCGAGACGACCAACACCGCCGTCGAGCAGGTGAAGGACGTCGTCGACCGCGCGCAGCGCACGCGGCCGGCTCGCGTCATCCAGCGCTACAGCGACGCCAACGGGCCGCTGCTCGGGGCAGGAATGGCGTACCGCTCGCTGTTCGCGATCTTCGCAGCCGTGTGGGTGGGGTTCTCGGTCGCGGGCATCTGGGTGACATCGAACCAGGCCGTCTACGGCCAGCTCGTCATCCTCGTGAACCAGGCTGTTCCGAACCTGATCGGCCCGAGCGGCGCGATCTCGAGCGAGATCATCAACACGGCCAACCGCACGCTGTCGGTCACGGGCATCATCGCCCTCGCAGGCCTCGTCTGGACCGCGCTCGGCTGGCTCGGGGCGACCCGCACGGCGATCCGCGTGATCTTCGACGTCGGCAACGACCAGCGCAACTTCTTCGTGCAGAAGGCCATCGACTCGGTGCAGGCCCTGGTGTTCGGGCTCGGGCTGATCGCGTCGGCGCTCATCGCGCTGCTGACGACGCAGCTGCTCGAGCAGATCCTCGACTACATGGGCTTCGACCCCGACTCCACGCCGTCGCGCGTGGGCGTCTACGGGCTCACGGTCGCCGTCTCTCTGCTCATCAACTTCGGCACGCTCGCGGCCATGTACCGGGTGCTCTCGCGCCTCTACATCCCCTGGCGCAACCTGATCGTCGGCGCGGCGATGGGCGCCGTCGCCCTCGCCGTGCTGAGCCAGGCGAGCAGCTACCTGCTGCGCGGGGCGTCCCGGAACCCGCTGCTCGCCTCGTTCGCGGTCTTCGTCGGTCTGCTGCTGTGGTTCAACTTCGTCTGCCAGGTGATCCTGATCGCGGCATCCTGGATCGCCGTCGGCATGGAGGATCGCGGTATGTCCGCCCGCCGGATGTCGGCGGAGGAGGCCGCGCACGAGCGGCTGCGGCAGGAGTATCAGCGAGATCTCGAGGATGCCCGGCGCGCGGTGCGCACGGCGAACGAGGTCCATGAGCGGGTCACGGGGTGGCGCCGGCGACGGCGCGCGCGTCGCCTGCTGCTGCGCGCCCTGCGGCACCTGCGCATCGTGACCGCCAACGACCCCGACCGCAAGCATGTCGGACGCCCCGACTAGGCTTTTCCCATGGCGAAATCCACGTCCCTGCGCATCGCATCGGTCAATGTGAACGGCATCCGCGCCGCTTACCGCAAGGGCATGGGCGACTGGGTGAACAGCCGCGGCGCCGACATCATCGCCATCCAAGAGGTGCGCGCGACCGTCGACGACCTCTCTGCGCTGCTCGGGCCCGAGTGGAACATCCTGCACGACGAGGCGACCGCCAAGGGCCGTGCCGGGGTCGCGCTCGCGAGCCGGAACAAGGCCGAGATCCACCGCGTGACCTTCGGCGACGACGACTTCGACTCGGCGGGCCGCTGGCTCGAGGCCGACTACAACGTCGACGGAACGATCGTGACGGTCGTCTCGACCTACGTGCACTCCGGCGAGGTCGACACCCCGAAGCAGGTCGAGAAGTACAAGTTCCTCGACGCGCTGCTGAAGCGACTGCCCGAGCTGCGCGAGCACAACCCGCTGTCGGTGTTCATGGGCGACCTCAACGTGGGCCACCGCACCCTCGATATCAAGAACTGGAAGGGCAACGTGAAGCGCGCGGGCTTCCTGCCCGAAGAGCGCAGGTACTTCGACAAGATCTTCGGCGCGGAAGACGAAGAGGGCTACAACACGGGCAAGGCCGGCCTCGGCTGGATCGACCTGGGCCGCAGGTTCTCGGGCGAGGTCGACGGGCCGTACACGTGGTGGTCGAACCGCGGCCAGGCGTTCGACAACGACACCGGCTGGCGCATCGACTACCAGGTCGCGACGCCCGAACTGGCTGAGAAGGCCACCGCGTACGCCGTCGATCGCTACTCCAGCTACGACGCGCGCTGGTCCGACCACGCGCCGGTCGTCGTCGACTACACGCTGTAGGAACTCCTCTTAGCTAGGGCGGCCCGCCAGACATCCGCTCGCCCTCATCTGAACTGTGAAACGCAAGGAACCCGCATGACCAAGCCCCGCCTCTACTCGGGCATCCAGCCCTCGAGCGACTCGCTGCACCTCGGCAACTACATCGGTGCTCTGCTGCAGTGGCGCGGCATGCAGGACGAATACGACGCGTTCTTCTCGATCGTCGACCTGCACGCTCTGACGAACGCGTCGTTCGACCCGAAGACCCTGGCGGCCGCGTCGCGCGGGCTCGCCGCGCAGTACCTCGCCGCAGGGGTCGAGCCGGGCAAGTCCACGCTCTACGTGCAGTCGCACGTGCCCGCGCACGCGCAGCTCGCCTGGGTGCTGAACACCATCACGGGCTTCGGCGAGGCGAGCCGCATGACGCAGTTCAAAGACAAGTCGCAGCGCTTCGGCGCCGAGGGAACCACGGTCGGCCTGTTCGACTACCCGGTGCTGATGGCCGCCGACATCCTGCTCTTCGACGCAGAGGTGGTGCCGGTGGGCGACGACCAGAAGCAGCACGTCGAGCTGACCCGGAACCTCGCCGAGCGGTTCAACTCGCGGTTCGGCGAGGTGTTCACTGTGCCGGCCGGCAAGTACCCGGAAGAGGGCGCGCGCATCTACGACTTGCAAGAGCCGACCTCGAAGATGTCGAAGTCGGCGGCCACCGACGCGGGGCTGATCTGGGTGCTCGACGAGCCGTCGGTGACGCGCAAGAAGATCATGCGCGCCGTCACCGACACGGGCGCCGAGGTGCGCTACGACTGGGCGTCGAAGCCCGGCGTCACGAACCTGCTCGAGATCTACACGGCGATCACCGGCTCGTCGGTCGAGGCGGCAGAGGGCGAGTTCGCCGGCAAGGGCTACGGCGACTTCAAGCGAGCCGTGGCAGACGCCGTGATCGCCGAGCTCGAGCCTGTGCGCGCCCGTGCGCTCGAGTTGCTCGCCGACCCGGCCGAGCTCGACCGCCTGCTCGCGCTCAACGCGGCCAGGGCGAACGAGGTCGCCGAGGCGACGCTCGCGCGCGTCTACGACGCGGTCGGAATCCTGCCGCGGGGCTGAGTCCGCTCGAGTCTGCTGCGCGGGTCTTTCCGCCCACAGGGCGCGCTTAGGCCGTTCGTACACAGTTTCGGATGTTCGGGTCTGAATGTCGGTGGCCAGAGGTAGCTTGCTGGCATGTCCTCGGTGATCGATGCGCTGCGCAGCCTGGCCCCGGTGGTAGCCGGGTCACTGCCGTGCGGGTCCGATCCCGACGGGCTTTCGGCGGCGGAAGAGGTCGAGGCGGCTCGGCTGCTGGGCGGCATCAGGTCGCAGCTGGACGAGTCCATCGCCGTTCTGGCCGCCGACATCGAGCGCCGCTGCGCGCGAGAGCTCGGCGCCGACGGGCTGGCGGCACGCAACGGCTTCACAGATGGCGCGGGGCTCGTGCAAGACCTGATCGGGGTGCGGCGCGACGAGGCCGCGCGGCTGATCCGCGTCGGCGGGCTGCTCGAGACAGCCGAGGCCGTCGCGCCGCTGCCCGTGGCCGAGCCGGGCGAGAGCGAACCAGCGCCGCCAGCGCGCTCCATCGAGCTGCTACGGGCGCTCGACGGCTCGTGGGCTGCGCCGGTCGCCGTCGCGCTCAGGTACGGCTGGTTGTCTGCGGCGCAGGCCGATGCGCTGCGCACGGGGCTCGGCACGCCTCGTGCGCCTGAGTTCGCCGAAGCGTGGCGCAGCGCCGTGCTTGAGCTGATCGGCGACTGCTGAGTCGGGCACTGGAACCCCGAGGACGTCGGGCGCGCCGCCAACCGCATGCGCGGGTCGCTCGACTCGGCGCTGGCTGCCACCGAAGCGCAGAAGAGATACGAGCTGCGCTCGTTCAGACGCGTCGTGCGCGCCTCCGGAATGGCGCACTACGACATCGATCTCGATCCCGAATCCGACGCGCGCTTCTACGGGCCGATCAGACGTCTGCTGTCGCCCCGCTTCGGCGGCCCCCGGTTCACGAAGAGCGACGACATCGCCAGGGCCGAGGAGCTCGAACACGATGCGCGCACCAACGAGCAGCTCCAGGTCGACACGCTCGTCGACCTCGTCGACCGCGCCGTGAGACATGACAATGGCGACCTGTTCAGGTCGCACGAGCCGCAGGTCATGGTCGCCGTCACCACGGGCGATCTCGAGAAAGCCCGCGAGACCGAGGCAGCCGTCCGCCGCCATCTGACCGGCGACCACGCCGCCTGCCCCGGCGCCGCGCACACCGGCGCCGCCTTCAGAATCAACCGCGCCGACTGCCCCGGCCCTGACGGTGGCATCGCGTGGATCGACGGCCGCGACGAACCCATCACCGCCGCCGACGCGCTGCGCATGCTGTGCGACCGCGGGTACACCCCGGCCCTCTTCGACGAGACCGGCCACGCCATCGACATCGGCAAAGACCAGCGCTACTTCACCCGGAAACAGCGCCGCGCGATCGCCAAGAGAGACGGCAGATGCCTCTACCCCGGCTGCGACCGCCCACCCGAAGACTGCGAGTACCACCACGTCAACCCCTGGGCGGCACACCCCAGCCACCGCAAGTCCGAAGTCCGCGACGGCGTGCTCCTGTGCCGACGACACCACAAACTGCTGCACGACTTCGCCGCCCGCATCGAACGACGCGGTTCCGAGTACTGGCTCTACTGGCCCGGCAAAGTGGCGGCCCGACTGCACTCGAAATCCGGCGTTCAGGTGCAGCTGCACCTGAGCAGGAGGCAGACGTGATCGATGAGCGGATAGCGTGGAGCCGATGGAACCCGTTGTGCTGCGCAGCGAGAGGCTCGTGCTCTCGACGCCGGTGCTCGGCGACGCCGACCGCGTGTTCGAGTACTGCCAGGACCCGCTGTTCCTCGAATACCTCACGACGCCGTGGCCCTATCTCCGGAAGGACGCCGAGCACTTCCTCGGCACGATCGTGCCCACCGGCTGGGAGCTCGGCCGCGAGTTCATCTGGGCCCTGCGCGAGAGCGCCGACGGCCCGCTGCTCGGCGTCGTGGGCCTGCACCGCCGGCGGGCGACCGACCCCGAGTCGCTCGATGTCGGCTACTGGCTCGGCGCACCCCACCGCGGGCGCGGCCTGATGGCCGAAGCGGTGCGCACGGTCAGCGACTGGGCGCTCGAGGGCGGGGTGGCGGCCACGCTGCACTGGGAGTGCGCGATCGGCAACTATGCCTCCGCGCACACCGCGAAGGCCGCCGGCTTCCGCTTCACCGGCATCGGCCCGTCGCAGGTCGCGGCGCGCGACGGCTCGCACCCCGATCACTGGCACGGCCGTCGCCGTGCCGGCGACGACGGGACGACTGCCTCCTACCTGGCATGGCCGACAGACGCCGAGCAGGCGACCGGCGAGCAGGCGACCGGCGAGCAGGCGCCTGGCGAGCAGGCGACCGCCGAAGCGGCCGACGCATGACCGGCGCGCAGACGCGCGGCCCCCGGGTCGTGCTCTTCGATCTCGACGGCACCCTGTTCGACCACCCCGGGGCGTTTCGGCGCGGCATCCTCGCGCACACGGCTGCGCTCGGCGCCCCGTATGACTCCGTCGGCGCCGACGACATCGTCGCGGCGTGGCAGGCCGCCGAAGATCTGCACTATGAGCGCTATCTGGCCGGCGAGATCGACTACGACGGCCAGCGCCGCGCCAGGGCCCGCGACTTCACACGCCGCTTCGGCGCCGAGCCGCCCGCCGACGACGCGGCCGCGCTCGACTGGTTCCGCGGCTATCACGACGAGTACCGCGCCGCGTGGGCCGCCTACGACGACGTCGACGAAACGCTCGACGCGCTCGAGGCCGCCCTGCCGGGCATCCGCTTCGGCATCATCACGAACGGCGTGCTCGCCCTGCAGGAACGCAAGATCGAGAAGATCGGCGCGACCGCCCGCATGGAGCACGTGATCGCCTCGGGCGAGCTCGGCGTCGCCAAGCCCGACCCGCGCATCTTCGCCCACGCCGTCGAGCTGTTCGGCGTGGCACCGAGCGAGGCGGTCTACGTCGGTGACCGCGTGCGCGTCGATGCGCTGGGCGCTGCGGCCGCCGGTCTCACCGGCATCTGGATCGACCGTGACGAGCGCGGCTGGGGCGCCTTCGAGGCGGATGCCGCGGCTTGGGACATCCGCCGCATCGTGTCCCTCACCGAACTGCTCGGCGTGCTCGGCGTGGCGACCGCGCGCCGCTGACCTGACGCCGCTGACCTGACGCCACCGACGTGACGTGCCAGCTCACGCCGAGGCGAGCAGCGCGGCCTCGCGGTTGATGCGGGCCCGTTCGCGCCACCAGACGAAGAAGCCGGTGAGCGTGAACGCTCCGTAGAAGACATACATCGCGGCCGACGCGTAATAGTGCGCGCTGAACAGCAGCGGCACGCCCACGATGTCGACCGCGACCCAGATGAGCCAGAACTCGACCCAGCCCTTGGCCATGCCGTACGTCGCGAGCAGCGAGCCGACGAAGATCCACGCATCGGACCACACGGGCTCATAGGAGCCGAGAGCGCGGAAGAGGGGCGTGAGCACCGCCGTGCCGCCCAGCATGCCCGCGACCAGCCCGAGGCGCACCGGCCACGAGGCCCACCGCGGTGTGACGGCGACCCGCTCGCCGCGCGTCGATTCCCGTCGCGTCCAGCGCACCCAGCCGTAGATCGACACGATGATGAACATCACCTGGCGGCCGGCCTGGCCGAGCAGATTCACGGGGTTCGGGGTGTCGAAGACCGCCCCGAGGAACACGGTGAACAGCAGCGCGTTGCCGACGATGCCGACGGGCCAGGCCCACACTTTGCGGCGCATGCCGCCGAGGGCGCTGAGCAGCCCGAACAGGTTGCCGATCACCTCGCGCCACAGCACCGTCTGGTCGCCGATGTGCAGTTGGGCGTCGAAGAGCCAGCGAACGAGATCCACGGTCGATGGTAACGAGCGGCGGCGTGTGCGCCATTCCCGGAAGTGGCGGCGGATGACATCGGCACGCTCAGGGAATAGGCGGCGCAGGTACGATGGTTGCGCAATACGTGCTCCGGGGTCGGTGAGAGTCCGAACCGGCGGTGATAGTCCGCGAGCCCCGCAGGGGGTTGAGCCGGTGGAATTCCGGTGCCGACGGTTAAAGTCCGGATGGGAGGAGACACGGCGCGCCGCGATGGCGCGCGGTTGTCGCGTCCGCGTCCCCCGAGCCGAGCGGAAGGCCCGAAGGGAACAGATGGACGAGCAGCGCATCGAAGCCGCCATGCGGCGCGCGCTCGAGCTCGCCGCCCTCGGGCCGGCGCACGGCATCAATCCGCGGGTCGGCTGCGTCGTCCTCTCCCCCGCCGGCGACGTGATCGCAGAGGGCTGGCACCGCGGCGCGGGCACTGCGCACGCCGAGGTGGATGCGCTCTCGAAGCTCGCCGGCGGCCGGGCACAGGGTGCCACCGCCGTCGTCACCCTCGAGCCGTGCAACCACACCGGCCGCACCGGCCCCTGCAGCGAGGCGCTCATCGCGGCGGGCGTCGCCCGGGTCGTCTACGCGGTCGCCGACCCCGGCGAGCGCTCGCGCGGCGGTGCGGAGCGGCTGCGCGCCGCCGGCGTCGACGTCGCGGGCGGCGTGCTCGAGGACGAGGCCGAGGGATTCCTCGCCGACTGGCTCTTCGCCGTGCGCAACAACCGCCCGCGCACCACGCTCAAATGGGCCTCGAGCCTCGACGGGCGCACCGCCGCGGCCGACGGCACGAGCCGCTGGATCACGGGCCCGACAGCCCGCGAGCGTGTGCACGAGCAGCGTGCCGCCCACGATGCCATCCTCGTCGGCACCGGCACCGTGCTCGCCGACGACCCGAGCCTCACCGCGCGCGACGCCCACGGCGGCCTGCGCGAACGCCAGCCCGTTCCCGTCGTGCTGGGGCTGCGCGACATCCCCGCGGGAGCCGCCGTGCTGCGGCATCCCCGGCGCCCCATCGTTCTGACGACCCGCGATCTGAGCGCTGCTCTGCACGAGCTGCAGCAGCGGGGCATCCGCTCGCTCTACGTCGAAGCCGGCCCGACGCTCGCGAGCGCGTTCGTCGCCGCCGGACTCGTGGACGAGTTCGCGATCTTCCTCGCCCCCACCCTGATCGGCGGCCCGCGTGCCGCCCTCACCGACCTCGGCGTCGGCTCGATCGACGAGCAGCGCCGCCTCGAACTCGGCAGCGTCGAGCGCCTCGGCGACGACCTGCTGATCACCGCGCGACCCGCAGCTGCCGGTCTCCATTCGGCTTCGCCGAGTCGACCAGCGGACGGCACGGCTTCGCCGAGTCGACCAGCGGACGGCACGGCATCGCCGAGTCGACCAGCGGAAGCGAAGTAAGGAGAGACCCATGTTCACCGGAATCATCGAAGAGATCGGCGAGATCACGCGCGTGCAGCAGTACGGCGACGCGGCGCGCATCACCGTGCGCGGGCCGCTCGCCACGCAGGGCGCGCAGCACGGCGACTCGATCTCGGTGAGCGGCGTATGCCTGACGGTCGTCGCCCTCGAGCGCGACGAGTTCACCGCCGATGTCATGCGCGAGACGCTCGAGATGTCGACGCTCGACAAGGCAGGCATCGGAACGCACGTGAACCTCGAGCGCGCGGCGCGTCTCGGTGACAGGCTCGGCGGCCACCTCGTGCAGGGGCACGTCGACGGCACCGCCGTGGTGCTCTCGACGACCGACGGCAGCGCCTGGCGCGTCGTGCGGCTCTCGCTCACGCCCGAACTCGCGCCGCTCGTCGCCCGCAAGGGGTCGATCGCGATCGACGGCACGTCGCTCACGGTCTCCGCGGTGGGCGGCGGCGCGCTCGAGGGCTACTGGTTCGAGGTCTCGCTGATCCCCGAGACGCTCGCGGCGACCACGCTGGGCCAGCGCGTGCCCGGCGATCTCGTCAACCTCGAGACCGACATCGTGGCCAGGCAGGTCGAGCGGATGCTTGAGTTCCGCGCCTTCGACGAGGGCGCCCGCTGGCCCGACGACACGGGAACGTCGGTCGCGCACGCGATCGGGTTCCAGCCCGATGAGGGGGCGCGCGCATGAGCATCGGAACGATCCCCGAGGCGATCGCGGCGCTGCGGGCCGGAATGCCGGTCATCGTCGCCGACGACGAGAGCCGCGAGAACGAGGGCGACATCGTCATCGCCGCCGAGTTCGCCACGCAGGAGTGGCTGGCCTGGATGATCCGCACCACGAGCGGGTTCATCTGCGCTCCGATGACGAACGAGATCGCCGACCGTCTCGAGCTGCCCGTCATGGTCGTCGACAACCGGGATCCCCTGGGCACGAACTACACGGTCAGCGTCGACGCCGCAGACCGCGCCTCGACCGGCATCAGCGCCGGCGAGCGGGCCCACACCCTGCGCGTGCTCGCCGACCTGCGGTCGACGCCGGACTCGCTCAACCGGCCGGGCCACGTGCTGCCGCTGCGCGCCGCCGATGGCGGAGTCCGCCAGCGGGCCGGCCACACCGAGGCATCCGTCGATCTCATGAAGCTCGCCGGCCTGACCCCGGTCGCCGCGATCGGCGAGGTCGTCGCCGACGACGGCGAGATGATGCGCCTGCCCGGCCTCATCGCGCTCGGCGAAGAGAAGGCGCTGCCGGTCGTGACGATCGCGGCGCTCGTCGACTACCTCGACGAGGTGCACGGCGACCGCCCGCTCGAGACCGCGGCGCCGATCCCCGAGACGAGCAGTGTGACCTTCGAGGTCGAGACCGCGATTCCGACGACGCACGGGCCGTTCCGCGTGCGCGCCTACCGCGATCGCATGACCGGCGCCGATCACGTCGCGATCATCTCGGGCGACCCGGCCGCGCACGGCGCGCTCGTGCGGGTGCACTCCGAGTGCCTGACCGGTGAGGCGTTCGGCTCGCTCAAGTGCGAATGCGGGCCGCAGCTGGATGCCGCACTCGACACCATCCAGCGCGACGGCGGCGTCGTGATCTACCTGCGCGGGCACGAGGGGCGGGGGATCGGCCTCATCAACAAGCTGCGTGCCTACAAGCTGCAGGCGGAGGGGCTCGACACCCTCGACGCGAACCTCGCGCTGGGGCTGCCGGCGGATGCCCGCGACTACACCGCCGCGGGCGACATCCTGAAGGATCTCGGGGTCCGCTCGGTGCGGCTGCTCACCAACAACCCCGACAAGGTGAGCCAGCTCGAGGCGCACGGCATCACGGTCGACGAGCGGGTCCCGCTCGTCGTCGGCGTCGGCGCCATCAACACCCGTTACCTCGAGACCAAGCGCGACCGCATGGGGCACCTCTTCGAGAGCCTCGGCGTCGACCAGCACCAGTAAGCACGTACCCCGCCGGGTCGAGTAGCGCGCAGCGCGTATCGAGACCAGACCCGCCCCTGAAAGGACACCTCCCATGGCCGGTTCCGGCGCCCCCACCCAGCTCTCCCCCGTCGACGGCAGCGGCCTCACCGTCGTCGTCGTCGCGGGCACCTGGCACGACGAGATCACGAACGGCCTCATCGCAGGCGCATCCCGCGTGCTCGACGAGTCCGGCGCGACGCACGAACTGGTGCGCGTGCCCGGCTCGTTCGAGCTTCCGGTGGTGGCGAAGGCCGCCCTCGAGGCGGGGGCCGACGCGGTGGTGGCGCTCGGCGTGATCATCCGCGGCGGCACGCCGCACTTCGAGTACGTGTCGTCCGCCGCCACCGACGGCCTGACGCGCGTCGCACTCGACACCGGCAAGCCGGTCGGGTTCGGCGTCCTCACCCTCGACGACGAGCAGCAGGGCCTCGACCGCGCGGGCCTGCCCGGCTCGAAGGAGGACAAGGGCGCCGAGGCCGCGCACGCCGCGCTGGCGACCGCGCTCACGCTGCGCGCACTGCGCGGCACACCGCGGGCGCTCACGGGAGCAGCGGCACCCGCGCCGTGAACTCGGCGATCTGCGCGTTCGCGTCGGCGGTGCTCGCGACCCCGATTCCGAGCGGCCGATAGAGCGCGAGCGGCACCGTGCCGCCGGTGCGCAGCACAACCACGATCGCACGCCAGTCATACACGTTGGCACCTGCGCCGTAGCGCGGGGCGTCCACGCTGACCCGGTCGGCGCGCACGCCCGCGATGTCGGCGAGCGGAATGCGCGCGAACGGCTCGCCGGCCGCCGCGAGCCGCGGCCACAGCTCGAGCGCGCTCGCGTCGAGCGTCGCCAGCAGCGACGGCGGGACTTTGCCGCTCAGATAACCGCCGGCGCGCAGCCCGTTCTCGAGGTCGAGCGACGGGGCGCAGATGAGAACGGATGCCTCGGGCCGCAGCCGTCTGACCGTGCGCTTCTGCGACCGTGCCCTCAGCCACAGTCGCAGCCAGAGCAGCCCGAGGACGATCAGCACGACCGAGATCGCCCACGGCCACACCGAGCCGCTCACCGGCGCATCGCGCCGCGCGAGGAAGTAGGCGGGCAGTGCGATCAGGGCGAGGTACGGCACGGCGGCCCACCACAGCATGCGGTAGCGCGCCGGTCGGACGGCCCCGAACGGACCAGCGGCGCCGGTCTTGCGCCCGGCGTCGGTCATCGGCGCGCCGCCGCGGCGGCCCGGTCACGTCGCTGCCACTGCATCGCCGCGACGATCGCATCGAACAGCTGCACGGCGACCTCGATCGGCGCCTGCCAGCTGGGCAGCGAGAAGGTCAGGATGAACAGCTGCTCATCGGGCGTCGGCGTGAGGTAATCGACCGTGGCTGTGGCGGTGTCGACGCCGTCCACGGTCGTCGTCGCGACGGTGACTCGACGTGCGGCCAGACCGTCGCCGCACTCGACGTGCTCGAGTTCGGGGAATGCGGCCGGGATCCGATCACGCGGCGAGAGACCGCTGCCTAAGGCATCCGTCGGCCACGGCGAGCGCGTGATCGTCAGTGCCGCGCCGAACGGGATGCCCGCGACCAGCTCGAAGGCCATCGCGAACGCCTCGGCGCCGGCGGTGCGGGCATCCGCCGCGATCGTGAGCACCTCGGCGCGCAGCGCGGCTCGCGCTCGGGCGCGGCGATCGGCGGTGCCGAGCTGCCGCTTCACGGCCTCGCCGACGACCTTCCTCAGCCGTGCGTCGTCGTCGAGGGCGGCGAAGAGCCAGGTGCCGGGCAAGGGAAGCACGTAGTCGTAGTCGACGGATGCCTGTGCGTCGGTCATTGCGGCGCCAGCCTCACCGTCATCGACGCCATCGACTCACGCACGAGCTCCACCAGATGGTCCGTGTTCGCCCCGACCTCCGGGGTCGTGTAGACCATCTCGAGCACCTGCGACGAGCCGGTCGGGAACAGGCCGATCGAGACGCGCTCCTCGTCGTGCTTCTCGTCGGTCGCCAGGTCGTGATAGTGGATCACGCTGTACTGGCCGGCGTACTCGCCCGCGGGAACGGTCTCACGCCACACGTTCACGATCTCCACCCGCGCGCCAGGCTCACTGTCAGGCTTGTGCAACACTCGCTCGTACGCCTCCACCGACGCGAGCTCGCTCTTCTCGTCGAGCGCGAAATTCCCTCTGTAGAACAGCGTGCAGACAACCTGAGGCTTCTCATCCGGAACCCGCACCGCAAACCGCCCGTAAGGGTCTTCGAGGCGCGCGAATGACGCATGGACCGCCTCGAGCTGAGCCTGAAGCGACTTCACCGCGGCGCGACCGCGCCGACCGGCGAGTTGCTTCGCCAGGTCCTTCGCCCACGGCTCTGCCGGCTGGGCCGGACGCACAGCGCGCCAACCCGGCTGAAGCTTGAAATCGAGGTCGGCGATGATCGGCAAGGCGGCATACTCGGCGAAATTCATTCTTCTGCTCCGGAGTTGAACGGGTTCTCGGGCAAGCCGAGTGCCGTCGCAACCTGCTCGCGTTCCTCGTTGATCTTGACGGCGCTCACCACGCCCTGCGCGAGGCTGAGCGGAATCATCTTGGATGCTCGGAGAGATGAGCTGCTCAGCGCTTCGATCGTCTCCTTGGAGGTGCCGAGAATCGCATAGGGGTCCTTGAATCCGTCGACCACCCAGCCGAACGGCGCGCCCTTCAGGTCCTTGACCCCGTCGGCTCCGATCTCCTTCGCGAGCTTGGCGCCCGAGGTGAGACCGGTCTTGAACGTCGTCACCCGCGAACCGATCTTGGACAGCACGGACTTGAGCGGGCTGACGCTCTCATACGTGCCCTCGGCTACGTCCCACACGCCACGCGCCCCGCTCGTCAGCTCCCCGCTCTCCGCCAGTTCCGCGGCGGGTCGCGCGACCGAGACGAAGTTCTTGGCGAGCACCTTCACGGCCCCGCCGCCGAAGATGCTGACCGCGCCGACCACGCCGTCGACGATCGCCGCCTTGCCATCGCCCTTCGCGGCGTCCTGCGCCAGGTGGCCCGCCGTGTCGAGTGCGGTGAGCGCCAGCAGCACGGGGCCGAGGCCGAAGTCGGCGATGTCGACGCCAGGGATGAATGCGATCACCAGCGCGACCACACCGAGGATCTGCGTGACGATGTCGAGCGCCGACAGCAGGTGGTCGAACAGGTCGCTCTTCAGGAAGTCCTTCACGTGAGACGTGACCGCATGCCACGCGGCAGAGATCTTGTCGCGCCAGCCGTCTTTGAGGCCGTCGTGCTGATCGGCGTCGTGCACCTGGTCGGCCGCGGAGTTGCCCGCGTCGTCCTTCGACTGCGCGGCCCGGTGCCAGGCCCGCTGCCACTTCGCGATGTCGGAGCTCAGACCTTCCACGTGGGCATCGGCCAGGCTCTTCTGCTGCTGTGCCTGCTGCGCGTCGTCGTCGCTCGCCGTCTGAGCCGCGTCTGCGGCATCCGACTGCCTCTTCTTCGCCGTGCCCAGCTGGCCGTTCAGCTGCTCGAGCTGCGTGGCCGCGCGATGCGCGTCGCTCTTCGCCTGCCTCAGCTGCGGGGCGTAGCCGGCGAGCGCCGCACCGGCAGCGACGTAGCGGCCCTTCGCCTTCACGATGTCGTCCGCGACCTTGCCTGCCGTCTCGCTGAGCTTCGCGATGGCCTTGCCCTGCATGCCGTCGAGCCCCTGCAGCTTGCGCAGCGCGGTGACGGCGGCGTCGATCTTCTCGGCGACCTGCGCCACCTTGGCGGCGTGCGACTCGACCTCGTCGGGCTCGCCGCTGAGCAGTCCGTACTCCGCGTCGGCCATCAGCTCGCCGCCGTCTGGTCGTCGGTCTCGAGCGCCTTCGCGAACTTCTCGTCGATCTCGGTGAAGCCGTTGGTGAGATCGTCGAGGTACTGGTGCAGGGTCTGCACGTCTTTCACCAGCTGCGCGCGGTGCTTCGACCAGTTGCGCGCGAACTCGCTGATGCGGTCGCCCAGCCGGTCGTGCCCTGTCGAGGCGCCGACCGAGTCTGAGAGCGCTTCGACACCGTCGAAGTCTGTGATGATCGATGCGAGCTCGGCAGAGAGCTGCCGCAGTTCACCGAGATCAAGGCGAAGGTCGGCCACTCATCCCCCGGAAAGTGCGATTCGGGTATGACTCAGAGAGCCGGCATCACGGGCGGAACGCCATCAGGATCACGACGACCACGAGCAGGATCGTCGTCACGCCGGCGGTCGCGGCAACGGCCGAGTAAGCGGCCGGCCTGGCGAGCTTCTCGCCCTCCACCGCGGGCGACGCCCCCGCGCTCGTGATCTCCTCCGCGCCGCGGTTCAGATTCGGCACGATGACGAAGACGCTCAGCACGAAGGCGCCCGCATAGAGCACGACCGACAGCCACACCCACAGCCTCGTGAACGGGATGTCAGCGGTGCCGAGCGCCGCGAAGCCCAGCACGAACACGATCAGCGACGCCCAGCTGAAGATCGAGGTCGAGCGCGCGAGCCCGCGCACCTGCTTCGCGTCGTGCACCCGCAACGCGCGCAGCCCCGTGTGGGGAAGCAGAGCCATCGGCCCGATGATGAAGACGGCGAAGATGACGTGCAGCGCGATGAAGACGTGAGCCATGCCGCCAGCCTAGTGACGGCGCGGCCCCGCACGCCGAAGCGCCGGTCGCAGAGGCGTAGACTGTTGTTCTTCGCACCCGCCACAAGCGACTCGACGAAGTCCCGATGCCATAGCTCGCCGGCTGCACCCCCTTCCGGCTCGAGCAGCAACCGGCATCCGTCTTCTCATCTCACGAATCGCACTGGATCAATGTCTGTTTCTGCAACCCTCGAGGCCTCGAACACGACGGCGGCGAATCCGCGCGGCCGGGTCATCCTGGCCAGCCTCATCGGCACCTCGGTCGAGTTCTACGACTTCTACGCCTACGCGACGGCCGCCGTCCTCGCCTTCCCCACCCTGTTCTTCCCGACCGGCGACCCGACCACCGCGCTGCTCGCAAGCTTCGCGACCTTCGGCGCCGCCATGGTCGCCCGCCCCATCGGCGCGATGTTCTTCGGCCACTTCGGTGACCGCATCGGCCGGAAGGGCACCCTGGTCGCGTCGCTGCTCACGATGGGCATCGCGACGTTCCTGATCGGATTCCTGCCCACGTATGCCTCCATCGGCTGGTGGGCGACCCTCATGCTGATCATCCTGCGCCTCGCGCAGGGCTTCGCCCTCGGCGGCGAGTGGTCGGGCGCGGCGCTCATCGCGACCGAGAACGCGCCCGCCGGCCGGCGCGGCTGGTGGGGCACCTTCCCGCAGCTCGGCGCCCCGATCGGCTTCATCATCGCGAACGCGGTCTTCCTCGTAATCAACACGATCTGGCCGGGCTCGTTCCTCGCCTGGGGCTGGCGGGTGCCGTTCATCTTCTCGGCCGTGATGGTCATCATCGGCCTCTGGGTGCGCCTGCGCCTCGTCGAGTCGACGACCTTCCAGAAGACGGTCTCCGAGAACAAGATCGTGAAGCTGCCGCTCGGCTCGCTGCTCGCCCGCAACTGGAAGGGCGTCGTTCTCGGCACCTTCTACATGCTCGCGACCTACGTCGTCTTCTACCTCATGACGACCTTCACGCTGAGCTACGGCACCCGCCTGCCCGCGCACGCCGCGGCCACCGCTGCGGCGAAGGCCGGAACGTCATTCGACGCCGCGTCGTATGTGCCCGGCCTCGGCATCCCCTACGTGCACTTCGTGCTCATGCAGATCCTCGGCGTGATCTTCTTCGGCGTCTTCACGCTGATCTCGGGCCCGATCGCCGACACCATCGGCCGCAAGAAGCTGCTCATCGGCGTGACCATCGCGATCATCGTGTTCGGCCTCACCTTCGAGCTGTTCCTCACCCCGCGCTCCGACGCGACCTTCGAGGGTGCGCTCGTGCAGGCGTTCCTGACGATCGGCTTCACCCTGATGGGCATCACCTTCGGGCCCATGGGCGCGCTGCTGCCCGAGCTGTTCCCCGCGAACGTGCGCTACACGGGCTCCGGCGTCGCCTACAACATCTCCTCGATCCTGGGCGCGGCCCTCGCGCCGATCATCGCGGTGGCGCTGTGGGGCGCGGCATCCGGTCGCACCTGGCTCGTCGGCCTGTATCTGTCCGTCATGGGCGTGCTCACGCTGATCGCGCTGATCATCGGCCGCGAGACGAAGGACGTCGACTACCACAACGAACTCGCGTAGCGCGCGTTCGCATCGAGATCCACGGATGCCCCGGGCCGCGGCTCGGGGCATCCGGCTGTCTGCGCGCACGCAAGCTCGAAACTTAGAATCGGCACGCCATGAGTGACGCCGCCGCACCTTCCGCCTCCCCCGCACCCGCCCGACCCGCCCGCCGCGGCTTCGGTCGCCGCCCCGCCGACGACGGGCCGCGCGCCTCGTTCCGGCAGCTGCTGCCCTATCTCACCGAGCACAGGCGCGTGCTCGCCTGGGTCATCGCGCTCTCGGTGCTCGGGGCCGCCGCCTCGCTCGCGCAGCCGCTGCTCGTCAACCAGGTGATCACCCGCGTGCAGCACGCGAGCCCGCTCGGCTGGCTCGTGTGGGCGCTGGTCGCGCTGGTCGTCGTAGCCGGCATCATCTCGGGGTACCAGCACTACCTGCTGCAGCGCACCGGCGAGGGCGTCGTGCTCTCGTCGCGCCGCCGCATCGTGGCCCGGCTGCTCAACCTGCCGATCGCTGAATTCGACCGCCGCCGCACGGGCGACCTCGTCAGCCGCGTCGGCGCCGACTCCACGGCCTTGCGCGCCGTGCTCACCCAGGGGCTGATCGATGCGATCGGCGGGGCGCTGACCTTCCTCGGTGCGCTCGTCGGCATGGCGATCATCGACCCCGTGCTGCTCGGGCTCACGGTGCTCGTGATCGGAGTGTCCGTGGTCGTCGTCGTGCTGCTGTCCGGCCGCATCCGTACGGCGTCGGCACGCGCTCAGAAGAAGGTCGGCGACCTCACCGCCGCCGTCGAGCGGGCCATCTCATCGGTGCGCACGATCCGCGCCGCCGGAGCCACCGCGCGCGAGATCGCCGCCGTCGACGACGACGCGCGCGGCGCCTGGCAGATGGGCATCCAGGTCGCCCGCATCTCCGCCCTCGTCGTGCCGGTCGCGGGCATCGCCCTGCAGGTGTCGTTCCTCGTGGTGCTCGGCATCGGCGGCTACCGCGTCGCCTCGGGCGCCATCTCGGTGGCTTCCCTCGTGACCTTCATCATCTTCCTGTTCATGCTGGTCATGCCGCTCGGCAACGCGTTCGGCGCGATCACGTCCGTGAACTCGGCGCTCGGCGCCCTCGGCCGCATCGAAGAGATCATCGCGCTGCCGGGCGAGGACGCGCACGATGCGCGATCTGCCTCGCTCGCGCAGCTGCGGGCGGATGCCCCGGCCCTCGCCTTCGACCGGGTGTCGTTCGCCTACCCGGTCGACTCGGCGGCCTCTTCGCCGGTCGACTCGGCGAAGCCGAATGGAGACCCGGCCCTCGTGCTGCATGACGTGTCGTTCGAAGTGCCACGGGGGAAGCGCACCGCCCTCGTCGGCCCCTCGGGGGCAGGCAAGTCGACCACGCTCGCGCTCATCGAGCGCTTCTACGACCCGACCGCGGGCAGCATCCGCCTCGGGGGCGTCGACATCGCCGACCTTCCGCGCGACGAGCTGCGCGCGCAACTCGGCTATGTCGAGCAGGATGCCCCGGCCCTCGCCGGCTCGCTGCGCGACAACCTCACCCTCGGCGCCCCCGACGCCACCGATGACGAGTGCCGTCGCGTGCTCGAGGCCGTGAACCTCGGTGAGGTGCTGGCGCGGTCGCCGCTCGGCCTCGCCGCGCCCGTCGGCGAAGAGGGCGTCATGCTCTCGGGCGGTGAGCGCCAGCGACTCGCGATCGCACGGGCGCTGCTGGCCGCTCCGCCGATCCTGCTGCTCGACGAGTCGACCTCGTCGCTCGACGGCCGCAACGAGCAGCTCATGCGCGAGGCGATCGACGCGGTCGCCGAAGACCGCACGATGATCGTGATCGCCCACCGCCTCTCGACGGTCGTCGACTCCGATCAGATCGTCGTGCTCGACCACGGCCAGGTCGTCGGGGTCGGCACGCACTCGGAGCTCGTGGCCGCCGTGCCGCTCTACCGCGAGCTCGCGAAGCACCAGCTGCTGGTCTGAGGCACGCCGCTATTTGAGGAACAGGGCTTTGAGCCGCGTCGTCGTCAGCACGAGGCCGACCGCGATCATGCCGGCGTAGTAGAGCACGTGCCACAGCAGCGCCGTCGTGATGACGCCGGTCGTGAGCCCGCGCACGAGCTCGATGCCGTGCCACAGCGGCAGGCACTCGATCACGAGCTGCACCGGCCGCGGGTACACCGTGATCGGGAAGAACGTCGATGAGAGCAGGAACATCGGCAGCAGCACGAAGAAGATCCAGTCGAGCTGCGTGAAGGTCTTCATGAAGCTCACGACGCCCATGCCGAGGCTCGCGAAGCCGAAGGCGATGATCAGCAGCGCGGGGAACGCGAGCA
Source organism: Gryllotalpicola kribbensis (assembly GCF_039538245.1). Taxonomy (NCBI): domain Bacteria; kingdom Bacillati; phylum Actinomycetota; class Actinomycetes; order Micrococcales; family Microbacteriaceae; genus Gryllotalpicola; species Gryllotalpicola kribbensis. The sequence continues at coordinate 150,980 of NZ_BAABBX010000010.1, forward strand.
ACGCCGTCCACGACAGGTTGAGGCCGACCGCCCACATCACCCCGAGGAACGCGAGGCCGTAGAGGGCACCGCGCAGCAGCGCCATCATGATCTCGCCGAGCGCGACGTCGAGCGGCCCGAGCGGCGTCGCCAGCATGCCCTCGTAGAGCTTCCCGAAGTTGAGCTTGAAGAACACGTTGAACGTGGAATCCATCACGGCCCCGTTCATCGCCGAGGTCGCGAGCAGCGCCGGCGCGATGAACGCCGCGTAGCTGATGTGCTGCCCGCCCGTGTCGACCGTGCCGATCAGCTTGCCGAGCCCGACACCGAGCGACAGCAGGTAGAGCACCGGCTCGAGGAACCCCGACACCACCACGAGCCAGTTCGTCGTCTTCGTCGCCGTCCAGCTGCGGGCCATCACCGCACCCGGATTCCCGGCGAACACCGCCCCCAGCAGCCGCGACGGCCGCCCCGCCCCGGTGCCGGCCTCGACCGCGCTCACTTGTTCAGCTTCTTCCCCGCGAGCCGCCGGGCGATCCGCCACCCGACGACGAAGGTCACGACCAGGTATGCGACGTGCACCGCAATGAGCCACGCCGGCTCACCCAGCCCGTACGTCGCGTCGCGCGCGAGCTGCGTGCCATGCCACAGCGGCGAGACCCACCCGATCCACTGCAGATAGATCGGCATCAGCGCGAGCGGGAAGTACGTTCCGGAGAACAGCGTGAGCGGCATGACGATGAACCTGAGCACGAGCGTCTCTTGACTCGCGTCTTTGTCGAGCGAGGAGATGTAGGCGCACAGCGGGCCGCCGCACGACAGCGCGGTGAGCAGCGCGGCAAGGACCGAGAGGATGCCCCACCCCGACGGCGCCGCACCGAAGGCGACCATCAGCACGTAGTAGATCAGGCTGTTCACGACGATGCGGGTGCTCGTGTAGAGCACGTTGCCGTCGATGATCTGGCCGGGCGACAGCGGCGCCGCGTTCATGCCGAAGAAGGTCGGATTCCACTTGAAGCCGAGTCGGATCGGGAAGATGAACTCTTCTGAGGCGGTCTGGAAGGCGGCCGCCGTGAGCAGCGCGGGTGCGACGAACACGAGGTACGAGACACCGCCCAGGTCGTGCGCGCCCGCGCCGCCGCCGATCAGAGCGCCGAGCCCGAGCCCCATCGCGAACAGATAGAGCAGGGGCAGACCGAGTGCGGGCACGATGTTCGACGACCACAGCCGGCGGGCGAGCGTCAGTCGGTGCTCGAACACGAAGTAGGCGCCGAAGCGGCGCGGGCGCGCGGCAGCGCGCCGGGCGAGCTCGGCCGCGGCATCCGCCGACACGGGGATCGCGCTCATTCGATCAGGCTCCGCCCGGTGAGCCGCAGGAACACGTCCTCGAGGGACGCTCGCCGCACGAGCGAGGTGAGCGCCTCGAGCCCGCGGGCGCGCACGGCGACGGACGCCGCCTCGCCGTCGTCGGCGTAGATCAGGACGCGGTCGGGCAGCACCTCGACCCGGTCGCCGATGCCGCCGAGCGACTCGGCGGCGGCCGCGTTGCGCTCTGAACCGAAGCGCAGCTCGAGCACCTCGCGGCTCGAGTACTGGCGGATGAGCGACTGCGGAGTGCCCTCGGCCATGATGCGGCCATGGTCGACGACGATCAGGCGGTCGCAGAGCTGCTCGGCCTCGTCCATATAGTGCGTCGTCAGCACGAGCGTCGTGCCCTGCTCTTTCAGCCGGAACAGCCTGTCCCAGAGGATGTGCCGCGCCTGCGGGTCGAGCCCCGTCGTCGGCTCGTCGAGCAGCAGGATCTTGGGGTCGTTGATGAGCGCCCGCGCGATCGTGAGCCGGCGCTTCATGCCGCCGGAGAGGTCGTCGATGCGCGTCTTCGCCTTCTCGGTCAGCTGCGCGAACCGCAGCAGCTCGGCCGCGCGCTGCTTCACGAGCTTCCGCGGCAGGCCGAAGTAGCGGCCGTAGACGATCACGTTGTCGAGCACGGGCAGCTCGAAGTCGAGGTTGTCGGTCTGCGGCACGACGCCGAGCTGCGAGCGGATCTCGGGCCCATGCCGGTCGGGGTCGAGCCCGAGGATCGTCAGCTCGCCGCCCGTGCGCGGCGAAACCGCGCCGACCATGCGCATGGTCGTCGACTTGCCGGCGCCGTTCGGCCCGAGCAGCCCGAACGACTCGCCCTGAGCGACCTCGAACGACACCCCGCCGACCGCCGCGACATCGCCGAACGACTTCTCGAGGTCACGTGCGACGATCACCGGTGCGGGCATGGCCACCAAGGTAGCGGGGGCCACCGACATCGGGCGAGAGCCGGCGTGGTCGCCGGGGATGCCCGGCCGAGGCATCCCCCTCGGAAATCAGCGCTGGAAGCGCGCCGCGACGTCGTCGGACGCCGCGATCTCGATGCGCGCCCTGTGGTCGTCGCGCATGTCGGGCAGCGCGTCGAGGCGGAACCACTGCGCCGCGGTGTTCTCGCCGTCGGCGGGGAACGGCTCACCCGACACGTAGCGGCAGCGGAACGTCAGGTCGAGGTAGCGCGAGCGATCGCCGTTGCCGTAGACGACCACGCGGTCCTCGACGTGCACGCGCGCGAGCCGTTCGGCGACGGCGGTGACCGCGGTCTCTTCGAGCACCTCGCGCTCGGCCGCTACGGCGGGCGGCTCGCCGGGGTCGACGATGCCGGTCACGGCCGTCCACTCGCCGTTGTCGGCGCGCTTCACGAGCAGCACCTCGCGCTCGTCGCCCTCGCCGCGCAGCACGACCGCCGTGACCCCGCTCAGCCAGAGCTCCTGGTGCCCGATCTTCTCGCGCAGCCGCAGAACGAATTGGGGAGTCGGCACAATCCGACCCTAGCCAAACCGGATCGCGCCCGCGCCCCTAGTGTGGAAGCGTGACCGACACCCAGACGCTCACCGTCGACGCCGCCGTTTCCGCAGCCCAATCGGCCTTCGAGGCCGCACGCGAGGTCTCGCCCGCCACCCGCCGCACCTGGCTGGAGGCCCTGGCCGACGCGCTCGAGTCGCATGCCGACGACCTCGTCGCCCTCGCCCATGACGAGAGCCACCTGCCCATCGTGCGCCTCACCGGCGAGCTCACGCGCACCGCGTTCCAGCTGCGACTGCTCGGGGCGGATGCCGCGAGCGGCGACCCCTTCGCCGCCACCATCGACCACGCCGACCCGGGCTGGGGCATGGGTCCGCGACCCGACATCCGCCGCGTCGGCGAGCCGCTCGGTGTCGTCGGCGTCTTCGGCGCCTCGAACTTCCCCTTCGCGTTCAGCGTGCTGGGCGGCGACAGCGCCTCGGCGCTCGCCGCCGGCTGCGCCGTCGTGCACAAGGCGCACCCCGCCCATCCGCGGCTCGCGCGCGAGACCGCGCGACTCGCGGTCGAGGCGCTGCGCGCGGTCGGCGCTCCGAGCGGGCTGTTCGCGCTCGTCGAGGGCTATGAGGACGGGCCGGCTCTCGTGCAGCATCCGCTCGTCAAGGCGGTGGGGTTCACCGGATCCACTCGCGGCGGCCAGGCGCTCGCCGCCCTCGCCGCCGACCGGCCCGAGCCGATCCCGTTCTACGGCGAGCTCGGCAGCACCAACCCCGTGTTCGTCACGCCCGGCGCGTGGGCCGCGCGGCGCGACGCGATCCTGGCGGGCTTCGTCGGCTCGTTCACGCTCGGCATGGGGCAGTTCTGCACGAAGCCCGGCTACCTCGTCGTGCCGGCGACCTCGCGTGACGAGCTCGTCGCGGGCCTCGCGGATGCCTCGCCCGTGCCGCCCCACGAGATGCTCTCAGACTCGCTGCGGGCCTCGTTCGAGCGCTCGCGCGACGAGTTCGCCTCGGTCGACGGGGTCGAGCCGCTCACGACCCTGCCGGGTGCCGAGGGCGCTCCCGAGGCGACGGTGTTCCGCGCCCCGGCCGAGCGGGTGCTGTCTGCGCCCGAGCTGCTCGAGCACGAGATGTTCGGCCCCGCGAGCGTGATCGTCGAGTACGACTCCCCCGAGCAGCTCGAGGCGATCGCGGCGAGCATCGGCGGCCAGCTCACGGCCGGCGTGCACGCCGAAGACGGCGAGGACACGGCCGCCCTGCTGCGCACCCTCGCGGGCCACGCCGGGCGGGTGCTCTGGAACGGCTGGCCCACCGGCGTCACGGTGAGCTACGCGCAGCAGCACGGCGGGCCGTTCCCCGCGACGACGGCCCCGGCGACCACCTCGGTCGGCACCGCGGCGATCGGCCGCTTCCTGCGCCCGGTCGCCTACCAGGACGTGCCGGATGCGGCGCTGCCCCCTGCGCTGCAGGAATCGAACCCCTGGGGGATCGCCCGCCGCGTCGACGGCGCCCTGCAGCCCGCCCGCTGACCGCTGACCCCCGGTCGTCGCCTAAGCGGCACGCGCGCGCGGATGAGGCACGTTTGTGACGACCCGCCGCTGAGCCGCTCGCCCGGTCGTCGAAAACGCGGCCCACGCGCGCGGATAAGCCGCGTTCGTGACGACCGGCTATTCGGCAGAGGGCGCGGCACCGACGGCGTCGCTCGTCACGAGCTCGGCGCCCGCGGCAGCCAGCTCCTGCAGGGCGGCGGCCGACGAGGCATCCGCCACGCCCGCGATCAGGTCGGTGAGCACGCGCACCCGCTCGCCGTCCTGCAGGGCGTCGAGCGCGCTCGCCCGCACGCAGTGGTCGGTCGCGATGCCGACCACGTCGACGTCGGTCACGCCGTGCGCCTGGAACACCTCGCTGATGCCCTTGCCGAAGTCGTCGGCACCCTCGAACGCCGAGTAGGCGGGCTTGCCCTGCCCCTTCTTGATGTGCACGTCGATGCGATCGGATGCCAGCGCGGGGTGGTACTCGGCCCCGGGCGTGCCGCTGATGCAGTGCGGCGGCCAGGAGTCGACGAAGTCGGGGTGGTCGGAGATGTGGCCGCCGTTGTCGCTCCCGCCGTCGTGCCAGTCGCGGCTCGCGACGACGAGGTCGTAGGCGTCGCCGCGCTCGTCGAGCAGGCGGGTGATCCCGGCCGCGACGGCCGCGCCGCCCGCGACGCCGAGCGACCCGCCTTCGGTGAAGTCGTTCTGCACGTCGACGATCAGCAGGGCGCGGCTCATGACCTCAGGTTATGCGCCCGCGGCCGACATTTGCGTCCGCGAAGGCGGACGCAGGTGTCGGCGGCGGACGCAGAAACTCCGGCGGCGGGGGCAGAAGCCCCCCGCGCGACGCGGCGTCAGCTGTTCGACAGGTTGTCGCCGCAGCTGTAGATCGCGGCCGCCAGCGCATCGATCGCGCCGCGGGCACTGTCGCCGACATTGCCGAGGGCGTAGATCGAGAAGACGAGCTTCGAGCCGTCCTTCGCGTCGATGACGCCCGCGAGCGTGTAGGCGCCGTTGATCGACCCCGTCTTCGCGTGGATCTTGCCGACGGCGACCGCGGATGCCCCGACGAAGCGACCGTAGCCCTGCGTCAGCGTGCCCGACTGACCGGAGATCGGCAGGGCGTCGTAGATGACGCCGAGGCCGTTCTCACGGTTCAGCACCTTCGTGAGGTAACCCGAGAAGAACGACGGCGGCACGCGGTTGTCGGCCGAAAGCCCCGAGCCGTCGATGATCGTGAGGCCCGACAGGTCGACGCCGATCGTCTTGAGCGCGGCGGTGTCGCCTGCGTCGATCGCGCCGAAGGTGTTGCCGGCGCCTTCCGTGATGGCGGTGAGGCGCGCCAGCATCTCCATGACGGTGTTGTCGGAGTTCTGCAGCGCCTCGGTCACGAGCGCCGACACGGGCTGCGACTTCACGACACCGAGCTGGGCCGCGCCCTGCGGCGCCTTCGCCTCGCCGTCGTAGTTCGCGCCGAGATCCTGCGCGAAGGCCTTGCCCGCGTCGCCGACAGGGTCGGTGCCGCGCGGCGTCTGCAGCTTGGTCGGGTCGTTCTTGTCGCCGTCGGCCATCAGCGCCGCGATGTAGGCGGTCGAGCCGAGGCTCGCGCGCTCTTCCTGCTCGTCCCAGCTGGACTGCCACATCGGGCCGCCGAAGAGCGTCGCGTCGGCGACGACCGAGGTGATCGGCTGGCCGTCGTTGGCGGGGTCGTCTGCCCAGGCCTTCTTGACCTGGTCGGCGAGGTCGGTCAGCGTCGGTGCGCCCTGGAACCACGAGCCGTGGCCCGCGCTGAGCGTCGGGTCGCCGCCGCCGACGATGACGACCTGACCGGGCTGCGAGCCCTTCACGACGGTCGTCGAGATCCGGTAGTCGGCACCGAGCGCCGTGAGCGCGGCGCCCGCGGTGATCGTCTTCATGACGCTCGCGGTCGGCGCGGCCGTGCTGCCGTTGCGGTCGAACAGCACCTGGCCGGTCTTGGCGTCGACGACCTGGGCCTCGAGGGTGCCGAGGCGCCCGTCGGAGGCGGGGCCGGCGACCGAGCAGGTCTTGAGCGCCGTCGCCGGCGCGGCCGGGTTCGCGACGGGGCGCCCGGTAGGCGTCGGGGTCGAGGTGGGCGTGGCGGATGCCGTCGGGCTGGCGCTGTGCACAGGCGCCTTCAGCGCGGCGGGCTGCGGCGGGGCGCCCGTTGCGGCGCCCGCTGCGAACGAGCCCCCGCCGATGACGAGCACCGCGGCGGTCGCGCCGGCGGCGATCCAGCTGCGGGGGTGCGTGCGGACGGACGAGAGGATGCCCGCCCAGGCGCGCGCCGGAGCGCTCGGCGTCTTCGGGCCGGTCGCCGGGTCGACGATGATCGGCTCGACGGACTCCATTCGCGCCGTGGCGGGGGCGTCGGGTGAGCCGCCGAGAGAACCGGAGCCCACGGGCGCCGCCATGGGCGCCGTCGGCTGTTCGACGACGGCGCGCTCGTCGGTGTTCAGCGGAGTGAACGGCTCGGTGGGCGGGAACTCGTCACCGAAGGGGTCTCTCGGGTCGGTCACCCGAAGAGTGTAGCGAGGCGATCCTGGGCGGCCGCGGCGAGCGCTGCGGCGCATCCGCTGCGCTGGCGTCGCCGTAACATGGCAGTGTCCGGCCAGCCGGTGCTCGAAAAAAGGGCACGAAGCGCGCGTGCAGCGCTCGCGAGACACATACGGAAACCCGCATCCGTTCACGTCTCGAAAGGCCTCGCCATGCCCACCGCCGCCCAGCACGTCGCCATCGCCCTCGCCCGTCACGTCAGCCACGTCTTCGGCGTCATGGGGAACGGGAACGCCTACTTCCTCGACGCGCTGCTGCGCGAGACGGATGCCACGTACACCGCCGTGCGGCACGAGGCCGGTGCCGTCGTCGCCGCCGACGCGCACTTCCGGGTCTCCGGCCGCATCGCCGCCGCGACGACGACCTACGGCGCCGGATTCACCAACACGCTCACCGCGCTGGCCGAGGCCGCGCAGGCCCACATCCCGCTCGTGGTCGTCGTCGGCGATGAGCCCACCTCGGGCCCCCGCGCATGGGACGTGGACCAGATCGCACTCGCCTCGGCCGTCGGGGCGCGCACCTACACCGTGGGGCGGCTCGATGCCGCCGCGACCACCGTGATCGCCCTCGAGCACGCCCTGTCGTACCAGGTGCCCGTCGTGCTCGCGCTGCCCTACGACGTCGTGACGCGCGAGGTCGGCCCCGTGCCCGAGCTTCCCGAGTTGACGCTGCCAGGGCCGCTCGCTCCGACCGCGTTCGCCGCGGCATCCATCGACCGTGTCGCCGCCGCGCTCGCCGACGCCGAGCGCCCGCTGCTGCTCGCGGGGCGCGGCGCATGGCTCGCAGGCGCCGGAGCGGCGCTCGGCCGCCTCGCCGCGGCCACCGGCGCCGTCACGGCCACCACGGCCCTCGGGCGGGGCGTCTTCCCCGAGCAGCGCTACGACCTCGGCGTCACCGGGGGCTTCGGCGCGCCCGCTGCCATGGAGCTCGTGCGCGAAGCCGACGTCGCCGTCGTCTTCGGCGCGGGGCTCAACCAGTTCACGATGCGCTTCGGCGAGCTGTTCTCGCCCGCGGCCCACGTCGTGCAGGTCGACACCGCTCCCACCGCGACCCACCCGCGAGTCGGCGACTTCCTGCGCGGCGACGCGCGACTGGTCGCGGAGCTGCTGGCGGATGCCCACGAGTTGTTGCCGCGCCCGACGTTTGCGTCCCCCGGCGCAGACGCAGCTGTCGGCGGCGGGCGCAAAACCCCCTGGCGCGAGACCATCGACGCACCCGCGCTGCGGGCCCAGGAACCGGGGGCGGCCGACGGACGCACCGCACGCGGTCGGCTCGACCCACGCACGGTCGCGGCCCGCCTCGCCGAGCTGCTGCCGGACGACCGGGTCGTGGTCACCGACGGCGGCCATTTCCTCGCCTGGCCGAACATGTTCTGGCCGGTGGCCGAGCCGAACCGCATGGTGATGGTCGGCACGGCCTACCAGTCGATCGGGCTCGGGCTGCCGAGCGTCGCCGGCGCGGTGGCCGCCACCGGCGACGAGACGACCGTCGTGCTGGGCTCGGGCGACGGCGGCGGCCTCATGGCGCTCGCCGACTTCGAGACCGCGGTGCGCACCGCCGGCGGTCGCGGGCTCGCCGTGTTCTGGAACGACGGCGCGTACGGCGCCGAGGTGAACCTCTACGGGCTCAAGGGGCTCGCGCGCGAGCCGATGCTGATCCCCGAGGTCGACTTCGCCGCGCTGGGGCGCGCGCTCGGCGCAGAGGGCGTCGTCGTGCGCGAGCTCGGCGACCTCGAGCGCCTCGCCGAGTGGGCCGCCGCGCCGGCATCCGCTCGCCCGTTCTTGGTGCTCGACCTGCGCATCGACGGCGAGGTGATCGCCCCGTACCAGCACGAGGTCATCCGCGCGAACTCGTGACAGCCCGCCCTGCGGACGCCGCGACCGGTGAATCCGCCCGATGGCGGGCATGATTCGTAGTGGCAGAAGGGAACGAATCATGAATGAGCGCGAGAGCGCACTGCTGTCCTCGGTCGAGCATCGGCTGTTCATCGGCGGTGAGTGGGTCGAGTCGTCGTCGGGGCAGACCTTCGACGTGCGCGACCCGGCGACGGGCGAGGTCATCCGCTCGATTGCGGACGCGACGCCCGACGACGGCATCCGCGCCCTCGACGCGGCCGTCGCTGCGCAGGACGACTGGGCGAACACGCCGCCGCGGAAGCGCAGCGAGATCCTGCGCCGCGCCTGGGAGCTCGTGCAGGAGCGCAAGGAGGACCTCGCGCTCGTCATGACGCTCGAGATGGGCAAGCCCTACGCCGAGGCGCTCGGCGAGGTCGCCTACGGGGGCGAGTTCCTGCGCTGGTTCTCGGAAGAGGCGGTGCGCATCACCGGCCGCTATGGCCTGAACCCGGAAGGGACGGGCCGCATCATCGTCGCCCAGCGCCCGGTCGGCCCGTCGTTCTTCATCACGCCGTGGAACTTCCCGCTCGCGATGGCGACGCGGAAGATCGCTCCGGCACTCGCCGCGGGGTGCACGCTGGTCGTGAAGCCCGCGCAGCTGACGCCGCTCACGACCGTGCTCTTCACGCAGCTGCTCGTCGAGGCGGGTCTGCCGGCCGGTGTCGTGAACGTCGTCACCTCGTCGTCGTCATCGAAGGTGGCCGCGCCGATCATCGCCGACCCGCGGCTGCGGAAGCTGTCGTTCACGGGCTCGACCGAGGTCGGCCGCAAGCTCATCGCGCAGGCCGCAGAGGGCGTGCTGCGCGTCTCGATGGAACTCGGCGGCAACGCCCCGTTCGTGGTCTTCGAGGACGCCGACCTCGACAAGGCGGTCGACGGCGCCATGGCCGCGAAGTTCCGCAACATCGGCGAGGCCTGCACGGCCGCCAACCGCTTCATCGTGCACGAGTCGGTCGCCGACGAGTTCGCGCGCCGGGTCACCGAGCGCGTTCAGGCGATGAAGATCGGGCGCGGCACGGAGGACGGCGTCGCGATCGGCCCGCTGATCGACGAGGATGCTGTCGCCAAGGCATCCGAGCTGGTGGCGGATGCCGCACGCCGCGGCGCCACCGTCACGACGGGCGGCAACCGCGTCGACGGCCCCGGAACGTTCTACGAGCCGACCGTGCTCACGGGGGTGCAGCCGGGCAGCTCGATCCTGAAGGAGGAGATCTTCGGGCCCGTGCTCGCCATCTCGACGTTCTCGAGCGAGGACGACGCCGTGCGCCTCGCCAACGACACCGAGTTCGGGCTCGTCTCCTACGTGTTCACGCAGGACCTCGCTCGCGGCCACCGCATGATCGACCGCCTCGAGACCGGCATGATGGGACTCAACGTCGGCGTGCTCTCGAACGCTGCGGCGCCGTTCGGCGGCGTCAAGCAGTCGGGCGTGGGTCGCGAGGGCGGCTTCGAGGGCATCCACGAGTACCTGTCGACGAAGTACACGCTGCTACCGGTCGACTGAGGTTTCACAGCTCGTTAAGAAGGCGCATTCTTGTCGCGGGAATCTCGGTCGAAGCATCCGATCGCCCGCCTAGCGTCGTGGTCATGACGCTTCTTGACGATCTCGCCGCGACCCGCGACGGCCGCCTGCTCAGCCCCGACCGCAACCTCGCGATGGAGCTCGTGCGCGCCACCGAGGCCGCCGCCATCGGCGCCTCGAGCTGGGTCGGGCGCGGCCGTAAGGAGGACGCGGACGGCGCCGCGGTCGACGCCATGCGCGCGTTCCTCGGCACCGTCGCCTTCGACGGCACGGTCGTGATCGGCGAGGGCGAGAAGGACCACGCGCCCATGCTGTTCAACGGCGAGGGCGTCGGCACCGGCGACGGGCCGGCCTGCGACATCGCCGTCGACCCGATCGACGGCACCTCGCTCACCGCGACGGGTCGCCCCGGTGCCCTCAGCGTCATCGCCGTCAGCGACCGCGGCTCGATGTACGACCCGAGCGCCGTCTTCTACATGGACAAGCTCGCGGCTGGCCCCGAGGCGCGCGGCGTCGTCGACCTCGGCCAGTCGGTCGGCGACAACATCCGCGAGCTCGCCCGCGCGCTGCGCAAGCCGGTGAGCGACGTGCGCGTCGCCGTGCTCGACCGACCGCGGCACGAAGGGCTCATCGACGAGATCCGCACCGCCGGCGCCGGCACGCGGCTGCTCTCCGACGGCGACGTCGGCGGCGGCATCGATGCGGCGCGACGCGGCTCGCCGATCGACCTGTGCATGGGCATCGGCGGCACGCCCGAGGGCATCATCACCGCCTGCGCGATCAAGGCGCTCGGGGGCGTTCTGCAGGGGCGGCTCGCGCCGCGCGACGAGGCCGAGGCGAAGAGGGCGAGGGATGCCGGGCACGATCTCACCCGCATTCTCGGGCTCGACGACCTGGTCGCCGGTGACAACACCTACTTCGTCGCCACGGGCGTCACGGGCGGCGAGCTGCTGCGGGGCGTCGAGCGCACTCCCGACGTCATCCGCACCGAGTCGGTCGTGCTGCGCTCGGCGAGCGGAACCGTGCGCCGCATCTCGGCGGAGCACGTTCCCGAGAAGTGGTGAGTCCCTTCCGGGCACCCGCCCGGCGACACTAGACGTCGGAAAAGCACCCCTCGGTTTCCACGCGACGACACTAGACGCCGGAAAGCCACCCCTCGGTTTCCGCGCGACGACACTAGACGCGGGAAAGCGGCCGGCGAAGCGGCATCCGTTGTCGCCGCGCGAAAGGGGCCGGCCGGCCGCGGCCCCTCGGCGCAACCGGCTCACTCGGCGGCGCCGCTGTGCCGTTCCAGGAAGTCGTAGAGCTCGGCGTCGTCGACACCCGGGAAGTTCCCCGACGGCAGCGGCGAGAGGATGTGCGCGTGCGCTCGCGCCGACGGCCACGCGGCGTCCTTCCAGCGCTCCTCGAGCGATGCGGGCGGGTTCTGGCAGCATCGCGGGTCGGGGCAGCTCGACTGCCGCCGCACGGTCGTCTCGCGCCCGCGGAACCACTTCGCGTTGTCGAACGGCACTCCGAAGGTGATCGAGAAGCGCCCGTCGTCGCCGGAGCCGACCTGCGTCTCGCACCAGAACGTGCCGGCGGGGGTGTCCGTGTACTGCGCGAGTGCGGTCGTGTGCTGGTTCGACGAGAGCGCCGCGCGGGCGCCGAACTCGCGGCAGGCGAACTGGCCCTCGACCGCACCCGTGACGTCCGCGGGCAGCGGCAGCCCGTCGTTCTCGTACACGCGGTAGATCGCCCCGTCGTAGCCCACGCGCAGGAAGTGCACCCTCAGGTCGAGGTGCGCGGTCGCGAGATTGGTGAGCCGCTGCGCTGCCGACTCGTGCGTCACCCCGAAGGCATCCCGGAAGTCGTCGACCGCCAGCTCGCGCCGCTTCTTCGCCCCCTGCAGGTAGGCGACGGCGGCCGCGCGCGGCATCAGACAGGCCGCGGCGAAGTAGTTGATCTCGAGCCGCTGTTTGAGGAACGTCGCATAGTCGCCCGGCGCCTCGTGACCGAGCACGCGGTGCGCGATCGCCTGCAGCGCCATCGACCGCAGCCCGTGGCCGCCGGGGATCGAGGCGGGCGGCAGGAAGATGCGCCCGTTCGCGAGGTCGGTGATCGACCGGGTCGAGCGCGGCAGGTCGTCGACGTAGAGCAGCTCAAACCCCAGCTGCTCGGCCATGAGCGCGACCTCGCGGTGCGTGAGCGCGCCCTGCGTGTGGCCGGTCGCGCGCACCCGCTCCTCGGCCTCCTGCTCGATGTCGGGCAGGTAGTTGTCACGCGCGCGCATCCACTCGCGCTGCTCGGTGTTCGCCCGCCTGGCCTGCTCGGGCGTCGCGATCTGCTCGCGCATGCGCCGCGCGAGCTCACGATGCATGCCGACGAGCGCCTCGAGCACCTCGGTCGGCGTTCCCCGCGTCGGGCGCACCACGGGCAGGCCCGTCGATGCATAGAGGGGGGATGCCTGCGCGCGCGTCAGCTCGATCTCGAGCGCGCTGCGCGGGTCGGGGGCCTCGTCGGCGAGCAGCTCAGACAGCTCGACCTCGAGCGCCGCCGCGAGCGCGCGCAGCAGCGACAACTTCGGCTCGCGGCGGCCGTTCTCGACGAGCGACAGCTGGCTCGGAGCGGCACCGACCGCGGCCCCGAGCTGCTCGAGGGTGAGGCCGCGCGCGCTGCGGAAGTGACGGATTCGACGGCCGACGGTGACCAGGTCGGCGTTGCCCTGTGCCATGCCTTGACCTTACGTCAAGAATCCGGTTTCTTCGCCTCGGTTTTCTCTCGAGCCGCGCGGATTCCTCGCCCAGAGTGTCATCACGGCGAACTTTTCGCCGCATGACCACCCACGGCACCAACGAAGGAGCCCGCCATGACGATCTTGGAAGCGCGCGCCGCCGCGCACGCCCCCGACGCCTCCGACGACGACGACGAGTTCGACCGCACCCCCGACCGCGCCCCCGGGCTGCACGCCTGGGTCGAGCAGATCGCGGCGCTCACCGAACCCGACCGCGTCGTGTGGTGCGACGGCAGCGACCGCGAGCGCCACGAGCTCACGAAGGTGCTGCTCGACGAGGGCAAGCTGATCAGGCTCAACGGCGAGTACCGGCCCGGCAGCTACCTCGCCCGCAGCGACCCCGACGACGTGGCGCGGGTCGAGAGCCGCACCTTCATCTGCTCGGCCAGCCGCGAGGACGCCGGCCCCACTAATAACTGGGTCGACCCGGCCGAGATGAAGACCGAGCTGACGGCCCGCCTCCGGGGTGCGATGCGCGGCCGCACCCTGTACGTCGTGCCGTTCTCGATGGGGCCGGTCGGCGGCCGCCTCTCGAAGCTCGGCGTGCAGCTGACCGACAGCGCCTACGTCGTGCTGAGCATGCACATCATGACTCGCGTCGGCGCGGCGCCCCGCGCACTCATCGAGAGCGGGGAGCCCTGGGTCAAGGCGCTGCACTCGGTCGGGTGCCCCCTCGTGGACGAGGCGGGCGTGCGGCATCCCGACGTCGAATGGCCGTGCAACCCCGACAAATACATCGCGCACTTCCCGCACGAACGCGAGATCTGGTCGTTCGGCTCGGGCTACGGGGGGAACGCGCTGCTCGGCAAGAAGTCGTTCGCGCTGCGCATCGCGAGCGTGATCGCCCGTGACGAGGGCTGGTTGGCCGAGCACATGCTGCTCATCAAGCTGACGAGCCCGGCCGGGCGCCGCTTCCACCTGGCCGCCGCGTTCCCGAGCGCCTGCGGCAAGACGAACCTCGCGATGCTGCGCTCGACGCTGCCCGGCTGGAGCGTCGAGACGCTCGGCGACGACATCGCGTGGCTGCGCCAGGGCGAAGACGGCCGCCTGTGGGCGATCAACCCAGAGGCGGGATTCTTCGGCGTGGCGCCCGGCACCGGGGAATCCACCAACCCGAACGCGATGCAGACGATCTGGGGCAACACGATCTTCACGAATGCCGCCCTCACCGACGACGGCGACGTGTGGTGGGAGGGCATGACCGCGCAGCCGCCCGCTCATCTCGTCGACTGGACCGGTGCCGACTGGACCCCGGGCCTGGGCCGCCCGGCGGCGCACCCCAACGCCCGCTTCACGGTGCCAGCCGCCCAGTGCCCGTCGATCGCCGACGACTGGGAGGCGCATGACGGCGTGCCCCTCGACGCGATCATCTTCGGCGGCCGCCGCGCGAGCAACGTGCCGCTCGTGCTCGAGGCGCGCGACTGGAACCACGGCGTGTTCCTCGGCGCGACCATCGCGAGCGAGCAGACGGCGGCGGCCGAGGGAGCGGTCGGCGAACTGCGCCGCGACCCCTTCGCGATGCTGCCGTTCTGCGGGTACAACATGGCCGACTACTGGGCACACTGGGTCTCGGTCGGGCGCCGGCTCGGCCCGCAGGCGCCCAAGATCTTCCAGGTGAACTGGTTCCGCAAGGGCTCAGACGGCCGCTACCTGTGGCCGGGTTTCGGAGACAACGTGCGGGTGCTCGCGTGGATCGCCGCGCGACTCGAAGCAGGCAATGCCGAGACGGGGCGCGGGGCGGGGGATGCCTCAGCCGCGGACGGCCCGCTCGGAGTCGTGCCCGCGCCCGGCGCCCTCGACGTGTCGGGTCTCGACCTGGCGGAGTCCGACCTCGCCGAGCTCTTCGCGGTCGACCCCGCGGCCTGGCTGGCCGAGGCCGAGCTGACCGAGGAGTTCTTCGCCGGCTTCGGTGAACGCGTCCCGAGCGAGCTGCACGCCGAGCTGGCCGAGCTGCGGGCACGGCTCACCCGAGCCGACGGGGGCCGGCCGTGAAGGTCGCACTCGTCGCGGGGGTCGCCCACCGGCTCGGCCCCGCCTATGCGCAGGCGCGCGAGCTGGGCGCCCGGGGCTACCACGTGATCCTCGGATCGAGCGAGCGCGGGGCGGCCGAGCTGCTGTCCGCCGAGCTGCGGGCCGAGGGGTTTTCCGCGACCCCGATGCGCCTCGACCTGCGCGACGCGGCGGGCTGCGCAGAGGTCGCCGCCGAGGTGCGCCGCAGGTTCGGGCGGCTCGACGCGCTGGTCGTCGAGGAGGGGCGCCACGGCGCGAGGCTGCGCGCGGCGCTCGGCCCCCTGCTCGACGCGGTGCCGGCGTAGGCATCCGCTCGCCCTGCTTCTGCGCTCGCCGAGCGGCCGACGCGGCGGACGTGGACGTGGGCATGGACACGCGGCATCAGCGCCCCCGGTCGCGATCGAACTCGCCCCAACTGGGAACCGCACCGTCATGACGGTGTTCGAGGGGCAGGGTTGGCTGCAGGTCTGCGAGCTGCTGCTCGCGTTCGGGCTGAGCGCGCTGATCGGGCTGGAGCGGCAGCTGCGCGGCCGCAGCGCGGGGCTGCGTACGCAGTCCATCGTCGGAACGGCGTCGGCGCTGTTCATGCTCGTGTCGAAGTACGGCTTCATGGACGTGCTCTCGAGCAGCGTGATCCTCGACCCCTCGCGTGTCGCCGCGCAGATCGTGTCGGGCATCGGATTCCTCGGCGCGGGCCTCATCCTCACGAGGCGCGGCGCCGTGCGGGGACTCACCACGGCGGCATCCGTGTGGGAGACGGCAGCGATCGGCATGGCCGCGGGCGCCGGCCTCTGGCTGCTCGCCCTCGTCGTGACCGCCTTGCACTTCGTGATCGCCTACGGGCTGCGCGCCGTGAGCATGCGGCTGCCCGGCAGCCGCAGCGCCGAGATCCAGCTCGAGGTGGTCTACGAGGACGGTCGCGGGCTGCTGCGCGGCATCCTCAGCTCCATCACCGGCAGCGGCTGGGCCGTGCAGCGCGCGGAGCCGCAGGCGCCGGGGCCCGGCGGCACCGCCGCGCTCACGCTCGAACTCGCCGGTGCCGCGAACCCGGACCCGCTCGTCGCCACGCTCGCCGACATCGACGGGGTGCGCAGCGTGCAGCTGATCGGCGAGAGCGATCTCGAGTAGCGCTGACCCCGGCTGTGTGACTGGCCCGCGGCCGACGCGAGCGGTGCGCCGGCCGCCGCGCACCGATCACGCGATCGGCACGGTTCGGTCGTCGCCGATCCTCTTCATCACCAGGGTCGACGTGAGTCGCTGCACGCCGGGCAGCCCGCTGAGCTGCGTGTCGAACAGCTGCTGGTACGCGGCGAGATCTGCGGTGAGCACCCGGAACAGGTAGTCGGGCTGGCCGAACAGACGCTGCGCGTCGGTGATCGCCGGGATCTCGGTGACAGCGGCCTCGAAGTCGGCGACCGTCTCGACTCCGGTGCGCTCCAGGGTGACGAAGACGATCGCCTCGAAGCCAAGGCCGACAGCCTCGGGCGAGACGATCGCCCGGTATCGCTCGATGGCGCCCGAGTTCTCGAGATCCTTGAGCCGCCGATGGCACGCGCTCAAGCTGAGACCGATGCGCCCGGCGAGCTCGGTGGCGCTCATCCGCCCGTCGTCTTGGAGCAGAGAGAGAATCTCTCGGTCTAGTGCGTCCATCTTCGCAAGTCTTCCACCATCTGCGCCGAACTGGTCGAAGAAACGGAGCACCTTCTGGCGCTTCCTGCGTAGCCTCGTAGCCCTACGCAAAGGAGATGACGGTGGACATCACACTGCTCGGTCAGTTCTGGCTGGTCGCCGTGCTGCTCGCCGTGACCCCGGGGGCCGATTGGGCCTACGCCATCTCGGCGGGGTTGCGCGCCCGCTCAGCCTTCCCGTCGATCGTCGGAATGCTCTCGGGGTATGCGCTGGTCATCGCCGTCATCGCGTTCGGCATCGGCGCTCTCGTCACCCGCTACCCGATCGCCCTGACCGCCCTGACGCTCGCCGGCGCCTGCTATCTCGTCTATCTCGGCGTCTCTGTGCTTCGGCGCCGGGTCGAGGAGGTCCGGGCGTCCGACCAACCGATGCGAGGACGCGCCATGGCCCAGTTCCTGCGCGGCGCCGGCGTCAGCGCCATCAACCCGAAGGGCCTGCTGCTCCTGCTCGCGCTGCTCCCCCAGTTCACTTCGCCGACCGCGGCGTGGGCGCCCGCTGCACAGATGCTCGTTCTCGGCAGTCTGCACCTGCTGAACTGCGCGGTGGTCTATACCGTCGTCGCGCTCCTGGCACGCCGCCTCCTCGGTTCACGCCCCCGGGCGAGCGTGGTCGTCGCGAAGGCATCCGGCGTCATCATGGTCGTGCTCGGAATCTCGATCCTCATCGAAGGCGCCCACGCGTTGCGCTAGCCGCGCATCCGGCAGACGTTCCCGCTCGAGGCGGTGGAGAGCATCTTCGAGTACGCCCCTGAGCAGGTCGTCGCCGGCATATCGCCGCGGCACGCACTCTTCCTCGGGGCCAGCAACGATCTCGCCGTTCCCCTCTCGGAGACCGAGTCGCTCTTGCCGACGCGGGCGAGCCGAAGCGGCTGCACGTCTACGACATGGCGCACTACGTTGTCTACGAGCACCCGCACGTCAACCGCGCCATCAGCGATGTCGTGGCGTTCCTCGCCGAGCACGAGGTCGGGCCGGCGTAGCGGGCGTCACGCAACGAGCGAGAAACCGGCCACGAGCAACGCAGATTCGCGGGAGGACGGGCCGACGAGCACTTCGAAATCTCCTTCCTCGACACGCCGAACCCCCGCCGCGTCCACGATGGAGCACTCGGAGACCGGAAGCTCCACACGCACTCTGGCCGACTCGCCCGCGGCGAGATCGACCTGACGGTAGGCCTTCAACTCCTTATCCGCCCAACTGACGCTGGTGATCGTGTCACGCACATACAGCTGCACGGTTTCGCGTACCGGGCGGGTGCCGGTGTTGCGAACCGTTACCTCAGCCACGATGGTGTCGCTCGGCCCGAGGCGGGTCCGCGCGAGCGCCAGGTCGGCGTACTCGACGGTGGTGTACGAGAGGCCTTCGCCGAAAGCCCAAGTCGGCTGCTGCGTGAGGTCGGCGTAGCGGTCGCCGTGCTGCCCTCGGATCTGGTTGTAGTACGTCGGCTGCTGACCGACGTGCCGGGCGAACGAGATCGGCAGGCGCCCGGATGGCTCGATGCGACCGGCGAGGAGCTCGGCGATCGCCCGGCCGCCCTGCATGCCCGGATTCGCGGCCCAGATCACGGCGGCCGCGTGGGCGACCGATTGCGGCAGGACGAGGGGCTTCGACGCGAGAAGGATGACGATGACGGGCTTCCCCGTCGCGATCATCTCGTCAAGCAGGGCGGTCTGCCCCCCGATGAGCTCGAGCGTCGCGGTCGAGCGGCCCTCCCCCACGAGCTCGATGCGGTCGCCGACAACGGCCACGATGACGTCCGACGCGTCGGCTGCGGCGGCGGCATCGTCGAGCAGGCCCTGGTCCGGCGGACAGGGCACGACCACCTGTGGTCGAGGCTGCCCGTCGGGGAACGTCGCGCCCCGGGGGTCGTCCTCAAGGGTGAGGATGCCTGCGCCGGGAGCGTACCGAACGGACCAGCCATCGATGTCGCGGATCCCGTCGAGCACCGTGGTGATCATCTGCCTCGGTTGGCCGTCGAGCCAACCGGCCTGCCCTGATCCTCCCGCCCAGTCGCCGAGCTGAGTCTGTGCGTCATCGGCGAGAGGGCCGACCACCGCGACACGAAGCGGATTCGAGCCAGAAAGGGGCAGGGTTCCGTCGTTCTCGAGCAGCACGATTGAGCGGCGCGCGACCTCGAGATTGAGCGCGGCGCCGGAGGCGCTGCCTATCACGCTGTCCAGATCCGAGATCGGAAGGCGCGGGTTCTCGAACAGGCCAAGGTCGAACTTGAGCGCCAAGATGCGCCCCACGGCGGCGTCGAAGGCATCTTCAGACAGGAGGCCCTGGGCGACGGCCTCCAGCGCGCCTTCGTAGAAGAGCGGCGTGGTCATCACCATGTCGTTCCCGGCGATCACCGCTGCGGCCGCCGCGTGGGCGTAGTCGGGCTGCACCTTCTGCTCCCACACCATGCGGCCGACGTTGTCCCAGTCGGTGATGAGCGTTCCGGTGTAGCCCCACTCGCCGCGCAGCACGTCGTTGAGGAGCCAGTCGTTCACCGTGATCGGCACGCCGTCGGTGCTCTGGTAGCCGAGCATGAAGGTCCGGCATCCCTCCCGCGCCACCCGCTCGAACGGTGGGAGGAACCAGCTACGCAGCTTGCGCCGAGAGATGTCGGCCTCGCTCGCATCGCGGCCGCCCTGCGTCTCCGAGTACCCGGCGAAGTGCTTGGCCGTCGCGAGGATCGCGGTCGGGTCGCCGAGCCCCGTGCCCTGATAGCCCCGCACCATGGCGCTCGCCAGCTCGCCGATAAGGAAGGGATCTTCACCGAACGTCTCACTTATGCGCCCCCAGCGCAGGTCCCGGGCGATGCACAGCACCGGCGAGAAGGTCCAGTGCACCCCCGTCGCAGCGACCTCTTCGGCGGTGGCGCGGGCGACTCGTTCGATCAGTTCGGCATCCCAGGAGGCGGCCATGCCGAGCTGCGTCGGGTAGATCGTCGCACCTGGCCAGAAGGAGTGGCCATGGATGCAGTCCTCGCCGACGAGCAAGGGGATCCGCAGCCGGGTCTCCTGAGTCAGCCGATTGGCCTCGAGAATCCGCTCAGGCGAGGTGTGCAGGATCGATCCGACGTGGCGCCGCAGCACGTGGTCGCGCAGGTCGTCGCGCGCGTCGAGCTGCAGCATCTGCCCGACCTTCTCTTCGACGCTCATCCGCCCGAGCAGGTCGCTGACGCGCTCGGCGGTCGTCAGGGATGGGTCCTGGTAGGGCAGATACTCGCGGTCGACGGGAGCCGTGGGCGCCCCCAGTGACGTCATACGGCGTCGCCTTCCGACGCGGCCCCGCCGGCGGCAGCGGCCGCCTGCGCGGTGCGAACCTGGGTTACCGAGGCGTTGATGTTGAGGCCCCTTCGCTTCATGGACCGAGCGCGCTCGCCGGCAGAGCGCAGGCGCGGGTTGACGTACTCGTCGATGCCGAAGTTGATCAGCGACAGCGCCACGCCGAGGAGTGCGATGCATAGGCCCGCCGGCACATACCACCACCAGTAGTCGGGAAACGCGTTGTTCTGCTGCGCCCAGAACAGGATGGTCCCCCAGTTGAGATTCGACACTGGGATCACACCGATGAAGGCAAGGGTCGTCAGCCCGAGCACCGCCGCCGTCATGGTGCCGACGAAACTCGAGGCAATGATGGCCATGAGGTTGGGCAGCATCTCTACCAGGATGATGCGGTGCAGCGGCTCGCCGTTGGCGCGGGCGGCCTGGATGAAGTCGCGATTGCGCAGCGACATCGTCTGCGCGCGCAACACTCGCGCGCCCCACGCCCAGCCTGTGAAGCCGAGGACGGCGGCGACGACCCAGAGCGGCGGGTCCTGGAATTGCGAGGCGACGATGATCATGAGCGGCAGCCCCGGAATCACGAGGAACACGTTCGACAGCGCCGACAGTGATTCGCTCCGCCAGCCGCGCAAGTAGCCGGCGGTCACGCCGACGGCGATCGCTACGACCGTGGCCATGATGGTTGCGAGGAATCCGACGACGAGGACGCCACGGGTTCCGTAGACGAGTTGGCTGAAGACGTCCTGGCCGATGTGCGTCGTGCCGAGGAGATGATGCAGCGACGGGGGCTGCAGCGTGTCGTTCAGATTCTGAGAGTTGGGGTCCGTCGGCGCGATCCACGGGGCGAAGATCGCGACGAGCGCGAAAACGCCCAAGATGATGAGACCGGTGGCGGACTTCGCGTTCCCGAACATCGCCATCGAGGCTTTAAGCTGCGACCAGAATGTCTTCTCCGGGGCGCGTTCCGTGCTGCCTTCCGGACCGGTGGCGAGGATCACCGCGGTCTCGGGAGCACCGGCGCCGACCGGTTGCACGGTGGCGGGCGTCTTCTCAGCGGGCGTGTTCATGATCAGGCCTCCGTCTGGCGGGTGCGGGGATCGAGGATGGCGTACGCGACGTCCGCGAGGATGTTCGCGACCAGAACGGCGAGAACGAGGACGAGGAAGATGCCTTGCATCAGCGCATAGTCCTTCGCGTTGGTCGCGTTGAGGAGCAGCAATCCGATTCCGGGGTAGGAGAAGACCATCTCCATCACGAGCGTGCCGCCGACGATGAAGCCGATCGCAAGGGCGAAGCTCTGGATTTGCGGGAGCACCGCGTTGCGGGCGGCGTACTTCCACAGCACTCGCTGGTTCGGCATGCCCTTGGCCTGCGCGACCGTGATGTAGTCCTCGTCAAGCACGGTGAGCATCATGTTCCGCATTCCGAGCACCCAGCCGCCGAGGGACACGATCACGATCGTGGCCACCGGCAGCGCGGCGTGCGAGACCACCTCTGAGATGAAATCGCCGTTCCAGCCGGGTTCGACACCGATCTCGTACGCGTGGCCAGCGGGGAACCAGCCGAGCGCGGTGGAGAAGATCGCGATGAAGATCAGTCCGAGCCAGAAGTATGGGACGGTGCCGAGGAACGTCGTGACCGGGACGAAAGCATCGAGGCGGCTCCCGCGTCTCCACCCGATCACGGCGCCCAGGCCCGTCCCGATAAGGAACGAGATGATCGTGGCGACGCCGACCAGTCCCAGCGTCCACGGAAGCGCAGAAGCGATCGCATCGCCCACGGGCGCGAGCCCGGTCGAGATCGAGACCCCGAGATTGCCGTGCAGGAGCATGTTCCAGTAGTTGAGGTACTGCTCCCAGAGTGGGACCGATTTGTCCAGGCCGAAGAGGGCACGCAGCGCCTTCTCAGCGGCTGGCGTCAGCTGACCCTGACTGCGCGCCATGAACGAGTCGACCGCGTCCCCCTTCAGCAATCGAGGCAGGAAGAAGTTCATGGTGATCGCTGCCCAGAGGGTGAACAGGTAGAACACCGCGCGGCCGCCGATAAAGCGCCAGGGAACACGCGAGCCCTGTCGATCCGTGCCGGTGGCAGTCGTCCCAACGAGCGTCGGGTCGATCGTTGTCTGCGAATCGGCGCTCACTGCGCACCTCCCGAAGTCCGTGCCGACAGTTCCCGGAAGTGCTTCTCGGGGTCGGGCGAAGCGGCGCGCAACTCGCGCGTGTAGGGGTCGCGCGGGTTCAGGATGACGTCGTCGGCAGGGCCTTGTTCGACGACCCTGCCCTGGTTGAGCACCATGATCTCGTCACTGAAGTGCCGCGCGGTTGCCAGGTCGTGCGTGATGTACAGGACGCCGAGCCCCTCCTCTCGCTGGAGGTCGGCCAGAAGCCCGAGCACACCCAGGCGGATCGACACGTCGAGCATCGACACCGGCTCGTCAGCGACGAGGATGGCGGGACGCGATGCGAGCGCACGGGCGATGGCGACGCGCTGACGCTGCCCGCCCGACAGCTCGTGAGGACGTCGGTCGATCACCGCGTCGGCATCGAGGCGCACCCGCAGCAGCAGTCGCCGCACCTCGTCGTCGACCTCGTTGCGTGGAACGACGTCGTCCAGCCTGAGCGGGCGCTCGATGTGATGGCGGATCGAGTGATAGGGGTTCAGAGAGGCGAACGGGTCCTGGAACACCATCCGCAGCTGCTGGCGGTAGCGCCGCAGGCCCTTTCCTGAGCGCGGAATTGGGACGCCGTCGAGCAGGATCTCGCCGCGAGTCGGCGTCTCGAGCTGCGTGAGGATCTTCGCGATCGTCGACTTGCCGCTTCCGGACTGGCCGACAAGGCCGATCGTCTGATGCGAATTGAGCGTGAAGCTGACGTCGTCGAGGGCCTTGAGCTGTCCCGCGCCGCGGACGTTGTAGATCTTCGTGACGTTCTTGAACTCGAGGGTCGTCATCGCGCGACCACCCCCTTCTCGCCCGTGAGCCGCGGGAACGAGGCGAGGAGCTTTCGGGTGTACTCGTGCTGCGGGTCGTTCCAGATGCGCTCGGCGGGAGCCAACTCGACGATTTCGCCCTCGCGCATGATCGCAATGCGGTCGCTGATCTCGAGCAGGAGAGGAAGGTCGTGGGTGATGAAAATGACCGAGAAGCCGAACTCGTGCCGCAGCTGGGAGATCTGCCGCAGGATCTCGCGCTGCACGAGAACGTCGAGGGCTGTCGTGGGCTCGTCCATGACCATCAGCTGAGGGCGCAGCGCCAGCGCCATCGCGATCATGACGCGCTGGCGCATGCCGCCCGACAGTTCGTGCGGATATGAGCGCAGTCGCTGGCCACCGACCTTCACGATCTCGAGGAGCTCCACGACCGCATTGCGACGCTCGACGCGGCTCATCTCGGGTCGGTGCACGAGGAAGACGTCCTCGAGCTGCGAGCCGATCGTCGCCACCGGATTGAGGGCGTTCATCGCGCCCTGGAAGACCATGGAGACCTTGTCCCAGCGGAACCGGCGCATTTCCTCCACGCCGAGGGAATTGATGTCGACATCATCGCCGGACTTGTCGTGGAAGACGACGTCTCCGCCGGTGATGACGGCCGGGGGCCGGAGGAGGCGCTGCACGCCGTAGGCGAGAGTCGTCTTGCCGCAGCCACTTTCGCCGGCGAGACCGACGATCTCACCGCGCTTGATGTCGAGGGTGACGTCCTTCACCGCACGGACCGGCGGATCCACGTCGTACACGACCGAGAAGTCGCGCACAGAGAGGAGAGAGTCTGTCATGAGCTTGTCGCTTTCCTGCTGACCGCGAAGCGCCCGGGGCGGAGTCGGATCGCTCCCGCCTTCCGCCCCGGACTTATCGGAGTGGTTACTTGCCCGCAGGCTTCAGCTTCATGAGGACCTGTACCGCCCAAGGCTGCGTCGGGTCGGCCGTCGCGTACTGGTCGTCCTCGCTCGGCCACCCCGTGTACTTCCAGGTGTTGTACTCGCCAAGCTGCGGGTGGGTGCCGATCGGGATCGCAGGGACGTCATCGACGAAGATCTTCTGGATCTTGTTGAGTGCGACGGCGCGTGCTGCGTCGTCCGAGGCGGACGCGTACTCCTTGAGCAGAGCGGTCGCTTCGGGGTTGTTGTACCGTCCGAAGTTGTCTGCCACCTTGCCGCCGGAGGCCTGGTCGAGGTAGGCGCCGTTCATCACGTCGTCGTAGATGTGCCAGGGGTTCGAGCCGCTGCCGGTCCAGTGCAGAACGGCGTCGAAGTTGCCCGTCGCGACGTTCGTCGTCCACGTGTCGGCGTCGGGCGTGGCGACCTTGGCGTCCGCGCCCAGCGTCTTCTTGATCTGCGTCGCGATCAGCTGGATGCCGGTGACGTAGTCGTTCCACCCCTGGGGGTCCTGCAGCGTGAACGAGACCGGCTTGCCCGAGGGATCGATCAGAGCGCCGCTCTTCCAGGTATAGCCGGCGTCAGTGAGCACCTTCTTGGCGCCGTCGACATCGATCTTCAAGTCCTGCCCCTTGTACTCGGGCGCGATGTACTGATCGCCCGTCGGCTGCGGGATGCCGGTCACGCTCTTCAGCTCGGGACCGGCGTTGCTGCGGGCCTTCTCAGCGTGCGCCTTGCGGTCGACGACCATGTTGACGGCCTTGCGGAACGCGACGTTGTTGAACGGAGCCTTGGTCGTGTTGACCTCGATCATGTCCGGGCTCAGGATGTTCGCACCCCAGAACACGTTGTGCTTCGGGTCCTTGTCGACGTAGTTCTTCTGGTAATCGGTGATGAAGATCTGGGCCCAGTCGGTCTCGCCGCTCTGGAGGCCTCGGAGAAGACCCGTGTTGTCGTTGTACTCCAGGTACTTGAGCTGGGCCACCGGAACCTTGCCGCCCCAGTAGTCCGTGCGCGCCTTGAGCACGACGCCCTGCGACGAGAACGTCTGGATCGTGTACGGGCCCGTGCCGACGGCATCCTTGACCGCGTCCTTGGTCGGGTCGGCGATGTTCTTCCACTGGTGCTCGGGAACGATGCCCACCTGGAGCACATCGCCCTGCTTGACGAACTTCGACTCCGAGAAGCTGAGGACGACGTTGCCGCCGACCTTCGTGATGTCCGAAAGCTTGAGTCCACCCAGGTCGAGCGCCGGATTGTTCTTGATGAGGTTGTAGGTGAAGACGATGTCGTCGGCGGTGAAGGGCTTCCCGTCACTCCACTTCACGCCGGCACGAGGCGTAACCGTGAGCTGCGTGAAGTCCGCGTTCCACTCCACCTTCGAGGCCAGCCACGGCGTGGTCTCGTTCTTGCCCACCGGGTTCACCATTGCGAGCGGCTCGAAGATCATCCGGTCGTATCCGAGCGATACACCGGAGCCGGTGCTGATGAACGGGTTGTTGATCTCCGTGGTCAACACTGCGGCGCCGTCGGGCTTGGCGATGGTGAGTGATCCGCCCGATGCGCTCGAGCCGCCCGATGCCTTGGATCCGCTGCCTGAGCACCCCGTCAGCGCCAACGCGCCGAGGGCCGCAATTGCGGACGCCGTGATCATGTACTTCCTAAGCCTCATTGCTTCTCCCCTGGGAACAACACTGTTTCCGCGGCCTGCAACGCAGGCGACGTCGGCTGACGATAGCTTGCTTACTGACCAGAAAGCAAGTTGCTGATGCCGGGTGCTAGGCTCGCCCATCAGCAGAAAGCAGAAGGGCGGTGCCGTGGCCAGCACAACCCCTCGCCCAGAGACCGAGCGCAAACGCAATGAGATCCTCCGCGCCGCGATGGAGACGTTCGGCGCCAAGGGTTCGACGAACGGAACCCTGGCAGACATCGCCGAGCAGGTCGGCATGACGCACGCCGGCGTCCTGCACCACTTCGGGTCCAAGCGAGCACTGCTTCTTGAAGTGCTCGAGCATCGCGATCAAGACGATGTCGCGCACCTTCACGGCCAGCACATGCCAGGCGGCGCCGCGCTGTTCATGCATCTCGTCGGAACTGCGTTGCGCAACAACCTGCGCCCCGGAATCGTTCAGGTCTACACCGTGCTCTCGGCCGAGGCCGTGACCGACGGCCACCCGGCGCGAACATTCTTCGAGGAGCGCTATCGCTCGTTGCGTACGGAGATCGAGGCCGCATTCCGAGAATTGTGCGCGAGCGAGAATGTCGGCGACCCCGACACCATCGACCAGGCCGCCGCGTCGATTCTGGCTGTTATGGACGGCTTGCAGTTGCAGTGGCTGCTTGATCCGAAGGCCATCGAACTTGCGGCCGCCACCGAGTTCGCGATTCAGGCGATCGTGAACGCTGTCCTGCGTCCGGGGCCGTCACTGTCCTCCTACGTCCGCGAGCCCTAACTGTCCCATTATGCGAAAAATCCCCGGCAAGACCGGGGATTCTTCTTGTGGAGCCGCCTAAGGGAATCGAACCCTTGACCTATTCATTACGAGTGAATGGGTAAATCGCAGTTTCGCCTTGATTTACATGGATTCTACAGCCCGAAGCGCCACATCTTGCACCATATATCGATCCGCAAGGGTGCGCTTCGGTGCATGGTCAGGAGTTCACAACAGGGCTTTTCTGCCGGGTGTTCTCGTCGTCGTCGGTGACCGATAGGACGCCGGAACCTCCACGGCCTGCGCTCATCGGCCCCGGATCACTGCTCAGTGACAAGATCTGGGCACGGCTCGCTCCGTAGAGCGGGTCGCCGCGAACGTGCGGCTCAGATACGATCGCGGCGCCGCAGGGGATGCAGCTGGTCGAGCGGTGATGGTTGCGCACGCGGCACGGATGCGACGGTCGCGGCTCCTCTACGGGGTGTCGGGACGACGGTATTCGCCGGGTGCGAGGTGCTCCAGCCATGTGGTCGTGGTCGCGCGGTCGTCGGCGTTGTCGAGCATCGCGAGGTGTTCCATGAAGTCGTCTGGGGTCGCTCCGTGCCAGTGCTCTTCGCCTGGCGGGGTGTAGATCGTGTCTCCGGGATGGGCTTCGATGGTGGTGCCGTCGCGGGTGCCGATCAGTGCGACGCCTTCGGTGATGTGCAGCGTCTGTCCGAGTGCGTGGGAGTGCCAGGCGGTATGAGCACCGGGCGCGAAGCGAACGCGGCTTACGGTCATTCGCTGGTCGCCGTCCTGCGGTGCGGCGATCGAGTCGACCCAGACGTCCCCGGTGAAGTTCGAGGCCGGACCCTGGGAGGTCGGTGACTTCGGCACGACTTTCACGGCTTCTCCGTTCCGTCGGCGTTCTCAGTGTCGCCGAAGACCTGCTTGGCGACGAGGATCGCGGACATCGCCTTCGGCCAGCCGGCGTAGAAGGCGAGGTGGATGATCGCTTCCTTCAGCTCATCCTCGGTCAGCCCGTTCTGCTTCGCCAGGCGCAGGTGGCTGACGAGCTGCTCGGTGCTGGAAGAGGTGACGAGGCTGGCAACCGTGACGAGGCTGCGGTCGCGGCGGGTGAGAGCGGGGCGTGCCCACACGTCGCCGAAAAGGACCTCATCGGTGAGCTCGGCGAGCTTCGGGGCGAAGTTGCCGACGAGTTGCTGCGCACGGCTCGGCTGTGCGTTCTCGGGCATGTCAGGTTTCCTTCCTCATGACAGGGACGGACAGATCACGATGCGGTGGCGTCGGGGAAGTCGGTGCTGTGGCTGAGGTCTTCCCATTCGTCGATCTCGGCGTTCTGCTGGTCGAGCTCGGCGCGGATGACCTGGATGGCGTCGGAGCCGAGCAGCACACGCAGCGGCGGGTTCGCGGCTTCGGCGAGGCGGATGAGGGCCTGCGCGGCGCGCGCCGGGTCGCCGGGCTGCGTGCCGTGGGTGTGGTCGTTCTCGATGCGGCGCAGCCCTGCCGTGTTCGCGTAGTCGCCGATCGGCGTCGCGGACTGCTGCAGCGAGCGGCCGGCGAAGTCGGTGCGGAACGCGCCGGGCTCGACGATCACAACGCGGATACCGAGCGGCTCGGCTTCCTTCTGCAGCGCCCAGGAGACGCCTTCCAGGGCTGCTTTGCTGGCGGAGTAGTAGCCGGAGCCGGGGTTGGAGAAGCGGCCGGCGATCGAGGAGATGTTGATGATCGTGCCGGAGCGCTGCGCGCGCATGCCGGGCAGGATCTGGCGGATGAGGTCGACGGGGCCGAAGAAGTTCGTCTCGAACAGTTCCTGCACTTCCGCCGGATCGGCTTCCTCGACTGCGGAGCGGTAGCCGTGGCCGGCGTTGTTGACGAGAACGTCGATGGTCCCGAAGCGTTCAGTTGCCTGCTGCGCGACGTTGGCGACTTGCTCGTGGTCGCGCACGTTCAGCGGCAGCGCGAGGGCGGTGTCAGGGTGTGCAGCGGCGAGCTCGGTGAGGTTGTCCGGGTTGCGAGCAGTGATGACCGCGTTGTGGCCGGCGTCCAAGACGGCCTCGGCCAGGGCGTGGCCGAGCCCGGTGGAGCAGCCGGTGATGAGCCAGGTAGACATGTGGGTCCGTCCTTTCGTGGGGTCAGTCGGTGGCGTCGGTGGACAGGGTGAGCTGTTCATGCCGGACGATGTCGGCCTGCTCCGCGTCTGCGGCAGCGCGGTAGCCGGCGAGTGCGTCGCTGCCGAGTAGCAGCAGACCGGGCGGCTCGGTCTCGGCGGCAGCGGTGAGGATCGCGGCCGCCGCTTTGGCCGGATCGCCGCGCTGGGGTCCGAGTTGCTGGCCTCCGCTACGGCCGAGGACTTCGTCGTAGTCCGCGATCTGCGTTTCCGAGCGGCGGGCGGAGCGGCCGCGGAAGTCGGTTCGGAAGGAGCCGGGCTCCACGACCATCACACGGATGCCGAGCGGACCGACCTCCTTGCGCAGCGCCCCGGAGATGCCTTCCAGTGCGGCTTTCGCGGCCGAGTAGTAGCCGCCGCCGGGCAGCATGATCCGAGCCCCGACTGAGGAGACGTTGACGATCAGCCCGGAGCGACGCTCCCGCATCCCCGGCAATACCGCCTTGATCAGGGCGACCGGCCCGGTGAAGTTGGTGGCGAGCATGGCGGCGACCTGCTCGTCCTCCCCTTCCTCGATCGCGGCGGTGTAGCCGTACCCGGCGTTGTTGACCAGCACGTCGATGCGGCCGAACCGTGCCTCCGCTTCACGGACGACGGCCGTGATGCTCGCCGGGTCGGTGACGTCCAGCCGGAAGGCCGCGGCGGTCTGCGAATGTGCGTCGAGGAGGTCGCGGATCGTTTCCGGGTCGCGGGCCGTAAGTGCGACCGTGTGACCGGCGGCCAGGGCTTGTTCGGCGAGGGCGCGGCCCAGGCCGCTGGAGGTGCCGGTGATGAACCACGTCGACATCAACGGGTCTCCTTTCCGGCTCAGGAGTTGTCGACAGCCTTGGGGAAGCTGCGCGTGTTCAGCAGCTCCGGGTCCGGTCCGCCGCGCAGGCCCGTGTCCAGGGCGTCGATCGCCGCGAGCTCGGCCGGGGCGAGGCTGAAGTCGAAGACGGCGAAGTTCTCTGCGATCCGGGCAGCCTTCGTCGACTTCGGAAGCGCGGAGCGGCCCTCATCGAGGTGCCAGCGCAGCACGATCTGGGCGGGCGTCTTGCCGTACTTGGCGGCCAGCTCCGTGATCACCTGGTGCTCGAGGACGTTGCCGCTTCCCGGCACGTCAGAGGGGCGGTAGCGGTGGATGCCGCCGATCGGGGACCACGCCTGCGTGAGGATGCCGAGCGTCGCGTCGGCGTGCTGGACGGTGGCGTTGGTGAAGTACGGGTGAACCTCGACCTGGTTGATCGCCGGCACGATCGAGGTCTTCTCGATCAGCCGGGTGAGGTGGTCGGGGCTGAAGTTGGAGACGCCGATGGCGCGCACTTTGCCCTCGGCGAGCTTCTGCTCGAGCATCTGGTAGGCGGCGATGGTGTCGTCGAAATCGACCGGGGTGGGCTGGTGCAGCAGGTACAGGTCGACGTAGTCCAGCCCGAGACGGCGCAGGCTGGCCTCGAATCCGACCTCGGCCTTGTCGGCCTGGTAGTCGCTGATCCACAGCTTGGACTCCACGACGATCTCGGATCGGTCGAGACCGGACTGGCGGAAGCCTTCGCCGACTTCGCGCTCGTTGCCGTAGGAGGCGGCGGTGTCGATGAGCCGGTACCCGTCCTCAAGGGCGGTGGTGACCGAGGAGATCGTCTCCTCCGGAGGGGTCTGGAAGACGCCGAAGCCGAGGGCGGGGATCTCCAGCCCGTTGTTCAGCGTCACGGTGGTCTGAGCGGTCATGATCGTGGTGCCTTTCGCATAGCAGTGGTGATAAGAATCGTGGGACCGGGTCAGGGGCGCACGAGGACCTTGAGCGCCTCGCGGTCGTTCATCGCCCGGTAGGCCTCGGCGATGTCGGTCAGCGCGACGGTGCGGTCGAAGACCTTCCCGGGATGAATCGACCCGTCGAGCACCCTCGGCAGGAGCGTTTCGATGTAGGCCCGGGCGGGCGCGACGCCGCCGGTGAGGGTGATGTTCGGGAAGAACATGGTCGGGAAGCCGACGTTCGCGTCCTGATACTGCGGTACCCCGACCCGGGAGACGGTGCCGCCCTTGCGGACTACGCCGAAGGCCTGGTCGTACGCGTCCTTGAAGCCGACAGCCTCGATGACGACGTGGGTGCCGTCGCCATCCGTGAGGTCCTTGACCTTCTGGATGCCTTCCTCCCCGCGCTCGGGCACAACGTCGGTGGCGCCGAACTCGACGCCGAGGTTCGTGCGGTCGGTGTGCCGGCCCATCAGGATGATCCGCGACGCGCCCAGCAGCTTCGCGGACAGCACCGCAGACAGGCCAACGGCGCCATCACCGATTACGGTGACCGTTGTGTCAGAGCTCACGCGGCCCTTGACGGCGGCGTGGTAGCCGGTGCACATCACATCCGAAAGGGTGAGCAGGTCCGGCAGCAGTTCGGAGTCCTCAGGTACGGGAAGCTTCACGAGGGTGCCGTCGGCCTGCGGAACGCGCACAGCCTCGGCCTGCCCGCCGCCGACATCCCCGGAACCCCAGGCGCCCCCGTGGCGGCAGGAGGTGTGCAGGCCCTCCCGGCAGAAGTCACAGGTGTTGTCGGCCCACACGAACGGGGCGAGAACGAGATCGCCCTTCTTCACGGTCTGCACGTCTGTGCCGGTCTCTTCGACGATTCCGAGGAATTCGTGGCCCATCCGGGCGATCCCGGATCGGGTGCCGCCGCCGTGGTAGGCGTGAAGGTCCGAGCCGCACACGCACGACAGGGTGATCCGCACGATCGCGTCAGTGGGCTGGAGGATCTTCGGCTCCTCGGTCTCCTCAACGCGAACGTCACCGGGGCCGTACATGAAGGTTGCGAGCATAAGAGTGGTCGTGCCTTTCTCGAAAGCGACGCGAGTACCGACGATCGTTCGCCGGGCCGTGTCTTTCCAATCTGCGCTCTTCCACGCTGGCATGGCAGTTGCCTGCGACCCAGGTACCGCCAGCCCACCCCACCCGGCCGCGGGCGGGACTGCGCCCCTACCGACCGGGCGGGACTTCCCAGGCGCGGCCCAGGGCGGCGTAGCCGCGGTCGGCGAGCAGATGCTCCAACGAGGCCAGATCGGCCAAACGCCGGTCTTCGGCGACAGCCCGCTCCAGGATGCTCAGGTGGTGGGTGAGCTCGTATTGGAGCTCGACCCGCGCCTTACGGCCGACGTCGGAGAACGCGTCGCCGGCGTCATTGAGCTGTTCGAGCTTTGCGACCGCGGCCGCGGAGCGGGCGGACTGCGCGCGGACAAGACGCCGCGGGAAGAACCAGCTGGTCCCCCAGGTGACCGCCGCCGCCGACAGTGCGCCGATGACGGTGTCGGTGAAGCGGTCGAAGGTGAGCGTCGCAACGGACGCGTCGGGGCTCGCGGCCTCCACCGCAAGCAGCGCCATGGGGGTGATGAGGATCAGGGCCAGCGCGTAGTTCATCGGGAAGACGAGGTACTGGCCGATCATGCACACGATCACCACGACAACGGCCCACCACGCGGAGGGATGCGCGGCGGAGACCGCCCAGACCACGCCGACACCGATGAGCGTGCCGACGGCGCGGTGCGCGGCCCGGCGGGTCGCGGTCAGCCGGTCCATCCATTGGTTGATGACGATCGTTGCGGTGAGGATCGCCCAGTATGGGTGGCCTATCCCGGCGGCCTGACTGACGATGCCCGCGATGCCCGCCGCCAGTCCCATCCGCCAACTCGTGAACCATTCGACCGAATGTGCGCGCAGCGCATGCGATAGCAGGAATCGCCAGCCCGGCCGGCCCAGCAGTAGCGGGGTGTCTGCGCTCAGCGGGCGCACTCCCGCGCCCATGCCGAGCCGCTCAAGGACGGTGTGTGCGAGGCTGCGGTTCAGCTGCAGAAGGTCCCCGACCAGCGCGCGGTGCCGCCGGCTGCGATTCGCCGGCCATGCGGACTGAAGTGTCAGCCAGGCGGAATTGACCGCCTGGTAGGCGGCGTTGCGGGTCAAGCGCTGCGCCTCAGCGTCCCCGATCTGCCCCTGGTAGGCGCTCACCGCGCGGTGGGCGGCGGCGACGGCGCGCCGCTCGGGACCGTGCGGGGCGAAGGCGAGCGGCACCAGCAGGAATGCAGAGGTGAGCACCGAGGCGAACGCGGTGACGCCGACCATCTTCCAGCCGAGCTGCGCGTCGGCGCCGAAGAAGGTGCCGATCACCGCTGCGTAGAACATCATCACCGGGCTGGGACCCCGGGTGAGCATGAAGGCGTAGTAGAGCAGCCCGACGATCAGGATCACCAGCACGCTCACCGGCACGACCGCCCACCGGATCGGAGCCACCACAACCCCCAGCGACATCGACGCGGTCAGCACGGCCGAGACCAGCAGGCTGTTGCGCACGCGCGCCCACAGCGGTCGCCCCGTCTCCCAGAACGGGGTCAGCGCTCCCAAGAGGGAGATCAACCCCAGCTGCGGCGTGAACAGCAGACACGAGATGACCACCGTCGCCGTCGAGATCCCCGCATTGACCACGTTCGGCACGATCGTGCCTGGCACATACCGGGGTGCGAAGAAGCCCCAGACCGTACCCATGGCCCGTTTCAACGGCAGAGAAGACAGCACTCCATCACACAAGCACTGCATGCGTCGATCTGGGGTGGGCTGCCAGTCACTCCCACCGTCGCGCTCGCGGACCTACCGTGGTGGTCATGGATCACAAGAGCGAGGTGCAGGAGTTCCTGCGCACCCGCCGCGACCGCATCACGCCCGAGCAGGCGAACCTGATCGGCGGCGGTCGCCGCCGCGTGCCCGGCCTTCGCCGCGAAGAGGTCGCGCTGCTCGCCGGGCTCAGCGTCGACTACTACGCCCAACTGGAACGCGGCGACCTCCGCGGCGTCTCCGACGAGGTCCTGGAAGCCCTCTCGCGGGCCCTTCAGCTTGATGAGGCCGAGACTGCTCACCTCTTCGACCTCGCGCGGGCGGCGCATCCTCGCCCGGTGCGACGCAAGCGGCCCGCAGCCAACCAAGTGCGCCCCAGCCTGCAACGCTTCCTCGATGCGATCACCGATGCACCCGCCTGGGTGCGCGACGAGCACATGGACTTCGTGGCCGCCAACCGGCTCGGGCGAGCCCTCAACGCGCCACTGTTCGACCACCCGCGCCGCCCGGTCAACAACGCCCGCTTCGTGTTCCTCAACGAGGCGGAGGCCCGCGAGTTCTACATCGACTGGGAACAGGGCGCTGACGACATCGTCGCCACCCTGCGCAGCTACGCCGGCAAGCACCCGTATGACAAGCAGCTCACCGACCTGATCGGCGAGCTCGCCACCCGCTCCGAGGCATTCCGCACCCGGTGGGCCGCCCACAACGTCCGCTTCCACCGCACCGGGATCAAACGGCTGCGCCACCCCGTGGTCGGCGAGCTGGAACTCATCTACGAAGGCCTCGACCTTCCCGCCGACCCCGGCTGGCACCTCTTCACCTTCACCGCCGCCCCCAACAGCGCCGACGACGAGCGGCTGCGGCTCCTGGCGAGCTGGGCCGCCACCGTTGAAGCCGAGACCGCACCTCGGCCGGCGGAGGCCACCGAAACCACCCGAACGAAGGAGTCGTCATGAGCACGTGGACCGATACCGAACTCGAAGTCCTCGACAGCGTCGACGAGCTACGGGTCTCGTCCGTGCGCGCCGACGGCACGACCACCCGGCCCGTGATCATCTGGGCGGTGCGCGTCGGGGATCATCTCTACCTGCGCTCCGTCCACGGCCGCGGCGCCGGATGGTTCAAAGGCACCCGCGCCACCGGCACCGGGCACATCAGCATCGGCAACATCGAGCGGGACGTCACCTTCACCGAGATCAGCGACGCGACGGCCCAAGAGGCGATCAGCGACGCCTACCGCAGCAAGTACCGCCGCTATGCGAAGAACATCGTCGACTCGACCGGTACCGCCGACGCCCTGTCCGCGACCCTCGAAGCCATTCCGCGCTGACCGCTCGCCGAGCACACCAAGCGGAACGGACGTCAGCGATGCCTTGTAGCGGCCGCGTCCGGGAGCTGCGCCGGCGCGATCTTATGCGCACTGGTCTCGTCCTCACCGGCGGCGTTCTGGCGTCCGCGGCATTGGCAGCCTGCACCCCACGAACTGGAACCAGGGTGAACGAATCAGGACGACCTTCCTCGACGGCGCATCCGACGCCGTCGGCCGCGCCCGCCCAGCGCGTTCTGATCGCGTACTTCTCCCGTGCCGGCGAGAACTACCGCTACGGCGGCCGGGTCGACTTGAAGGTCGGCAACACGCAGGTCGCCGCCGAGATGATCGCCGACCGCATCACTACGGACGTCTACCGCATCGAAGCTGCCAACCCCTACCCCCACGACTACGAGCAGACAGTCGCCCGCAACGTCCAAGAGGAACAGGACGACGCACGACCCGCAATCCGCGGACAGCTGCCATCGCTCAACGACTACGACACGATCCTTCTCGGTAGCCCGATCTGGAACGTTCAAGTCCCGATGATCATGCGCACCTTCGCCGAAGCCCTCAACTGGTCCGGGAAAGACGTCTACCCGTTCGTCACCTACGCCGTCAGCGGCATGGGGAACGCACAGACCGACTACACCGAACTCTGCAACGGCGCCACAGTCCACGACGGCCTCGCTCTGCAAGGAGAAACCATTCACGATGCCGGCCAACAGGTACAGTCGTGGCTGCAACGAACTGGCCTCGCGTAGCTTGACCTCCGTGCGCACACATCAGGCCACCGGCCGAGGTGCAACGAGAACTTGCCGAGTTACCAGTGGAGAGCCCCGGAAGTTGTGAGATCCGGCCTTTCAATCTCCGGCAAGCGGGTCACCTCAGAGCTAACGCTCGGCGGTGAGTTCGGTGCCGCAAGCGACGCCTGTGATCATGCGGTCGCTGTTTGCACAATGGCCCGACTGCGAGACCGAGTTGTCCATAAGAAGCGGTCCCGCACATGGCGAGCTGTGATCTATCTCAGCCCACGGGCCCCGTCCGCATGCGGCCAATGTTGTGTCGACCTCCACCTCGAGTAGCTCCTGAGCTCATGGGATGGCGCTCAACGCGTTCTCACGCAAGCCACGGCAGCGGGTCCACCGCGGTCACGCCGTCGAGGAGGACCTCGAAGTGGAGGTGCGGCCCGGTGCTCTCACCCGTGCTTCCCACGGTTCCGATGACAGCGCCGGCCGGCACCGTCTGTCCGGCCGAGACCCGGGGCAGGGTTGCCATGTGGGCGTACATGGTGCTCACGTGGCGGCCGCCGATGATGTGGTCGATGACGACGTAGTTGCCGAGTGCACCGCCGTACTTGGCGTCCCGGACTATGCCGGGGGCGGCGGCCATGATCGGGGTGCCGACGCCGGGGATCATGTCGACGCCTTGGTGGTTGGACGAGCACGCGGAGCAGGGTGCACTGCGGGCTCCGAAGAGCGAGCTGAGCGGAACGGGATGCCCGAACGGCCAGGCGAGATTCCCGGCCGGCACGGGTTGGAGGGCCGTGCCGGCCTTCGGCGCCTTGGGGGCGGCCGGTCTCGGCGTGACCTTCACGGCATAGGAATCCCTGATAATCGCGGCGGCTCCGGTGTCGGCGACCCGCATCGACTGGATGCTCAGCGGGCGTGCGCTGTGGGATGCCGCGGGCGCGGCCGAAGAGACGATCGGGATCGCCATCGCGGCGAGCAGCCCGGCGATCGCGAGGACCGCGAGGGTGGCTGCGGGGCGGAGCTTCGGGAGGGGCTTGCGCCGCCTGTTGGCTTCCCTGAGCGAGCGGCGTGTGCGGTGAGTGGCAGGGAGGGTGGGTTCTGTCATGGTTCCTTCGTGGTCGGCAGCCGCGATCGCCACCCAGGAGCGGCGGTGCGAGCGGGGCTGCGCGTCAGCGCACGGGGACGAGGGATTCTGGGGCCAGTCGGATGCGGCGCAGCAGCTGGGCGTTGAGGGCGACGACGATGGTGGACACGGACATGAGGATCGCGCCGACCGCGGGCGAGAGCACGAACCCGATCGGGGCGAGGACGCCGGCGGCCAGCGGCACAGCGATGATGTTGTAACCGGTGGCCCAGACGAGGTTCTGGATCATCTTGCGGTAGCTCGCGCGGGACAGCTCGATGACAGAGAGCACCGCGCGCGGGTCGCTGGAGGCGAGCACAACACCGGCGGACTCGATCGCGACATCGGTTCCCGCACCGATGGCGATGCCGACGTCTGCGCGGGCGAGAGCAGGCGCGTCGTTCACGCCGTCTCCGACCATCGCAACCTTCAGGCCGCGATGCTGCAGCTCCGAGACCTTGCTGTCCTTGTCGGCAGGGAGCACCTCGGCAAACACCTCGTCAATGCCGAGTTGCCGTCCGACGGAGTTCGCGACGTCGGCGGTATCCCCGGTGATCATCGCGACCTTCACCCCGCGCTCGTGCAGGGCGCGGATCGCGGCATCCGACTCAGGGCGGATCTCGTCCTGTAGCGCGAACGCGGCCAGAGCATCTTCGCCGCGAAGGAGGTACAGAACCGTGGCGCCCTGAGCGGCGGCCTCTGCTGCCGGGCCGCTGATGCTCTCAGGGACCACAACGCCCGTTTCTTGGAGGAGGCGCGGTCCGCCGACCCGGATGAGCGCGCCGTTCACCGTGGCCTCGACCCCGCGGGCGGTGCGCGAGCGGAAGGCCGTCGCTGCGGGGCGCGCTGCGGTGCCGTGCTCGTCGGCGGCGCGAACGATCGCCTGAGCGAGGGGATGCTCGGACGAGGCTTCGACGGCCGCGGCGAGCTGCAGCGCCTCAGCTTTGTCGATGCCGGCCGTGATGGTGCGCGAGACTGCGGGCTCACCGCGGGTGAGGGTGCCGGTCTTGTCGAACAGGACGATGTCGATCGTCCGCATCCGCTCGAGCGCGAGCCGATTCTTCACCAGCACGCCCGCCTTGGCCGCCCGCTCGGTCGAGATCGAGATCACGAGCGGGATCGCAAGACCCAGCGCGTGCGGGCATGCGATCACCAGCACAGTCACGGTGCGGGCGATCGCATCGGTCGGGTCGCCGAGCAGCATCCAGACCACGAACGTGATGAGCCCCGCACCTGCGGCGAAGTAGAACAGCAGCGCAGCCGCCCGATCAGCAAGCGCCTGCGCCCGCGAGGAGGACCGTTGGGCCTCATCGACGAGGCGGCGGATGCCGGCCAGCGCCGTCTTCTCGCCCACGGCGGTGATCTGCACCCGGATCGCGGTGTCGGTCGCCACGGTCCCGGCGACGACCTGAGCGCCGACACCGCGAGTGACGGTGCGGGACTCGCCGGTGATCATCGACTCGTCCACCTCCGCCTGGCCGTCGATCACGGTCCCGTCCGCCGGCACCCGGCGGCCGGAGCGGACCAGGACGATGTCACCTTCGGCGATCTCGCCCAACGGGATCTCGACGATGTCCTCACCGCGGACCAGCTCCGCCGTGTCCGGTAGCAGCGCAGCCAGTGCATCCAGTGCGCCGGAGGCGGCGCCGAGGGCGCGCATCTCGAGCCAGTGCCCGAGCAGCATGATCGCGATCAACAGCGCGAGCTCCCACCAGAAGTCGAGCTCGAGCGACGGCTTGATCACAGTCGCCCACGAGGCGACGAACGCAACCAAGATCGCCATGGCGATCAGCGTCATCATGCCGGGCTTGCGGGTGCGCAGCTCGGAGACGGCTCCGGTGAAGAACGGATATCCGCCGTAGACGAAGATTACCGTTCCGAGCACGGGAGAGACCCACGCGGCCCCGGAGAACGTGAGCTGGTAGCCGAGGATGTGCCCGAACATTTGGCTGAAGATGACCACGGGCACCGCCAGGACCAGGCTCCACCAGAACCGGTCCCGGAACTGCGCCGCGTGATCACCGTGGCCGCCGTGGCCCGTGTAATCGTGCGCGCCGTGGCCCATTCGGTCATGCCCAGAGCGGCCCATCTGATCGCGCGCGTCGTGCTCGTGCTCGTGCTCGTGCTCGTGCTCGTGCTCGTGCTCGTGCTCGTGCTCGTGCTCGTGCTCGTGCTCGTGCTCGTGCTCGTGCTCGTGACCAGCATGGTCGGCCGGCGCACTGTGCCGAGTCGGCGTGCCGCGTTCATCAACGTTGCCGGCGTAGGCGGCCGGGTCGGCGTCGAACGCTGCGACGCAGGAGTCGCAGCACAGGTAGTAGGTGTGGCCCTCCCACTCGCGGCTGCGCCCTGCTGCTTCCGCCTCGGCGCGGCTCACCTGGTTATCCGTCATCACCGGGCAGGCGACGAGATCGGTCGCCGCGGCGGGCGTGTCGTGGTGGTGCTCGTGACCGTGGCTGTGTGTGTCGCTCATAGTCGTGCTCCTTTCAGTGCCGCCGTCAGCTGGAACGGTGCTGACGATATTCCGGTGCGGCGGAGGGTCGATAGCCCCGGCCAGCCAGGGTGGCTGGCCGCGGCGGGAAGTGCTCGGTGTGCGGGTGGGCGGAAGGACGGGGATGGCATCGGTGCCAGCTTTCAAAGCGTCGCAGGAACGCCCGGGGGCGGCCGGATCACCGGCCGCTCCCGAGCGGCGTCGCTCAGCCCATGCTCTGGAGCATGGACTGCATTGTCTGGATCTCCTTGGTCTGCGACTCGACGATGCTGTGCGCCAGGCGCAGCGCCTGCGTATTCTGACCATCCGAGATCTCGGTCTGTGCCATTTGCGTCGCGCCCTTGTGGTGCTCGATCATCAGGGTCAGGAACGTCTTATCGACGCCCATGCCCGTCGCGGCTTTCAGGCTCTTCATGTCCTCAGGCGTCATGCCCGGCATGCTGGAGGCCATCGGCTCGCTCATATCCATGCCGCCCATCGAAGAATCGGACGGCATCGGCATCGAGCTCGGTCCGGACATGCTCACCGGCTCGCGCCAAGCGCGCAGCCATCCGGTCATCTCGTCGATCTCCGGCGACTGCGCCTTCTGGATCTTGTCGGCCAGTTGCCTCACGTCCGGCATCGCAGCCTTGCTCGCGGCGATCTGCGCCATCTGGATCGCTCCTTGATGGTGGACGATCATCATCTGCGCGAACGTCACATCTTGCGCGTTGTGCTTTGCGGAAACGGACGATGACGTTGACGGAGATGTGCTGGTGCCGGGCATTCCCGACATCCCCGAATGAGAGGACGAGTTGCTCGATGAGCAGCCGACGAGGACGCCGACGAGGGTGACAGCGGTCGCCGAGGCGACCGCAATGCGGGTATTCAAGTTCACGGAGGTACTCCAAATACAGGTCTGATGAGGAACAGAAACGTTGAAGGGGTCGCCCGATGACAGGCAGACTCCTCCTACGCCCCCATCAGATCCGGAGCACTCCGAGGGTGAGATTGCGTTCGATACCGCGGACCGGGCGCGGCGAATCGGCTGGAGCAAGCTGTGCGCGCGGCCGCAAAGACGTCAAGGTGCCGAGCAGCCCCGGGGCTGCGAGCATCGCCAAGGCCAGCATCACCACCAGCGCCATGCAGCACGTCTCCATCGCATGAGACATGTCGCCCATCGGCGCCGACAGCACCGTCACGGCCGCGTGCGCCATCGCACCCGTGTCGTGCGCTGCTGCATGGCCGACCGCATGCTCCAGGTGCGCGGCAACCGCAGAACCGGCGGCGTTCGGGCCGCTGATCACCTCATGCATACCCGCCAAGCCGAACAACACCCCCAGCGCAAGGACTACCAGCAAGACACGGCGCACTACGGCGGCCGCGCGGGAACTGGTGGCATGCACGAAAACAGGGTAGCCCCTCCCGTCCGCCGCCGCCCAGGAGTCGCGCAGACAGGGGCCGGGAGGTGTGCCATTTCAGTGCTCAGCAGCCCCGTCGCCGGCGAGGTGCGCGCGCCTCGACGGCTTCACCGCGCTCTACTGAGTCCATCGGTGCACGGCTCATGGATGTCATCGACCGGAGATTGTCGAACAAGCGGTGCATGCACTCAGCCACACGACCGGCGCGATCGGCGTCAGTTCGCTCAAGCTTCGCTGGCTCGGCCATCGCCTTCCGGGCGCAGCCGCCGTCGAGGTCGACGCGGCGGCATTGCACGGCGCCGGACACGCCGAAACCGATGTCAAGGGCGAGCTCTTCAACCTCGACGAGTTCACCATCACGCCGGGCCGCGCTCACTGACAAGCGTCGACAACGAAGCGCCCGCGAGCCGTCCTCCGACTCAGGGCGCCTCACTCGCATCACGGTCGCACCGTTTGTGTGCGGCAGTTCACGCAGTTTCGGCGATCAGGCTCGACCTGAGCCTGGCACCCGACTTCCGGGAGAGACCCAACCGCTCGCCGAGCACCGGACCACTCGGCCACTCCCCTGTCAGCTGATGCTGCTCATGTGCCCACGCCACGACCGCGTCCTTGGTCGCACCCGCAGCTGCGGAAGG
The DNA here is from genome assembly GCF_039538245.1 of Gryllotalpicola kribbensis. Lineage (NCBI taxonomy): Bacteria > Bacillati > Actinomycetota > Actinomycetes > Micrococcales > Microbacteriaceae > Gryllotalpicola > Gryllotalpicola kribbensis. The sequence continues at coordinate 191,800 of NZ_BAABBX010000010.1, forward strand.
CCGGCTCGTGGCGGACGCGGCCCGCTTCGTCGCGCTGGCGCTCGCGGGTGACGGGGTGCTCGGGCTCGAGGCGGTCTTCACCTTCGAGGGGCGCGACGCGGCGGGCCGCACAAGTAGTCGCGCGGTGAGCTCGGCGCATGCGAGCAGCGAGAGCGCGGGCGCGGCCCCGATCACAACGCGAGCAGGGAGCGGAAGGTGAAGCGCGGCGTCAGCGGCATGCAACCCGTTGCCGACGAGCGAGAGGGTGGTCATCGCGCCCATGATCGTGAATGCGAGACGGCGCGTGGTGCGCTCACGGTCGGCGCGGCTGATCAGGCCGACATAACCCGCGAGGAGACCACACCCGTCGACCTGAATGGGATAAAGCCAAGCGAGTTCCGCGGGGATGTGGGACGCTGCAGCCAGCGAAGCCAAGCTCGAGTAGCTGAGGGCGAAAGCGACGGCCGCGATTACGGCCATGAGCAGCGCGATGACGGTGCGGTGCATAGGGTCTCCATTCCGAAAAGACACGGGCGGGAGGCCTATGCGCGGACGCATCCGTCAGTTGCCAAGCATCCTTAAGAAGAGGTCGAGATGCGTCGTCACGAACCACATCCACCACACGCCGCCCACGATCGACGCCACCTCAGTCGCCCACTTCCCCGCCCAGTCGAGCTGCGGATGCCTGCCCGCCCACGGCTCGCGCTCGGCGCGCTGCGTCATGCGGAGGTTCCGGAGAAGTTGAGGCGCGCGTCGCTGTTGACGCCGATGTCGATGTGCTCATGACTACATACGTCGTCGAACTGCTTGATGTTCTTGGTGTCGACCGGGTCCGGTCCTGTGCCGGCTGGCGGCCGCACGCTGGCCCATGACGCGCCAGGGTTCATCGGGTCTGCGCGGCAGGACTCCTGGCCGGCTTCCGACCCCTGAGGCATGTACGGGTCGAGGAGCCGGATCAGTGCAGCGGAGTTCGGGTCCCATCCGACAGTGGTCATGTAGTGGAGCGGCTGATCTGGCTGGAGCACCTTCGATCCGAGCGCGCCGAAATCGACGGCGTCTCCGGTGAAGTGGGCGCTGATGCCCTTGTGCGTGCCGTTGCCGGAGCAGGTGCGGTTCAGGTCGTTGATCTGTGCCTCGCCGAACGTCTGGACAGCGAAGACGATGACCTGGAGCACGCCGGCGTGGATGTTGCAGTCGCTGCTGGCGGTACCGTTCGCGATCTGGTCGATCTGGCCGGAGACGTCACCGAGCGGGTTGTGCCAGTAGGTGACGAGCCCCTGCTTCTGATACTGCTGGATCTGCTTCGCGAGAGCGACTTGGTCGGCGCTGATCGCGCCGGTCGAATCTCCGCCACAAAGGTTCAGATCCCCAGCTGTCTGCACGGTCGAGCTCAATCCGGTTGAGATCGCCGGCGACGAATCCCACAGCGCGTCAACGATTTGCTGCGCAACCGTTGACCACTTCGCGTATGCGTCCGGCGCATTCGACCCCTGCACCGCCTGGGCGGCATCCGTCACGCTCATCGTCTGCCACCCGGTGACCCCGAGGAGTCCGGCGGGCGACCCGTGGTTGGGGCCATTCGGGCCGCCGAGGAACGCCGCGGCGTCGAACTCGGCTGTCATGAGGTTGGGCACGCTTCCCCACCCTGAGCCTGGCCGCTGCTGGAACAGCCCGACCGAATCGAAGTTGTGGCCGACCGCATCATGCGGGAGGCTCATCGACGCCTTCGCCGCGGCGAGATCCGCAGCGGTCAGACCCGCTTTTCCGATGTCCTTCGTGTCGGAGCCGTCGTTCGCGTACATGAGGAGGGTGGACTCCTGCTCCGCTGTCGCGATCGCGATGACCGCCGCGTCCCGGCCAGTCTGCGTGTCGCCGACGACGGACTTGGCAACGCCCAGGATGGTGATCGCGTTCTTCTGCTGCGAGGCGTTCAGTTGCACGGAGCTGGTGCCGGCCGCAGAGGTGCTCGTTGAGCAGGAGTTGCTCTGACCGAGGAGGACTGCGATCGCCTGCCCGTAGACGGTGGTCGCCTGCTGTGCCGAGAGCCCGACGTCCTGCATCGCCAGGACCCACACCGCCTGCACCTTGCTCGCGGTTCCCTGTTGCGCTGATGCGAGAACGAGCTTGTCGCCGTCGAGGTCAGCGAGGTCGGAGGGGTCAAGGTCCAGGTCGTCGTCGTTGCGTTTGTGGGCGGCCTTGTTGAGCTGGTGGGCGGTGTCATCATTGAACTGCTGACCGGTCACGCCCTGCCACACGAGGGCGATCGCCCACGGGACATCGGTCCCGTCAACCGCGTTCATTGCGGCTTCGATCTGGGCTTCGGTGTACCCCTGCGCAGAGGCCGCATCCTCCTGGGTCTCCTGCTGCGCAGCGAAGAAGGAGGAGGCTGCGGCGCTCGTCATCTGGGAGATCGCAACGGTTGCGAGCATGGGGAGCGCAAGGATCGGAACGCAGACCATCGCGATGATCGCCCGGCCCCTCTTCGTCTTGGTGAGACCCTTGATCCCGCCCCAGATCGCGCCGCCGATCGCCGCGGTACCCCCCGAGGCCACTCCAGCTTCCATCGCGCCCTGCGCCGCACCGGCCATGACCGCCTGCGCAGTCTCGTCGTCGGTCCCCTTCGCAAGCGGCTTCATCCCGGGCGCCTGCATGAGCATGCCCTGCCCGAGCTTCGAATCCATGAGCCCGGTGACGAGCTCTTCCCCGCTATCCCCGTCCATCCGCTTCTTTATGGCAGCTGCCTTGGCGGCCTTGGACTGCGCAGCCTTCGCTGCCTTAGCCGCGAAGTCACTCATCGGGCGTTCCTCATCGCCTTGCGTGCCTTCTGCACAGCAAGCTGCGCCTGCACACCCTTGAACTCGTCGCGCTTCGGCACCCGCTGAGCTGCCGGCTTCACCGACTCACCCGGCGTCGGCCCGACCGCCGGGACCACCGTCGGATTCGCACCCTGCGCCTGCACAGCCTCCGCGAGGAAGAACTTCGTGTCTTCGCTCAGCTCGACCTTCGGCACGGTCCCGCGCATCGACGCCTGCGGGTCTGTCAGTTAAACGGTGTGCGGGGCCCGGCGGTTCTCAATGGGTGGTTCTCTCGAAGCGGC